>NZ_JADBRA010000011.1:0-178608 GCF_014896205.1 Enterobacter cloacae complex sp. I2
GCAGGCAGCGCTTGATGAGCAGGCAAAGAAATATCCTGATCTGGCACTATTCAACCGTGACTTCATCAATAAACTAGTGTGGATGAAGGACGTACCAGAGATCCGTAGCAGTGAGGCTCTGTGGCATATGCATCCGGTGGTATTTCTTGATGCGCTAAAAATGCAGTCTCGAAGAGGTGTAATCAGACCCCGAAATGTCCAAGACTTTTTGGACATGGCTTCGGATTCAGCAGAACAAGCCGCTGCTAAATGGGGAGTACCAGCTTCCGTGTTACTCGCACAATCAGCTTTGGAATCCGGCTGGGGGAAACATGTCAAAAATAATGCATACTTTGGCATTAAAGGCAAATCACCAACTGGAAACAGTACGTCATTTGGCACAACAGAAGTCATCGACGGCAAGGTAATTCATATTAAAGATACTTTTCGTGCATACGCAGATTACGCGGAGTCGGCTGATGACTACGGTCGTTTTTTGAACGAAAACAAACGATATAAACCCGCATTCATTCACACGACTGAGCCAAACCAATTCATCACTGAAATAGCTAAAGCTGGCTATGCAACTGATCCTGATTATGCACCAAAACTTATCCGTCTTATGGAGCGATATGATTTATATGAATTTGATAAATAAAATATTTATTATATCTTCAGTTTGTTACAGCCTCTCTGCGCTTGGCTCGGAAAACGATGAAATGGTGCTAAAGGCATATGATGCTATCCATGATAACTGCCTAACGTCAGTCAAGGGTGAGTGCCTGGAATTTGATGTTGATGATAGTAATGATGGTTATATTCTAATCCCTGTTCGCGAGAATCATTCAAAGCCACAATGCGGCGGCGATACTGGAACATCAGCAAAATTATTTGACCTACGCATCAGGAAATCTGATGGTCGAATTTACACAAACCAAGGAAGTGATCCAGATGATTTTAGAGCATTGCCTTCCCCGAATTCAAAATGCAGTGACGCTAATAAAATGGCAGTTGCAATGCAGGAAAAAACACCGTTTGATGATTTAGTCTATGTTATTAAAAATGCTGGGAGAACATATATTTACAGCGCACCAGATGAAAGCTGTAAGATTAAAGATCTCTTTTTAGTGCAAGGGGACTTGGTCAACGCTAATGCCGATTATAACGGGTTTTCCTCAATCATCTATTTCAAAAAAAATGGCGCTTCTGTGTCCGGTTGGATTCATTCTGACACCCTTACCCCCACAAAGACAGGTATTGGTACAAAAAAACAGTAACGAGGGAGCCGCAATGAGAAAATACCTACCATTGGTCTTACTGATTTTAAGCAATCATGCCTTAGCCAAGGAGTTAAGGTGTGGCT
Organism: Enterobacter cloacae complex sp. I2; assembly: GCF_014896205.1. Taxonomy (NCBI): domain Bacteria; kingdom Pseudomonadati; phylum Pseudomonadota; class Gammaproteobacteria; order Enterobacterales; family Enterobacteriaceae; genus Enterobacter; species Enterobacter cloacae complex sp. I2. The sequence goes on from NZ_JADBRA010000011.1 coordinate 1,343, forward strand.
GGTTACAAAGCCCCAGTCCAGCCAATCAGTGGCTCACCGATCGAGACGGTACATGTGATATTTCTTTGCAAGGAGATAATTCTTCATCAGAAGTAGAAAATCTAAAAAATTTCTTTATGCTCAATATGTTATAATCAGTGGAAATTACGGATATTGATGCGCCTGTATCAGGGTTGATGTGAACACCAAAGCGAAAAAATCACTCAAATATACAGTTCCAAAGTACTCCTACTTGAGTGCTGTCAAATCAGATAAAAAACTCCCCTTTCCCTAAACATTTAAGCACACGCGAAGGTATTCCCTCCGCGAGTATTGATTTTGCGCTTAAAACCTCCCCTTCCAAGCATCCGTCGCTTACTAACGAAAGCCTGATGATTTTATGATTGCTAAACCTAGCTTTAACAAACATATGAACAGGTTCGTGGCCATCATGACGCCCTATCTGGTTTGGCGGCAGAGGCTTTTAAAATACAATTACAAAAACTAAGGAATAACTTGAGAAATCGTCTAACTTAGCAGGTAAAAATTTTTTATTTCACCCTATCCAGATCATAGACGCAGCATCTCGCGCCGATTATGATGCCGCGCCCTGTCAGGTAGAACTGACGCGGGTTTAACCATTTCACCATTTTAATGATGATTTTTTTGAGGACTTATGGGCAACACTAAGTTGGCTAATCCGGCTCCGCTGGGCCTGATGGGTTTTGGCATGACCACCATTCTGCTGAACCTGCACAACATCGGGATGTTCCCGATGGACGGCGTAATCCTGGCGATGGGCATTTTTTACGGCGGTATCGCACAAATCTTCGCGGGCCTGCTGGAATATAAGAAAGGCAATACCTTCGGCTTAACCGCCTTCACCTCTTACGGTTCGTTCTGGCTGACGCTGGTCGCGATTCTGCTGATGCCTAAAATGGGCCTGGCGGATGCGGCAAACGCCCACTTCCTGGGCGTGTACCTGGGACTGTGGGGCGTCTTCACCCTGTTCATGTTCTTCGGCACCCTGAAGGCGAACCGCGCACTGCAATTCGTCTTCCTGAGCCTGACCGTGCTGTTCGCCCTGCTGGCAATGGGTCACCTGGCGGATAACGAAGGCATCGTTCACGTTGCTGGCTGGGTCGGTCTGGTGTGCGGCGCAAGTGCTATCTACCTGGCAATGGGTGAAGTGCTGAACGAACAGTTCGGCCGCACCGTATTACCGATTGGTGAAAAACACTGATCCCTCTGTCGTGCCCGCATCGCGGGCACGATAACCCCCAGACTGACGAAGCCATATCCCCAATACCAGCCCCATCAGCGATAACGCCAGCACGTACCACGCTGGTGCGAGCGGCGACACGCCCATCAACACCGTAACCACTATTGGCGTTAGTCCACCGAAAATGGCATACGAAACGTTATAAGAGAACGAGATCCCGGTGAAGCGTACCTCCGGCGGAAAGGCCCGGACCATCACGTACGGTACGGCGCCAACGACCCCCACGCACAGCCCAACGATGCCGTACAGCAGGAACAGCTGTTCAGGATGGGTGCCCGCCAGATGATAAAAAGCCCAGCTCGACGCGGCCAGCAGCAGGCTGCCGACGATAAAGGTCACGCTGGCTCCAAAACGATCCGCCGCCAGCCCGGCGGCCAGACAGCCAAAGCAGAGCATAATCGTCGCGATGCTGTTCGCCTGCAACGTTACCGCAGGCGCAAAACCGTACTGCTTTTGCAGCCAGACCGGCGACATCAAAATGACCACCACGATACCCGCAGACAGCAGCCAGGTGAGCAGCATCGACACCACTACCGCTTTTTTATGCCGCACAACCACCGTTTTCACCGGCAGTTCTTGTGCCAGCGTCTTCCGCTGCTGCATTTCCAGAAATATTGGCGTCTCCTGCAACCAGCGACGCAGGTACATCGCCACCAGCCCGAACGCTCCCCCCAGCAGGAAAGGAATACGCCAGCCCCAGTCGTAAACGGCCTGCTGCGTCATGCTGGTATTGACGAGGGTTGCCACCACGGAGCCAAGCAGAATGCCAACCGTTAGCCCGGCCGTCAGCGTTCCGCACGCAATGCCGATACGGCGCGCCGGGACGTGCTCGGCGACAAACACCCACGCGCCCGGCACTTCTCCACCAATGGCCGCGCCCTGGAGCACGCGCATCAGCAGCAGCAATAACGGAGCGATAATGCCCATCGACGCATAGGTCGGCAAGAGGCCAATGGCCAGCGTCGGCACGGCCATCAGCAGGATACTGAGGGTAAACATCTTCTTGCGCCCGACCAGATCGCCAAAGTGCGCCATGACGATGCCGCCCAGCGGACGCGCCAGATACCCGGCAGCAAAAATGCCGAAGGTTTGCACCTGGCGCAGCCATTCCGGAATATCCGCCGGGAAGAACAGCGCACCCACGACGGCGGCGAAGAAGACGAAGATGATGAAGTCGTAAAACTCCAGCGCGCCGCCTAAGGCAGCGAGCGTGAGGGTTTTGTAGTCCTGTCGATTCAGAGGTCGGGCGTTATGTGACATAGCGAACCATTGTGCGTGTGTTGTGGATTTATTTTTACAGCAATCGTAAAGAAAAAATTACTATATCGTAAATCCATTTACACGCTACTGCCGCTGGCGCGAATGTCACATTTTAATCAACTTCAGGAGATTGTCTCGCGGCGTGCGCTTTTCGGACGAAATGCTGCTACCACGTTGTCGTCAGTTTCCACGTATGGCCCGTCAAGCAGCTGTATACAATACGGTACACTTGCAAAGATACCGTGGACGATGACGCTGCCATCCTCGGCCTTTAAGCCTTCCAGCGTCTCTTTGATCGACTTCGGCTGCCCCGGCAGGTTCAGGATCAGCGCCTGTTTGCGGATCACCCCGACCTGACGGGAAAGAATGGCCGTCGGAACAAAGTGTAGACTGATCTGGCGCATCTGTTCACCGAAGCCCGGCATTTCCCGATCGGCGATAGCCAGCGTCGCGTCAGGCGTCACGTCGCGGCGCGCGGGGCCGGTTCCGCCCGTCGTCAGCACCAGGTGGCAGCTCATCTCATCCACCAGCTCGCACAGGGTCTGCTCGATGATCGGCTGCTCGTCCGGGATCAGGCGAGTCTGGATCTCAAACGGGGTAGTCAGCGCGCTGCCCAGCCATTCTTCCAGAGCAGGGATGCCTTTATCCTGATAAACACCGCTGGAGGCGCGGTCAGAAATCGACACTAAGCCGATGCGTAAGGTATTCATATCCATTCCATTCAAAAAGTACTGATTAATGGGAATGATACACGCAGAGAGAAAATTCAGACAGAGGCGGGGGAAAGACGCGTGACCGGGAGCCCGGTCACGCAGAATGATTACAGCAGATCGCCGATCATTTTTTCCAGTTTTTCCTGGTCGATAGCAAACTTACGGATACCGTCCGCCAGCTTGTCTACTGCCATTGGATCCTGGTTATGCTGCCACAGGAACTCGGATTCCGTGATACGCTCCGGGCGCGCTTTCACTTCACCGGTGTAAGACAGTTTACGCTCGATAGCGCCTTCGCTTTCTGCCAGCTCTTTCAGCAGCGCAGGGGCGATGGTCAGGCGGTCACAGCCGGCCAGCTCGATAATTTCACCGACGTTACGGAAGCTTGCGCCCATCACAACGGTCTCATAGCCGTGCTGTTTGTAGTATTCGTAGATTTCCGTCACGGAAATCACGCCTGGATCTTCAGACGCCGCGTACTCTTTCTTGTCGGTGTTGGCTTTGTACCAGTCCAGAATACGGCCCACGAACGGAGAAATCAGGTATACGCCAGCTTCGGCACAGGCACGCGCCTGCGCGAAGGAGAACAGCAGAGTCAGGTTACAGTTGATCCCTTCTTTTTCCAGCTGCTCGGCGGCGCGAATGCCCTGCCAGGTAGAGGCCAGTTTGATCAGGATACGGTCGTTGCTGATGCCCGCATCGTTATACAGTTTGATCAGGCGTTTTGCTTTGGCGATAGAGGCTTCGGTGTCGTAGGACAGGCGAGCATCAACTTCAGTTGAGATACGGCCAGGAACCAGTTTCAGAATTTCCAGACCGATGTTCACCGCCAGTTTGTCGGTAGCATCCACAACCTGCTGCGCGCGGTCATTGCTCTGCGCTTTCGCCCAGGTCACCGCTTCGTCGATCAGTTTGCGATACTCAGGGATCTGCGCAGCGTTAAGGATCAGAGAAGGGTTGGTTGTAGCATCCTGCGGCTGGTACAGCTTCATTGCCGCAATATCTCCGGTGTCAGCGACGACAGTGGTGAACTGACGAAGGGAGGTCAATTTATCCGTCATGATAGTGTTTCTCTTTTAACGTTCCCTGGATAATTCACACTACCGACAGCCTGCCAGCAGCGGAAAAATGACAGGTTTACTTGTTAGGGGGATGTAACCGGTCTGCCCTGATGATAACACGAGTGAGAGGCAGCGCAACCGCAGACAGTGCGCTTAGGCAGAGTATGATAAACTCACAATATTAACAGGCTGCTAAGTAACAGCATGCACAATCAGTGGTAGCGCTTACATATTCACGTTGGCATCAACAAGAGGGACGTTAGTGCCTGATTTCTTTTTCTTTATCAACGAAGTCCTCTGGGGTTCGATCATGATTTACCTGCTTTCAGGGGCAGGTATCTGGTTTACGTGGCGCAGCGGGCTGATTCAGTTTCGCTATATCCGCAAATTTGGCAGAAGTCTGAAAAACAGCGTCACCCCGCAGCCGGGCGGCTTGACGTCGTTTCAGGCGCTCTGTACCAGCCTCGCCGCACGCATCGGCAGCGGTAACCTGGCCGGTGTTGCGCTGGCGATCGGCGCGGGCGGTCCGGGCGCCGTGTTCTGGATGTGGGTGACGGCGATTATCGGCATGGCCACCGCCTTTGCCGAGTGCTCGCTGGCCCAGCTCTACAAAGAAAAAGACAGCAAAGGCCAGTTTCGCGGCGGACCTGCCTGGTATATGGCTCGCGGGCTGGGAATGCGCTGGATGGGCGTTCTGTTCTCGATCTTTTTGCTGGTGGCGTATGGCCTGATTTTCAACACCGTTCAGGCAAATTCCGTCGCCCACGCGCTGCGCTTTGCCTTCAATTGTCCGGAGTGGCTGACGGGCGGCGCGCTTGCCCTTCTCACCCTGCTGACCATTGTGACCGGTCTTAAAGGGGTAGCCCGCCTGATGCAGTGGCTGGTTCCCCTGATGGCGCTGCTGTGGGTGTCCACCAGCCTGTTGGTATGCGCGATACATATCGACGAGGTGCCGAACGTCATCGCCACCATCTTCAAAAGCGCGTTTGGCTGGCGCGAAGCGGCGTCCGGCGCGCTGGGTTACACCGTTAGCCAGGCCCTCACTGCCGGGTTCCAGCGGGGGATGTTCTCCAACGAAGCGGGAATGGGCTCCACGCCAAATGCCGCCGCCGCGGCCGCATCCTGGCCCCCGCATCCCGCCGCGCAGGGCATTGTGCAGATGATTGGCGTCTTCACGGACACCATTGTTATCTGCTCCGCCAGTGCGATGATAATGCTGCTGGCCGGCGCCGTTGAACATCCATCCGGCAGTACGGCAGGCATTCATTGGGTACAACAGGCGCTGGTCTCACTCGTTGGCGGCTGGGGCGCCGGTCTTGTCGCCCTTGTCGTGGGGCTTTTTGCCTTCAGCTCCATTGCGGTGAACTATATCTATGCCGAAAACAACCTTGTCTTCCTGAACGTCGATTCGCGTCTGGCCCGCAACATCCTTCGCGCGGCTGTGCTGGGGATGGTGTTCGTCGGCTCCCTGCTCAGCATGCCGATGGTCTGGCAAATAGCGGACGTCATTATGGCGCTGATGGCCATCACTAACCTGACGGCCATTTTGCTGCTTTCACCGGTTGTGGCGCTGATCGCGCGGGATTATCTGCGTCAGCGCAAGCTTGGCGTGCCGCCCGTCTTTGACGCCACACGCTATCCCGAAATCGAGTCACAAATTGCCCCTGGCACCTGGGATGATTTGCCGCGGCAATAACAGCTATCGATCAAATCAGGGCGATTTTTTGTTAAAGTCGCTCTAAATTTCCTGCAAGGACTGGATATGCTGATTCTGATTTCACCTGCAAAAACGCTCGACTACCAGAGCCCGCTCGCCACTGAGCGTTATACCCAGCCGGAACTGCTGGACTACTCGCAACAGCTAATCCACGAGGCGCGTAAACTGTCGGCTCCGCAGATCGCCTCGCTGATGAGCATCAGCGATAAACTCGCCGACCTGAACGCCATCCGTTTTCACGAGTGGCAGCCTGACTTCACGCCCGACAACGCGCGCCAGGCGCTGCTGGCCTTTAAAGGTGACGTCTACACTGGCCTGCAAGCAGAAACGTTTAGCGAAGCCGATTTCGATTTTGCCCAGCAGCATCTGCGCATGCTGTCCGGCCTGTATGGCGTACTGCGCCCGCTGGATCTGATGCAGCCGTATCGTCTGGAGATGGGTATTCGCCTGGAAAACGCCAAAGGCAAAGATCTGTACCACTTCTGGGGCGATGTGATCACCGACAAGCTTAACGCGACGCTGCAAGCCCAGGGAGATAACGTGGTGATCAACCTGGCCTCCGATGAGTACTTCAAATCGGTGAAGCCGAAAAAGCTGAATGCGGACATTATCAAGCCGGTGTTCCTCGACGAGAAGAACGGCAAATTTAAAGTGATCAGCTTCTACGCCAAAAAAGCGCGCGGTCTGATGAGCCGCTTCATCATTCAAAACCGCCTGACAAAGCCGGAGCAGCTCACCGCTTTTAACAGCGAAGGGTATTTCTTCGACGAGGCATCGTCAGGCAAAAACGAGCTGGTGTTTAAGCGTCACGAGCAATAAAAGACAACCCCGCCAGCTGGCGGGGTTTGTGTTAATGGTGTTTCCTGTCCGGGCCCGGACGATGATCGTCATGACGGTGGCGATCGTGACGATCGCGATGTTCATCGTGCGGACGCCAGTGGTTGTCGCGCCAGTCATAGTGCGCTTTCCACCAGTCATGGTCGCGCCAGCGGCCGCCATCCCAGTAGTGTCCGTTATTATCCCGATCGCCAATTTGCAGCTTTACCGCAGGCACGAGGGTGATCTCAGCGGCCTGCACCGCCATGGGAGCGACCAGCATCAGTGAGAGCGCGATGAGTGCAGGTTTCAGTGTAGACATAGGTGACTCCTTATTCTTCTTGCCCAGCGTGGGCCGATGTAAGGAGAGTACGTGATGGGAACGGCGGATGTTAGTCTCTGCAATCCTAAACGCTAAGTGGCCGCATTTATTGGGAATTTCTGCTTTTTTCCTGCTGTTTTTCTCCTTAATTTCTCCATAAAAAAGCCGGGTGGCGGCTGCGCCTTACCCGGCCTACGGACCGGAGCTCTCGTTGCCGGGTGGCGCTGCGCTTACCCGGCCTACGATTGGGTTCGTTGGGGTCGTTGTGGATCTTGTAGGCCCGGTAAGGCGTAGCCGCCACCGGGCAAGAGAATCACGCTCGGGTCATCATCAGCTTACGCAGTGCCGCAAAATCTGCCGGCAGCTTATGGGACAGCAGCGGCAGATCGGCGCGCTCGGCCAGCTCTTTTGGCAGCGGCAGCGTTTCACCCAGGATCGCTTCCACGCTCTCCTTAAACTTCGCCGGATGAGCGGTTCCGAGGAACAGGCCATACTCGCCCGGCTGAAGCGCGTCGCGCAGCGCACGGTAAGCAATCGCCGCGTGCGGCTCAGAGGTATAGCCCACGGCTTTCAGCTCACGCATGGTCGCTTTGGTGGTTTCATCCGTAACCGCAGCGTAGCCGAGGTCGCCCAGACGCCAGACCTTACGGCGGAACAGCTCTTCTACACGCGGCCAGTTGTTAGGCTGTGACACATCCATCGCATTGGAGAGCGTGGCCTGCGTCGCGTTCGGCGCCCATTTCCCGTCTTTCAGGTAGCGCGGCACGGTGTCGTTGGCGTTAGTGGCGGCAATAAAGCGCTTCACCGGCAGACCGAGTGATTTCGCCAGCAGGCCCGCCGTCAGGTCGCCGAAGTTGCCGCTTGGCACGGAAACCACCAGCTGATTGCGCGCGTCCTGCGGCAGCTGCGCCACCGCTTCGAAGTAGTAGCAGATCTGCGCCAGCAGACGGCTGATGTTGATCGAGTTGGCGGAGTTCAGACCCAGCGCCACCTTCAGCTCTTCGTCGTCGAAGGCCTGCTTCACCAGCGCTTGACAGGCATCGAAATCGCCGTCGATCGCCACGGTTTCAATGTTGCCCCCAAGGGTGCAGAACAGTTTTTCCTGAAGCGGACTGATTTTGCCCTTCGGATAGAGGATCACCACGCGGACGTTTTTCAGGCCGTAGAACGCATGGGCCACCGCCGCACCGGTATCGCCGGAGGTCGCGGTCAGAATCGTCACCGGTTTGTCGCCGCTGATGTGGGTAAGCATCTGCGCCATAAAGCGGCCGCCGAAGTCTTTAAACGCCAGCGTCGGGCCGTGGAACAGCTCCAGACAGCCGACGTCCGGCTCAACCTGCTGAACCGGAGCCGGGAAAGCAAACGCCGCACGTACGCGCTCTTCCAGCAGCTCCTGCGGGATTTCATCGCCGATAAACGCAGACAGAATTTTGGTGCTGCGGGTGACAAAGTCCTGCTTCAGCAGCTCATCGATTTCGGTCAGCTGGAATTCCGGCAGGTCGTGCGGGAAGAACAGCCCCTGATTTTTGCCCAGCCCCTGCGTGACCGCCTGCGCGAAGCTGACCTGCTCGTTATGATCTTTAAGGTTGTAGAGTTTCATTCGTTATCCCAGTACTCGTGCGCCAGCCGTGTCCAGACGGCAAATATGAACAAAGCCTTCCTGATTTTGCAGGTAGTGTTTAGAGAGCCAGTCCGCCACGCGCTGCGCGGTGTCTGGTTTGTCGCACAGGGCGAACAGCGTCGGGCCGGAGCCGGAGATGCCGCATGCCTGCGCGCCGATATCCATTGAAGCCTGTCGCGCCTCGTTAAAGCCAGGAAGCAGCTTCGTGCGGTACGGCTCGGCAATCACGTCTTTCATGAGTTTCGCCGCCAGCTGCGGCTGGCGGGTGTAGCAGGCGTGAATAAAGCCCGCCAGGTGACGCCCGTGAGCGATACAGTCCTGACGACGATACTGCGCCGGCAGGATCGCGCGCGCTTCCGCGGTCGAGACCTTAATGCCCGGATAGGCCAGCACCCACAGCCACTCGTCAAACCCTGGCACCTGCTGGCTGATGATGCCATTTTCTTCAATCATCAGCTGCATGCCGCCGAGGAAGCACGGTGCGACGTTATCATAGTGAATACTGCCGGAGATGCGCCCTTCCAGCTCGCCCATCAGCGCCAGCAGACGGCTGTTGTTCAGCGGCTTGCCGCAGTGCTCGTTCATCGCCACCAGCGCGGCGACTACCGAACACGCGCTGGAGCCCAGTCCCGAGCCAATCGGCATGCTTTTTTCCAGCGTCATAGCGACCGGCACGTTTTTGCCGATCTCCTGACAGAAGCGTTCCCAGCACTGATAAACAATATTCTCGCGTGGTTCAGGCGGCAGCTTGCTGGCGAAACGGCCAACGTTATTCAGGCTGAAGCGCTCTGCCGCCTCAACCGTTACCGTATCGCCCAGCAGCGAACCGTCCACCGGCGTCACCGCCGCACCCAGCACGTCAAATCCGACGCTCATATTGGCGCTGGAAGCCGGGGCATATACTTTAACCATCTTAAACTCCTAACTTCCATGACAGGGTACGCAGCAGATCGGCAAACACGCCCGCCGCCGTCACATCATTCCCTGCGCCATAGCCGCGAAGCACCAGCGGCAGTGGCTGATAATAGTGGCTGTAGAACGCCAGGGCATTCTCGCCGTTTTTCACCTTGTACAGCGGATCGTTGCCATCCACTTCGGTAATCTTCACCCGGCAGACGCCATCCTCTTCAATGTTGCCAACATAGCGCAATACCTTTCCTTCATCACGGGCTTTCGCCACGCGAGCGGCAAAGGCATCGTCAAGCTGAGGTAAATTCGCCATAAAGGCGCTGACGTCGCCGCTGTCATCAAATTCTGCTGGCAGCACCGGTTCAATCACAATATCCGAAAGCTCCAGCTCGCGGCCCGTTTCGCGCACCAGGATCAGCAGCTTGCGCGCCACGTCCATCCCGGAGAGATCATCGCGCGGATCCGGTTCGGTGTAGCCCAGCTCGCGCGCGGCACGGGTGGCTTCCGACAGGCTCATGCCTTCATCCAGCTTGCCGAAGATAAACGACAGGGAGCCGGAGAGGATGCCGGAGAAGCGCTGCAATTCGTCGCCCGCGTTCAGCAGGTTTTGCAGGTTCTCGATGACCGGCAGGCCCGCGCCCACGTTAGTGTCGTACAGGAACTTGCGGCGCGACTTGCTCGCCGCCAGACGCAGCTGGTGATAGTAATCCATCGACGAGGTGTTGGCCTTTTTGTTCGGCGTCACCACGTGGAAACCTTCGCGCAGGAAGTCGGCGTACTGGTCGGCCACGGCCTGGTTCGAGGTACAGTCGACGATCACCGGGTTGAGCAGATGATACTCTTTCACCAGGCGGATCAGGCGGCCCAGGTTGAACGGCTCTTTCGCCTCTTCCAGCTCCGCCTGCCAGTTTTCCAGGTTCAGACCGTGGACGTTAGTGAGCAGCGCTTTCGAATTCGCAATTCCGCAGACGCGCAGATCGATGTGCTTTTTCTTAAGCCACTCCTGCTGGCGCTTCACCTGCTCCAGCAGCGCACCGCCGACGCCGCCGACGCCAATCAGGAACAGCTCGATGACCTGATCGGTGTTGAACAGCATCTGGTGAACCACGCGCACGCCGGTGGTCGCATCGTCGTTATCGACTACAACTGAAATTGAACGCTCGGACGAGCCCTGCGCAATCGCCACGATGTTGATATTGGCACGCGCCAGCGCGGCAAAGAATTTAGCAGAGATACCGCGCAGGGTGCGCATGCCGTCGCCAACGACGGAGATCACCGCCAGACGCTCCTGAATAGAGAGCGGCTCCAGCAGCTCCTCTTTAAGCTCCAGATAGAACTCTTCTTCCAGCGCGCGACGGGCGCGCAGGCAATCGCCCTGCGGTACGCAGAAGCTGATGCTGTATTCGGAAGAGGACTGGGTGATCAGCACCACCGAGATACCGTTGCGGGACATGGCGGCAAACACGCGTGCAGCCATGCCGACCATCCCCTTCATACCCGGGCCGGAGACGCTGAACATCGCCATGTTATTCAGGTTTGAAATGCCTTTCACCGGCAGGTCATCTTCATTCGCGCTGGCGCCAATCAGCGTGCCCGGCGCTTGCGGGTTACCGGTGTTTTTAATCAGGCATGGGATCTGGAACTGGGCAATCGGGGAGATGGTACGCGGGTGAAGTACTTTGGCGCCGAAGTAGGAAAGCTCCATCGCTTCCTGATACGACATGGACTTCAGCAGCCTGGCGTCCGGCACCTGGCGCGGATCGCAGGTATAAACGCCGTCGACGTCAGTCCAGATCTCACAGCAGTCTGCACGTAAACAGGCCGCCAGCACGGCAGCGGAGTAGTCAGAGCCGTTACGGCCCAGCACGACTAATTCGCCCTTCTCGTTCCCGGCGGTAAAGCCCGCCATCAGGATCATATGGTCAGAAGGGATTTTGCTCGCAGCGATACGGCGGGTTGATTCGGCAATATCAACGGTGGATTCGAGGTAGTGGCCCACCGCCAGCAGTTTTTCAACCGGGTCGATGACCGTCACGCGGTGACCGCGCGCTTCCAGCACGCCCGCCATGATGGCGATGGAGAGTTTTTCACCCCGGCAAATCAGCGCCGCGTTGATGCTGTCCGGGCACTGACCCAGCAGGCTGATACCGTGAAGGACATGTTTAATCTGGGCAAATTCGAGTTCAACGGTGGTTTTCAGCTGCGCCAGCGGGAAGCCCGGCTGGGCATCTGCCAGCCCCTGAAGCAGCTCGGTGAAGATACGCTCAGCGTCGCTGATGTTCGGAAGTGCATCCTGACCACCAATGGTTTTTTCAATCATCGCCACCAGGTGGTTCGTGATTTTGGCAGGGGCAGAGAGCACGGTGGCAACCTGCCCCTGCCTGGCGTTGCTTTCCAGGATATCGGCAACGCGCAGAAAACGCTCCGCATTTGCCACTGACGTACCGCCGAACTTCAACACTCGCATGGTTCTACCTCATTTCCTTTAGCCGAAAAAAAAGCCCGCACTGTTCAGGTGCGGGCTTTTTTCTGTTTTTCCTGTACGCGTCAGCCCGCATCGTTACCTGTGGTAATGATGGTGGTTGTAGTAATGGTGGTGATGCTGATGCGTTTCATGGATGTTGTGTACTCTGTCATTATTATCTGTCTGTGCTCTATTCTTTTAGGGTTAAAGGATCGGGCACCTTAAGTCAATGAATTTTTACTTTGATCACAATTCGGGACATTCTCACGTCCCGCTGCGAGCAGATTTATTTTCATCCGAATACCCCATATGCAACCCCAGTTATCAGCGAGATCGGCCATATTGAAAACTTATGACAGCATTTTACTCCGCTAATTTTTTTTCAATATCATGGAGCAATCGGTGCAGCATTGCCGTGTCTCGCTGTTCCAGACGTCCCAGGCGCTGCTGCAACCAGTCCACCATTTTCCGATCGTCAGCCACGCCCAGCTGCATAAGCAGTTTGTCAGCGCGAACGCGCAGGGCCGCCAGCTGGTTTTCATCCGTTGCTGTCACCGGTGGCTGAGAAATTTGTATTAAGGATGCTAATTGATAGCAGTAAACCATCACCGCCTGGCCCAGATTAAGTGACGGATAATCCGCCACCATCGGCGCGCCCGTCAGTACGTCAGCCAGCTCCAGCTCTTCATTCGTCAGCCCCGAATCTTCGCGCCCAAACACCAGCGCGGCTTTCTCCAGCCACTGGCTTTTTTCTTCCAGCATGGGCACCAGTTCAGCAGGCGTGGCGTAATAGTGAAACTTCGCCCGGCTGCGCGCGGTGGTCGCGACGGTAAACGAAATATCGTGCAGGGCGTCAGCGAGCGTCGCGTAAGTGTTTATATTATCGAGAATATCACCCGAACCGTGCGCCACCCACCGTGCGGCAGGCTCCAGATGCGCCGTACTGTCCACGATACGCAAATCGGTAAAACCCATGGTCTTCATGGCACGCGCCGCAGCGCCAATATTTTCAGCTCTTGCTGGTGCCACCAGCACAATCGACAGATGCATTTATGCTCTCTTTTTAATCAGTTAGCAGGTAAAAATGTGATTCACTTCAACATATTACGCAGCACGAATTTACAATTTTGCAACACAAATCACCGAAATAGCGTTTCATAACAATTAAAAAAAGCTAAACTATTTTGTGACTGAACAATCAGTTAGAATGTTAACAGAAGTCTATTATCCTTATGTTTTGTAATGATAATGACTATATGAATACTCTTTTCTGATTGGATTCGTATCGTTTATCAATCAATGTCCGCAACTAGTTGGTTTATTGAAAAATTGTGACAAAGGCTAGCATTCAGCTACGATGATTTCATCAAACTGTTAACGTGCTACAATTGAACTTGATATATGTCAACGAAGCGTAGTTTTATTGGGTGTCCGGTGTCACTTAGCCTGTTATGTTGCTGTTAAAATGGTTAGGATGACAGCCGTTTTTGACACTGTCGGGTCCAGAGGGAAAGTACCCACGACCAAGCTAATGATGTTGTTGACGTTGATGGAAAGTGCATCAAGAACGCAATTACGTACTTTAGTCACGTTAGGCCGATCATGTTAATTTGCGACATGCATCAGGCAGGTCAGGGACTTTTGTACTTCCTGTTTCGATTTAGTTGGCAATTTAGGTAGCAAACATGCAGACCCCGCACATTCTTATCGTTGAAGACGAGTTGGTAACACGCAACACGTTAAAGAGCATTTTCGAAGCAGAAGGCTACGATGTCTTTGAAGCGACCGATGGCGCAGAGATGCATCAGATCCTTTCTGAAAATGATATCAACCTGGTGATTATGGATATCAACCTGCCGGGCAAAAACGGCCTTCTTCTGGCGCGCGAGTTGCGTGAACAGGCGAACGTCGCGTTGATGTTCCTGACAGGCCGTGACAACGAGGTTGATAAAATTCTTGGTCTGGAAATCGGCGCGGACGACTACATCACCAAGCCGTTTAACCCACGCGAGTTAACCATTCGTGCACGCAACCTGCTGTCCCGCACCATGAATCTGGGTACGGTCAGTGAAGAGCGTCGTAGCGTCGACAGCTACAAATTCAACGGCTGGGAACTTGATATCAATAGCCGTTCGCTGATTAGCCCGAACGGTGAGCAGTATAAACTGCCGCGCAGTGAATTCCGCGCGATGCTGCACTTCTGCGAAAACCCGGGCAAGATCCAGTCCCGTGCAGAACTGCTGAAGAAAATGACCGGTCGTGAGTTGAAGCCACACGATCGTACCGTTGACGTTACCATCCGTCGTATTCGTAAACATTTCGAATCTACGCCTGATACGCCGGAAATCATCGCCACCATCCATGGTGAAGGCTATCGTTTCTGCGGTGACCTACAGGAATAATCCGTCACGTCACGCAGTAAAAAACGGCGCATTTGCGCCGTTTTTTTTATCAATGCCACGGCATAATGGGCACCGCGCTGATCGCGTTTTTCGGTGAGCCTTCCACGACTTTGTCGGAATAAGCCAGATAAGCTAACGTGTTGCGTTTCGCATCGTAGAAACGCACCACCTGTAGCTTTTTGAACACCAGCGAGGTCCGTTTCTGGAATACGACGTCGCCCTGCGCTTTGCCGTTTTTAATTTTGTCGCTCAATTCAACCGGGCCAACCTGCTGGCAGGAAATGGCCGCGTCAGACGTATCCTCAGCCAGCCCCAGCCCGCCTTTAATCCCGCCCGTCTTTGCCCGGCTGACATAGCAGGTGACGTTTTTAACATCCGGATCGTCAAAGGCCTCCACCACAATTTTGTGGTCCGGCCCAAACATTTTGAACACGGTATCCACAGAGCCCACCTGTTCAGCCTGCGCTGCGCTTCCCGCCATGAGTACCAACGCCGTAAAGAGTAAAGCCTTGTATTTCATATTGTTACCATTCATAAAAAATTACGCTGAGCGATTATTCAACACGTTAGCTAAAAATGTAGCAAGATCACAGGATTAGAATATATCCGCACATAAACCCCTACAAAAAGCATTTATGCGCAAAAAAAACACTGAATGCTAAAACGTCAAAAAATGCTATTATCCGCTAACCTGTAAACAGGCACCTGCGGCAGTTTTAAGGATGAGGATAGTATATGGATCAGGCTGGAATTATTCGCGACCTGCTCACCTGGCTGGAAGGTCATCTCGACCAGCCATTGTCACTGGATAATGTGGCGGCAAAAGCAGGCTATTCCAAGTGGCATCTGCAAAGGATGTTCAAGGATGTCACCGGTCATGCTATCGGTGCCTATATTCGTGCACGTCGGTTATCAAAGTCTGCTGTTGCGTTGCGCCTGACCGCGCGACCCATCCTCGATATTGCCCTGCAATATCGCTTCGATTCACAGCAAACCTTTACCCGCGCCTTTAAGAAACAGTTCTCGTTAACGCCTGCGCTTTATCGCCGCTCGCCTGACTGGAGCTCCTTTGGTATGCGTCCGCCGCTGCGTCTGGGCGAATTTGCGATGCCAAAATATGAAATCATCACCCTGCCGGAAACGCACCTGGTCGGCACCACCCAGAGCTACTCCTGCTCCCTGGAGCAGATCTCCGAGTTCCGCCATCAGATGCGCGTTCAGTTCTGGCGCGAATTTTTAAGCCACGCGCCGGCGATCCCGCCGATTCTGTATGGCCTGAACGAAACGCATCCAAGCCAGGAAAAAGACGACGAGCAGGAGGTGTTTTATACCACGGCGCTCACGCCTGACATGGCGAACGGGTACATTCATGGCTCGCAGCCTGTCGTGCTGGAAGGCGGCGAATATGTAATGTTCTCATACGAAGGGTTAGGAACGGGCGTTCAGGAATTCATCCTGACCGTTTACGGAACCTGCATGCCGATGCTGAATCTGAATCGCCGTAAAGGTCAGGACATTGAGCGCTACTATCCGGCACAGGATGCTAAACCGGAAGAAGGCCCTATCAATCTGCGTATGGAATTCCTGATTCCGGTACGTCGTTAACGCTGTAATTCGTCCAGTGCAGGGGCATCAAGATGCGAAATGTCCCCTGCCGTTTCAACCACCCACCCCGATGCCAGCCAGGCGCTTTCCTGATAGTCGATACGGGAAATGGAACAGTTGCGCAGACGCAAACGGCGCTCGGCGTAAGCCGGCAGACCGAGAATGGTGCTCACCAGGCAACCCAGCGCGATACCGTGGCTCACCAGCAGCGGACGGCTACCTGCCGGAAGCTTCAGGCACTCGGCCAGCGCGGCATGCATACGCACGCTCAGCTCCTGCATGGATTCCCCCTCTGGGATGCGACCATCTTCGGTACCGTTCACCAGCATGCGACGCCAGCCTTCTTCGGTTTCCGTCAGCGTATCGATAGGACGTTTTTCCAGCACGCCCATATCCAGCTCGCGCAGGCGCGGTTCGAGGGTGACGTCACAGCCACAGGCATCGGCGATGATGCGTGCCGTCTGCTGCGTGCGGCCTAAATCACTGGAGATAACGTGAGTGATGCCCAGCGTTCTGGCGCGCTCCGCCACCTGCCACGCTTGTTGCACACCCTTGTCGGTGAGAGGACTGTCTGACTGCCCTTGAATACGTCGCTCGGCGTTCCACTGCGTTTCACCGTGGCGAACAAGGTATACCTGTAACATGCTTTTTTTCCGTTATACTGCGATGAATTTTTTAATCGAGCTTAATTATGCACCATGTTGTCTCTGCTACCACCAATCCTGCCAAAATTCAGGCAATTCTAAGGGCATTTGACGAGATCTTCGGCGAAGGATCCTGCCATATTGACGCCGTCGGCGTCGAGAGTGGCGTGCCGGAACAGCCGTTTGGCAGCGAGGAAACGCGCGCTGGCGCACGAAATCGCGTGGCGAATGCAAAAGCCGCCGCACCCGACGCTGACTTCTGGGTCGCGATTGAAGCGGGCATCGACGAAGGGGCAACCTTTAGCTGGGTTGTCATCGAAAGCCGCGAGCAGCGCGGCGAAGCGCGTTCAGCCACCCTGCCGCTGCCGGAGGTCATTCTGGAAAAAGTCCGCGCAGGTGAAGCGCTCGGGCCGGTGATGTCACAGTACACCGGTATTGATGAGATTGGACGTAAAGAAGGGGCGATTGGCGTCTTTACCGCCGGCAAGCTCACCCGTTCGAGCGTTTATCACCAGGCGGTGATCCTGGCGCTGAGCCCGTTTCATAACGCGATTTATCGTTAAGTTTGTAGGCCGGATAAGGTGAAGCCGTCATCCGGCGTTTTTCAGCAATACCGCTTCCAGCCACTGGCGCAGCTCAACCGGCGCAGACTTCAGGCTGTTCGATCCACGGGTGATCGTCGCGATGCCCGCGCCCAGTTCGTTTTTCAGCTCGCGCTGGCTCATCTCACCGCGTAATAGCTCTTCAATAATCCGCACGCGCGTGCCCAGCGCCTCACGCTCGTCCGGCGTAAGCATCAGCTGCATGAGGGGTAGGTGCAAATCCTGCTCGTAAGACTGTCGAAGCAGCTCCACAAAACGAAGCCACTCCTGATGACGCTGTTCGGCCATGGCCGAGGAATACGGGGAATGCTGGGTCATGTTATGCTGCCTCTTGTACTCATTAACGAGTACAGCATAACACAACCCACGCCGATCAGTAACGTCTCTGCCACTCGGCATCGCTCATCAGGGCATCTTTCTCCCCCATGAAGTGCCGATAGTAGGCGTCATACGCCAGCACGTTCTTCACGTATCCGCGCGTTTCCGAGAACGGAATGCTTTCAACGAACGCCACGGCGTCGAGTCGCCCTGCGCTGTTGCCGAGCCACGTCCGCACGCGCCCAGGCCCTGCGTTGTACGCCGCTGACGCGAAGATGCGGTTATTACCGAACTGCTGATAGACATACTGCAAGTAGCTGGTACCGATGTTGATGTTGGTATCCGGATCCAGCAGCTGGGACGGGCTGCTGTATCCCGGGATATTAAACATCTTCACCGTGTGCGTCGCGGTGCCCGGCATAATCTGCATCAGGCCGCTGGCCCCCACCGGAGAACGCACTTTCGGGTTCCAGGCGCTCTCCTGGCGTGCGATCGCCATCGCGTAGCTCTGCGGGATATCTTTGTCGCGGGTGTAGCGCTCAAAGAGATCGTTGTACGCCAGCGGGAAACGCTCCTCGAGATGATCCCACAGCTTGCCGGCGATCGTCGCCTGTACGCTCAGATCCCACCAGCGATTATCAAACGCGTAGCGGGCAAGCTGCGCCTTCTCATCGACGGTACGGCTGGTCACCAGATTGGCCCACTCGCTGCGCGCGGTATTATCCAGATTCCAGTACATCAGCTCGCGCACGCGGGCCATTTCTGGCCCCTGGGTCAGCGCCGGGTTCGCGTTGGCGGGCGCTTTGTCGATTTTAAGCGTGTACTCCTCACCCAGACGCTGTGCCGCCGCCATCGGGTAGAAGCCGCGCTGCTGCATCAGGGAGTGGAGGATCGCTTTGGCTTCGTCTTCACGGCCACGCTCCAGCAGCAGGTCCGCCTGCCAGTAACGCCACTCATCTTTCTCTTTGGCATCCATCGGCAGACGCGCCAGCCAGGTATTGAGGCCGCGGCGGTCGCCCGTGCCCAGCGCCATGCGCACGCGGCGCTCCACCAGCGAAACGGAGTTTGAACGCATCACCGCATCGTCACGCCAGCGCGCCTGTTCGTCGGTGACATCCGTGCCCATCAGTCGCCACGCCACAATGTCGCGCAGCTCCTGGGTTTGATCGTCATTAAGCTGCTGGGCCTGCACCAGCTGCGGGATCATCAGCCGCGCGTTTTCCACATCGTCACGCGCCACGCTGGCAAAGGCCACCGCCGCCATTTGACGGGTAAAATCGGTCGCGCCGGTGGTACGCGCAAACGTCAGCACGGTGTTGGGATCGTTTGCCAGACCGATAACGGCAGACGCAATGGTCTGATAATCCGCTGGCATCTGGCCCGCCAGCACGTTGACCAGCCGGGTGTTTCCGGCCTTCATTGCCAGGCGAATACGTTCCAGGTAAGCGAGCGGATCCTGCTTGCCCGAGGCGCGCCAGGCGCTGAAAAGCGGGTCACAGGCGTTTGGCTGGCTTTTGCCCGTCAACCACAGATCTTTCGCCCCGGCCCAGGCTTCCTCCTGCTGGCCGGTCGCCCATTTCGCATAATAGTAATTACACTGCGCTTCCGTAGCACCTGGTTTATCCGGGCTGAAGGCCAGCAGGCCGCGCCAGTCTTCACGACGGGCCAGCTCGTTCACGAACCGGGACTTTAAGGTGCGCGCAGGCGGCAGGGTCGGGTTCGCCTGAATGAAGTTATTCACGGTGACGGTCGGTTGATTCATAAGATCGTCCGTGATCTGGCGATACTCAAGGTACGGATACAGCGGATAATCCTTCAGCGTCGGCATCAGCGCCTGCACGGTATCCATCTGCTTGTTGTCCCATGCCTGTTTAATCTGGGCATAGCGGTTACGTTGTTCATCCAGTGAATCGGCATGCACCGCCTGGCTTACCGCCATTACGCATACGCTGGCAGCCAGCAGACGCCAGACCACCCGTTTGGCTTTTTCCACAAGCTCTTCCTCATTGTTTTTCGTTAGTTGCAGCGTCTTGCCACGTCAAAGTTACCTCAACTTATGCTAACCAGGCATCCCACAACGCGCCACGTCGTGGACACTTTTTTACCTTTCTTGCGCGTTTTAACACTCCCGACGTTCCTGGCTGGGATTAGGGCGTGAAAAAGGCTACACTTCGAGGCTGAAATTCATTCTCATCACGATAAAAGAGGCGAAGTCCAACGTGGCTCAATTCGTTTATACCATGCATCGTGTCGGCAAAGTTGTCCCGCCGAAACGTCATATTCTTAAAAATATCTCGCTGAGCTTCTTCCCGGGCGCAAAAATTGGTGTTCTGGGTCTCAACGGTGCCGGTAAGTCCACCCTGCTGCGCATCATGGCCGGCATCGATACAGACATCGAAGGTGAAGCCCGTCCGCAGCCTGGCATCAAGATCGGCTACCTGCCGCAGGAACCTCAGCTGAACCCGGAGCACACCGTACGTGAATCCGTTGAAGAAGCGGTGTCCGAGGTGGTTAACGCGCTGAAAGGTCTGGATGAAGTGTATGCCAAATACGCCGAGCCGGATGCGGACTTCGACAAACTGGCCGCTCAGCAGGGCAAATATGAAGAGATCATCCAGGCACACGACGGTCACAACCTGAACGTGCAGCTGGAGCGCGCGGCCGATGCCCTTCGTCTGCCGGACTGGGATGCAAAAATCGCGAATCTCTCCGGTGGTGAGCGCCGCCGCGTGGCGCTGTGCCGCCTGCTGCTGGAAAAACCAGACATGCTGCTGCTCGACGAACCAACCAACCACCTGGATGCGGAATCCGTGGCCTGGCTGGAGCGCTTCCTGCACGACTTCGAAGGTACCGTAGTGGCCATTACCCACGACCGTTACTTCCTCGACAACGTGGCAGGCTGGATCCTGGAGCTGGACCGCGGTGAAGGGATTCCGTGGGAAGGCAACTACTCCTCCTGGCTGGAGCAGAAAGATCAGCGTCTGGCGCAGGAAGCTTCTCAGGAAGCGGCGCGCCGTAAGTCTATTGAGAAAGAGCTGGAGTGGGTTCGTCAGGGCGCGAAAGGCCGTCAGTCCAAGGGCAAAGCCCGTCTGGCGCGCTTCGAAGAGCTGAACAACACCGAATACCAGAAGCGTAACGAAACCAACGAACTGTTTATCCCGCCTGGAGCACGTCTGGGGGATAAAGTGGTTGAAGTGACCAACCTGCGTAAGTCATACGGCGACCGCCTGCTGATCGACGATCTGACCTTCTCCGTACCGAAAGGTGCGATCGTGGGCATTATCGGTCCGAACGGCGCGGGTAAATCGACCCTGTTCCGTATGATGTCCGGTCAGGAGCAGCCTGACAGCGGCTCTATCACCCTGGGTGAGACCGTGAAGCTGGCATCCGTTGACCAGTTCCGCGACGCGATGGACAACAGCAAAACCGTGTGGGAAGAAGTGTCCGGCGGGCTGGATATCATGCGTATCGGCAATACCGAGATGCCAAGCCGCGCCTATGTTGGCCGCTTTAACTTCAAGGGCACCGACCAGGGCAAACGCGTGGGCGAGCTGTCCGGCGGTGAGCGTGGTCGTCTGCACCTGGCGAAACTGCTTCAGGTTGGCGGCAACGTTCTGCTGCTCGATGAACCGACCAACGACCTGGACATCGAAACCCTGCGCGCGCTGGAAAACGCCCTGCTGGAGTTCCCGGGCTGCGCTATGGTTATCTCGCACGACCGCTGGTTCCTTGACCGTATCGCGACCCACATCCTGGACTACCAGGACGAAGGTAAAGTGGAGTTCTTCGAAGGTAACTTCACCGAATACGAAGAGTACAAGAAACGCACGCTGGGCGCTGACGCGCTGGAGCCGAAGCGTATTAAGTACAAGCGTATTGCTAAGTAAGTGCCCAAAAAAGCCGGGTGGCGCTCACGCTTACCCGGCCTACGGTTCTGCTCTGTTTGTAGGCCGGGTAAGGCGAAGCCGCCACCCGGCTTTTTTATTTGCCCACGTAATACCGCTTCACCTCGTCAAACTGCATCGCAAACTCGATATAGCTCATCAGCGCGGGCGAATTGAGCTTACGGCTCGGATAGGCCAGCCACAGATCGTTTCCCTCAACGCTCCACTCCGGCAGCACTTTCACCAGCGCGCCCCTTTCGATTTTGTCTTCCAGCAGGAATGCGGGTAACAGCGTGATCCCCGCCCCGGCAATCGCGCACTCGCGGGCGTACACCAGGTTATCCGTCAGATGGGCGTTATCCGGCAGAAAGCGATAATCCTCGCTCTCGCTCTGCAACAACCACTCAGCCCAGGATTTATGGGTAATACAACGGTGATCCACCAGCTGTCGGGGATGGGTTAACGGCTCCCGGCGCGCCAGATAGTCGGGCGATGCCAGCATGTAGCGTGGACAATGCCCTATCATGCGGCCGATAAGGGAAGAGTCCTGAGGTTTCCCGGTTCGCAGGGCAACGTCGAAACCCGACTCCACAAGATCGAGGACATCATCTGAAATTGAGACATCGAGCGAAACGTCAGGATAGCGAAGCTGGAACTCGGCATTCATATGCGCCAGCAGGGTCGCGCCAATCCCCGCCGGACACGTAATACGCAGCCGTCCGCTGGGGTTTTCGCGCAGGCGCTGAATGGCATACTCCGCCCGCTCGCTGGCCGCCAGCATCTCGCGACAGTGCACCAGATAGTGCTCGCCCGCGAACGTCAGGCTGATCCTGCGCGTGGTGCGATTCAGCAGACGGATCCCCACCTGCTGTTCAAGCTGGCTGATGCGCTGGCTGACGCTGGATTTCGGCAGCTCAGCTTTCAGCGCCGCCGCGGTAAAGCTGCCCATTTCTGCCACAAGCGCAAACAGCGCCATATCCTGAAGCTGTTTAAACATGATTGTTCATCCCGTGCGAACGGTGAGCTCTGGATTGTCCATCTTATCACGCAGCTGACCCCTTACCAGACTAGCCTCAACAAGACGCATTTCATCGAGGAGCACAGGTCAGTGAAATGATTGCGCCGCAGGGGTATATGCGTGGGGAAGTAGTGGTTGAGTTCTGAGTGGATAATTCCCCTCACCCTAACCCTGCTCCCCCATCATCTCTTTCACCAGCTCGACGCAGCGCAGGAAACGGGTGTCGTAGTCCGACTCTTCAACATGCACAAAATCAACGTTGTTCTCGTTAAGCATCTCAACCAGCATGGTCTGGAACTCGCGCCTGTCTACCGAGCTGCCCAGGCTGCGCATGCCGTCGGCCACCCACGGCGTGTTGTTTTCCAGCAGGATCACCAGGTCAAAGCGATATTCGTCAATCAGCGCCTGCACAAACGGGTGCTCGCGTCCTTCGTACTTTTTACAGAACGCCTGCGTGGTGACGAAATCAGTATCAATAAACGCGACTTTGTTGGCATATTTCACCGCAAAATCAATGTACTGGGCGTGTCCCAGCGCAATTTTATCGTAGTCGGAATACTGCAATGCCATCTCGTCACCGCCGAGGTGTGAGAAGACATAATCGCGGCCATACTCCCACGCGCTGGTGGTGTTGAAGATATTCGCCAGCTTATTGACCAGCGTCGATTTGCCGCTCGACTCGCCGCCAAGGATCGCCACCGTACGCACGAAGAACGGCTTCACCTCGGTCGGGATGTAGTCCCAGTAACGGAACGGGTTCTCGCGGATCTGCGCCCCGCTGATGTTCATAAAGGTGCGTTTAGGATCGATCAGCACCGTCTCGATGCCCAGATGCTCGCGGAACTGCGGCGCGTCGGACTCTTCAGAGGTGTAGATCCAGTTAGGCGTAATGCCCTTCTCTTCCATAAACGCTTTGACGCCGTTGCTCCACACGTCCCAACCGTGCGGATACGGCTCCATGCCCTCTTCATTAAAGGCATGAATGCGAATATTTTTCTGATACTTAAACGTCTGAAGCAGCCAGCGCAGGCGGTCCGGCACCGTGGGCTGCTGCGACATGGCGCTGTCTTCAAACAGCTGGCGATCGCGGGTTTCGTCGTAACCCATGATGATATGCAGCTCGTCGACCTGGCTACAGGCGCGCTGGATCAGATAGATGTGCCCGGTATGCAGCGGGTAGAACTTGCCGAACACCACGCCTATATTCTTTTGCATCCGCGGAAATTCAAGCCCCAGAAAACGGTGCAGCGCTTCAAGCTTCTGCGCGCTGGGGCTTTTGATTTTGGCGTTCAGCAGTTGGCTCAGGTAGCCCTTGGTCATGCCGCTGGCGTCCGCCACCTGCTGCAACGTGCAGCCCTTCTGGCGGATCGCGGTCTTGATGTAGTCAAATGATGACATAAATTACGGTGCCTCCTGCAAAATCGAATACGTAATTATAAGTCGTCAAAGACATTTAACGCATCTGCGAGTTTTTTAACGCCAAAAACCTGCATCCCTTCCGGGATTTTTTTCGGCACGTTGGCGGCCGGAACAATCGCGCGGCGGAAGCCATGTTTTGCCGCTTCGGAGATACGCTCCTGTCCGCTCGGCACCGGGCGGATTTCGCCCGCCAGCCCCACTTCGCCAAACACCACCAGATCCTGCGGCAGCGGCCTGTCGCGCAGGCTGGAGACCATCGCCAGCAGCAGCGCCAGGTCCGCGCTGGTTTCGGTCACCTTCACGCCACCCACCACGTTGACGAACACATCCTGATCCGCCATTTGCAGACCGCCGTGACGGTGCAGCACCGCCAGCAGGATCGCCAGGCGGTTCTGTTCCAGACCGACCGCCACGCGCCGTGGGTTGCCCATCATCGAGTGATCCACCAGCGCCTGAATTTCGACGAGCAGCGGACGCGTCCCCTCCCACAGCACCATCACCGAACTCCCGGACGTAATCTCGTCGCCACGGCTCAGGAAGATGGCCGACGGGTTGCTGACTTCGCGAAGCCCCTGCTCGGTCATGGCAAAAACGCCCAGCTCATTCACCGCGCCGAAGCGGTTTTTGTGGCTGCGCAGGGTACGGAAGCGGGAGTCCGCATCGCCGTCGAGCATCACCGAGCAGTCGATACAGTGCTCCAGCACCTTCGGCCCCGCCAGCGAGCCGTCTTTGGTGACGTGGCCGACCATCACAATCGCCACGCCGCGCGTTTTGGCAAAGCGCGTTAAATACGCAGCCGTTTCACGCACCTGCGCCACGCTGCCCGGCGAGGACTGAATGTCCGCCATGTGCATCACCTGGATGGAGTCGATCACCATCAGCTTCGGCTGCTCTTCTTCGGCGATCATGCAGATTTGCTCGATGCTGGTTTCCGACAGCATATTCAGGTTACCGGTCGGCAGGCCGAGACGGTGAGCGCGCATCGCCACCTGCTGGAGGGATTCTTCACCCGTCACGTACAGGGTTTTCATCTGTTCGGCGAGCTTGCAGAGCGTTTGCAGCAGCAGGGTCGATTTGCCCGCGCCCGGGTTACCGCCGATCAGAATCGCGCTGCCCGGCACCACGCCGCCGCCGAGCACGCGGTCAAATTCTTTGAATCCGGTTGAGAAGCGCGGCAGCGCCTCAAGGCTGATATCCGAAAGTTTTTGTACCTTCGACACGCCTGCATTGCCCGCATAGCCGCTCAGCCGTTCATTGCGGGCCACGCTCGGCGAAGCCGCCACACCACGCACTTCGGTGATGGTGTTCCAGGCATGACAGGCGCTGCATTGCCCCTGCCAGCGCGGATAATCCGCACCACATTCATTACAGACAAATGCGCGTTTTGGAGCTTTCGCCACGGTTTACCTCGTTATTTCTGTGCGGCCTGCGTGCCGGGTGGCGCTTACGCTTACCGGCCTACAGCGCAGACCGTTATTTCTGGTTGATGCTGCCGGAGAGAATGCAGAACACCCCCATCAGGTCAGCGTGACGGATAGTGACTTCCGTCTTTTCATTCACTTTTGGCTTGGCGTGGTAGGCAATACCCAGACCGGCAGCTTTGATCATCGGCAGATCGTTCGCGCCATCGCCGATGGCGACGGTCTGCTCGACCGGAACGTCATATTTTTCCGCCAGACGCGTCAGCGTACTGGCTTTGTACTGCGCATCCACGATGTCGCCGATGACCTGTCCGGTCAGCTTGCCGTCCATGATCTCCAGCTCGTTTGCCACCACGGTGGTCAGACGCAGCTTGTCACGCAGGTAATCGGCAAAGAAGGTGAACCCGCCGGAGGCAATCGCCACTTTCCAGCCGAGCGTCTCCAGCTTGAGCACCAGCTGCGTCAGCCCCGGCATCAGGGGCAGTTCATCGCGCACCTGACGCAAAATGTTCGCATCGGCTCCCTTCAGGGTCGCCACGCGTTGTCTCAGGCTGGCGGTGAAATCCAGCTCGCCGCGCATCGCGCGCTCGGTGACGTTCGCCACCAGCTCGCCGCTGCCCGCCAGTTTAGCGATCTCGTCGATACATTCGATCTGAATGGCGGTAGAGTCCATGTCCATCACCAGCAGGCCCGGCGTTTTCAGGTGCGGGATCTTGCCGAGCGGGGCAACATCCAGCCCGGCATCGTGCGCCAGGCGCGTGGCGCGCTGCGTCAGGGAACCCGCGAGGCGAATGACCTGATAATCTTCCACGCACCAGGCCGCAACAATGACCATCGCTGCGCCCAGTTTGGTTTGATACTGGGTCAGGCGTTGCTTATCCAGGCCGCGTCCGTACAGCAGCCAGCCGCTACGGCCAGCGTGGTAATCGAGAGGCATCACCTCATCGCCACTTAACGAGAGCGGCAATCCTGGCCATAAAGAGACATCCGTTGGCAGGTCGCACCAGGTAATGTTCGGCATTGAAGCTCCTGTAATTTCGTTCGCGCCGGAAGGTTCCCGAGGGAAAATAACGCATGAGGCTACCCTGTAACCATCACTTCTGGCAACATTAAGCCGTAAATTTTCAGCAGGTGGAATATGGCTCGCGCAAAACTGAAATTCCGGCTTCATCGCGCCGTGATTGTCCTGATCTGTCTCGCCCTGTTAGTGGCGCTGATGCAGGGGGCATCCTGGTTTAGCCAGAATCACCAACGGCAACGTAACCCGCAGTTTGAAGAGCTGGCCCGCACGCTGGCGCGCCAGGTGACGCTTAACGTCGCGCCGTCTATGCGCACCGAAACGCCGGACGACAAGCGGATAGCCCAGGTATTGCGCCAGCTCACGGAAAACAGCCGCATTCTGGATGCGGGCGTGTACGATGAACAGGGCGACCTGATTGCCCGCGCGGGTGAGCATGTCGACGTGCGCGACAGGCTGGCGCTGGACGGCAAAAAAGCCGGCGGTTATTTCAGTCAGCAAATCGTCGAACCTATTGAGGGCAAAAATGGTCCACTCGGCTATTTACGCCTGACGCTCGATACCCACACCCTGCCAACCGAAGCCAAACAGGTGGATAACACCACCAATATTTTGCGCCTGATGCTGCTCCTCTCGCTGGCGATTGGCGTGGTACTGGCGCGTACGCTGCTGCAAGGCAAACGAACCCGCTGGCAGCAGTCGCCGTTCCTGCTAACCGCCAGCAAGCCGGTTCCCGAAGAGGAAGAGAGCGAGAAGAAAGAATAGTGATAAAGTAGGCAGATGATTCGGAAAAGGAACTCTGCCATGACGACGTTACGCCTGCTTATCTCTGACTCTTACGATCCCTGGTTTAATCTCGCGGTGGAAGAGTGCATCTTCCGCCAGATGCCCGCCACTCAGCGCGTGCTGTTTCTCTGGCGCAACGCCGATACGGTCGTCATTGGCCGCGCGCAAAACCCGTGGAAAGAGTGTAACACCCGCCGTATGGAAGAGGACAACGTCCGCCTTGCGCGCCGCAGCAGCGGCGGCGGCGCGGTGTTTCACGATCTGGGCAATACCTGCTTTACCTTTATGGCGGGCAAGCCTGAATACGATAAAACCATCTCGACCACCATTGTCCTCAACGCGCTCAATGCGCTCGGCGTGAAGGCCGAAGCCTCCGGACGTAACGATCTGGTCGTGAAAACGCCCGAGGGCGACCGGAAAGTGTCAGGCTCCGCCTACCGCGAGACCCTGGATCGCGGATTCCACCACGGTACCCTCCTGCTGAACGCCGACCTGAGCCGTCTGGCGAACTACCTCAACCCGGACAAGAAAAAGCTCCAGGCGAAAGGGATCACCTCCGTACGCGGTCGCGTGACGAATCTGGTGGAACTGCTGCCGGGCATTACTCACGAGCAAATTTGCGATGCGATCCGTGAAGCCTTCTTTGAGCATTACGGCGAGCGCGTGGAGGCGGAAGTGATCTCCCCCGATAAGACCCCCGACCTGCCCAACTTCGCTGAAACCTTTGCCCGCCAGAGCAGCTGGGAGTGGAACTTCGGCCAGGCACCGGCGTTTTCACACCTGCTGGACGAGCGCTTCACCTGGGGCGGCGTCGAGCTGCACTTTGACGTGGAAAAAGGCCATATCACCCGTACGCAGGTGTTTACCGATAGCCTGAACCCGGCTCCGCTGGAGGCGCTGGCGGCACGGTTGCAGGGCTGTTTGTATCGGGCGGATATGCTGCAACAGGAGTGTGACGCGTTACTTGTTGATTTTCCGGAACAGGAACAAGAGTTGCGGGACTTATCGGCGTGGATTGCGCAGGCAGTACGCTAGTAAAAAAGCCCGCTGGCGCTGCGCTTAGCGGGCCTGGAAAACCGTAGGCCGGGTCAGGCGAAGCCGCCACCCGGCACAACAGCTCTTACTCTTTATCGCCCAGCAGAACGGATTCCAGCGCGATTTTGATCATGTCGTTGAAGGTGGTCTGACGCTCGGCAGCGGTGGTCTGCTCGTGGGTACGGATGTGGTCAGACACGGTGCAGATGGTCAGCGCTTTCGCACCAAACTCAGCCGCCACGCCGTAGATACCGGCCGCTTCCATTTCTACGCCCAGGATGCCGTATTTTTCCATCACGTCGAACATGTCGCCTTCTGGCGAGTAGAACAGATCGGCAGAGAACAGGTTGCCCACGCGCGCGTCAACGCCCAGTGCTTTTGCCGCGTCAACCGCGTTACGCACCATGTCGAAGTCGGCGATTGCCGCAAAATCGTGATCCTTAAAGCGGATGCGGTTAACTTTAGAGTCGGTACACGCGCCCATGCCGATCACCACGTCACGCAGCTTAACGTCCATACGCACCGCACCGCAGGAGCCAACGCGGATGATTTTCTTCACGCCGAAATCGGTGATCAGCTCTTTGGTGTAGATGGAGCAGGACGGGATACCCATACCGTGGCCCATAACGGAGATCTTGCGGCCTTTATAGGTACCGGTGAAGCCCAGCATGCCGCGCACGTTGTTCACTTCACGCACGTCTTCGAGGAAAGTTTCTGCAATGTGCTTCGCGCGCAGCGGGTCGCCAGGCATCAATACGACGTCAGCGAAATCACCCATTTCTGCATTAATGTGAGGAGTTGCCATCTTCAGTTCCTTTTCATTTGTTTTTTTGCCCGGTGGCGCTTCGCTTACCGGGCCTACGGTTTTGTAGGCCGGGTAAGGCGCAGCCGCCACCCGGCAATGACATCAGAACATAGCCTTGCCATATTCCATGTCAGACGTACCAAAGTATTTCGCAATCGTCTGGCCGATGTCCGCGAAGGTTTCACGGTGCCCCAGCGAACCCGGTTTTACTTTCGGGCCGTACACCAGCACCGGAATGTGCTCGCGGGTGTGGTCGGTACCGGTCCAGGTTGGGTCACAGCCGTGGTCGGCGGTCAGGATCAGAATATCATCTTCCCCCACCAGCTCCATCAGCTCTGGCAGACGGCGGTCAAACAGCTCCAGCCCTGCCGCGTAACCTGCTACATCGCGACGGTGGCCCCAGGAGGAGTCGAAGTCCACGAAGTTGGTGAAGACAATGGTCTTATCGCCCGCTTCTTTCATCTCTTTGATGGTGGCGTCGAACAGCGCATCCAGACCGGTCGCTTTGACCTTTTTGGTAATGCCGCAGTTGGCGTAAATGTCCGCGATTTTACCCACGGAAACAACCTGACCGCCTTTCTCGTCAACGAGCTTTTGCAGCACGGTAGGTGCCGGTGGCTCAACGGCCAGGTCGTGACGGTTACCGGTACGCTGGAAGTTACCCGCTTTGTCGCCGATAAACGGACGTGCGATCACGCGGCCAATGTTGTAGCCGCCTTCGGTCAGCTCTTCACGGGCGATTTCGCACAGTTCATAGAGTTTATCCAGGCCAAACGTCTCTTCGTGGCAGGCAATCTGGAACACGGAGTCAGCAGAGGTGTAGAAAATCGGCTTGCCGGTTTTCATGTGCTCTTCGCCGAGCTGATCCAGAATCACGGTGCCGGAAGAGTGGCAGTTACCGAGGTAGCCCGGCAGGTTGGCGCGCTTCACCAGCTTATCGAGCAGCTCCTGCGGGAAGCTGTTCTCGTGATCGGAGAAGTAGCCCCAGTCGAACAGCACCGGCACACCGGCGATTTCCCAGTGGCCGGACGGGGTATCTTTCCCGGAAGAGAGCTCGTGCGCCCAGGCGTAGGCGCCCACGACTTCCGCGTTACCGTCCATACCGGCTGCGATTTTACCGGTAGAGCCTTCATGCGCTTTTACCAGCCCGAGGCGGGTCAGATTTGGCAGGTTCAGAGGGCCTTTACGACCGTTATCCGCTTCGCCTTTTGCACAGGCTTCCGCGATGTGACCCAGGGTATCGGAACCCACGTCACCAAAACGTTCTGCATCTTCGGTTGCGCCGATGCCGAATGAGTCCAGCACCATAATAAATGCACGTTTCATAATTGTTCTCCGTACTTAGTGCTTCATAAAAATGCGATCAGATCAGTATACCGCTATTCAGTGATACGACGATAGACTGTCGGTGTGGTTTCCGGTGCTTTATCGTCAAGAGATATTGCCGCTTTCACCGCTTTCGCCGCGTCCTGCCAGCTAGCTTCGTCCTTCGCGTGGATCACCGCCAGCGGACGTTGACCATCAACGCTGTCGCCCAGACGGGCCATATCGGTAAAGCCGACGCTGTAATCAATGGTGTCCGATGCCTGACGACGACCGCCGCCCATAGACACGACAGCCATGCCGAGCGCGCGGGTGTCCATGGCGGAGACAAAACCTTCGCTGTCCGCGTAGACCGCCTTGCTGAGCATCGCGGTTGGCAGGTATTTCGCATAGTTTTCCACGAAGTCGGTCGGGCCTTTCTGCGCCGCCACCATACGGCCAAAGATCTCCGCCGCTTTGCCGTTGTCCAGCACCGCCTGAAGCTTCGCGCGGGCTTCCGTGTCGTCTTTGGCCAGCTTGCCGGAAATCAGCATCTCCACGCACAGCGCCATGGTGACGTCGAACAGGCGCGGGTTGCGGTATTCACCCGTCAGGAACTGCACGGCCTCGCGCACTTCAACCGCGTTACCGGCGCTGGAGGCCAGCACCTGGTTCATGTCCGTCAGCAGCGCGGTGGTGCGCACGCCTGCGCCGTTGGAGACGCCAACGATCGCTTCGGCAAGCTGAGCAGAGAGTTCATAGGTCGGCATAAACGCGCCGCTGCCCACCTTCACGTCCATCACCAGCGCGTCCAGCCCTTCCGCCAGTTTTTTGGCAAGGATAGAGGCGGTGATCAGCGGGATGGAGTCTACGGTGGCGGTAATATCGCGCGTCGCGTAAAAACGCTTGTCTGCCGGCGCAAGAGAGCTGGTCTGGCCGATAATCGCCACGCCAACGTCTTTAATAATCTCGCGGAAGCGATTGTCATCCGGGAAGATATCGAAGCCCGGAATGGCTTCCAGTTTGTCGAGCGTACCGCCGGTGTGGCCCAGGCCGCGCCCGGAGATCATGGGAACGTAACCGCCGCAGGCTGCCACCATAGGGCCGAGCATCAGCGAAGTCACATCACCCACGCCGCCGGTGGAGTGTTTGTCCACAATCGGGCCGTTAAGGTTAAGGCTTTTCCAGTCCAGAACGGTTCCTGAATCTCGCATCGCCATGGTCAGCGACACGCGCTCAGGCATCGACATATCGTGGAAGAAAATGGTCATCGCCAGGGCAGCAATCTGCCCTTCTGAGACGGTGTTGTCACGAATGCCGTTGATGAAGAAGCGGATCTCTTCGTCGCTTAAAGCAAGACCATCACGTTTTTTACGAATAATTTCTTGTGCGAGAAACACGGTAACCTCCATGCGGAATCGGGGGAGTTGTGGCGGGTACACTTACCCGCCCTGCGATCCTGTAGGCCGGATAAGCGAAGCGTCATCCGGCATTGTCTGGCAATCAGTAGCTGCTTGCGCTCTTACCGTCGCCGTGACCCAGCGCTTTCAGCAGGCTGGCCAGCAGGCTGGACGCGCCGAAACGGTAGTGACGGGAATCCGCCCAGTCGGCACCAAACAGCTCGTCGGCAATTGCCAGGAACTGCTGCGCGTCTTCGGCGGTACGTACGCCGCCCGCAGGTTTGAAGCCAACGGTTTTGGATACGCCCATATCGCGAATGACTTCCATCATGATGCGCGCGCTTTCCGGCGTGGCGTTGACGGGCACTTTACCGGTAGAGGTTTTAATGAAATCTGCGCCAGCGTTGATGGAGATTTCAGACGCCTTACGAATCAGCGCTTCTTCTTTCAGCTCGCCGGTTTCGATGATCACTTTCAGCAGCACGTTTGCCGCCGCACAGGCGTCTTTACAGGCTTTCACCAGGTCAAAGCCAACCAGCTCATTGCCGGCAATCAGCGCGCGGTACGGGAAGACCACGTCAACTTCGTCTGCGCCGTATGCAATCGCCGCGCGGGTTTCCGCCAGCGCAATCTCAATGTCGTCATTGCCGTGCGGGAAGTTAGTCACGGTTGCAATGCGCACGTCCGGCGTGCCCTGCTCTTTCAGCGTTTTGCGGGCAATCGGGATAAAGCGCGGGTAGATACAAACGGCGGCGGTGTTACCCACTGGCGTTTTCGCCTGATGGCACAGGGCGATGACTTTTTCATTGGTGTCGTCATCGTTCAGGGTGGTCAGGTCCATCAGCTTCAACGCGCGCAGGCTGCTTGCAGTTAAATCGGTCATAACATTCTCCAACGGCAGTGCCGTATCAATTTTACCTTGCGGGTCTGTGAGTATTCTAACATTCACCCGCCTCTACACTTCGACATTCATCACAGTTAATGAAAACTGTGTGCAAATTTGCATTACTGTAATGAGATCTTCTTCAAACTTTCATGCACCAACCGCCGACTAAAGCAGCGATACCCCCTGTCGGATCAAAAGCGCCAACGGGCTGGCTTTCTACAATTCGTTCACCATCCGCAGAACCCTCAAGGAAGTTGAACATGCCCGACGCCCTGCAACAACGATGCCAGCACATTGTGACAAGCCCGGTGTTAACCCCGGAACAAAAACGTCATTTTCTGGCGCTGGAAGCGGAAAACAATCTGCCCTATCCCGCTCTGCCAGAGGCGGCACGCGCCGCGCTGGATGAGGGATTTATCTGCGACATGTTCGAAGGCCATGCGCCTTACAAACCGCGCTACGTGCTGCCGGACTACGCTAAATTCCTGGCTAACGGTTCAGAATGGCTGGAGCTGGAAGGGGCGAACGATCTGGATGATGCCCTCTCGCTGCTCACTATCCTTTACCACCACGTTCCGTCCGTCACGTCCATGCCGGTCTATCTGGGCCAGCTTGATGAAATCCTCAGTCCTTATGTTAAAATTCTAACACAGGATGAAATCGTTAGCCGAATAAAACGTTTCTGGCGCTATCTGGACCGCACCCTGCCAGACGCCTTTATGCATGCTAATATCGGCCCGGCGGATACGCCCGTCACCCGCGCCATTCTGCGCGCAGATGCTGAACTGAAGCAGGTTGCGCCGAATCTGACCTTTATCTACGACCCGGACGTTACCCCCGACGATTTGCTGCTGAGCGTGGCGAAAAACATTTGTGAGTGCAGCAAGCCGCATATTTCCAACGGTCCGGTGAATGATAAAATTTTCACAAAAGGTCGCTATGGCGTGGTGAGCTGTTACAACTCCCTGCCGCTCGCAGGCGGCGGCAGCACGCTGGTGCGCCTTAACCTGAAAGCGATTGCGGAGCACAGCCACTCCCCGGAAGACTTTTTCACCCGTACCCTGCCCCACTACTGTCAGCAGCAAATCGCAATAATCGACGCGCGCTGCGATTTTTTATATGAGCAGTCCGGCTTCTTTGAGAATAGCTTCCTGGTAAAAGAGGGGCTGATTGATGCCGATCGTTTTGTGCCGATGTTTGGTATGTACGGCCTGGCCGAAGCGGTGAACGTACTGTGCGAGAAAGCAGGCATAGCGGGACGGTACGGTAAAAGCGAACAGGCCAATGCGCTGGGCTACCGCATCAGTGAACAGCTTGCGGCGTTTGTTGAAAACACGCCGGTGAAACACGGCTGGCAGCATCGCGCAATGCTGCATGCGCAGTCAGGGATCAGTTCTGATTCGGGCACCACGCCGGGGGCGCGTCTGCCGTACGGTGACGAGCCGGATCCCATCAGCCACCTGCTCGCCGTAGCGCCACACCATAAACACTATCACTCAGGGATCAGCGATATTCTTACCCTGGATGAGACGGTCAAACGCAATCCTCAGGCGGTGGTGCAGCTGTGCCTGGGGGCGTTCAATGCCGGTATGCGTGAATTCACCGCGAATGTGGCGGGAAACGACCTGGTGCGCGTGACCGGCTATATGGTTCGCTTGTCGGATCTGGAGAAATACCGGGAAGCGGGTTCGAGAACGAACACCACGTGGCTGGGTGAAGAGGCCGCGCGCAATACCCGTATTCTGGAACGTCAGCCG
Organism: Enterobacter cloacae complex sp. I2; assembly: GCF_014896205.1. Taxonomy (NCBI): domain Bacteria; kingdom Pseudomonadati; phylum Pseudomonadota; class Gammaproteobacteria; order Enterobacterales; family Enterobacteriaceae; genus Enterobacter; species Enterobacter cloacae complex sp. I2. Next base: position 35,789 of record NZ_JADBRA010000011.1, read on the forward strand.
CGCGTGATTAGTCATGAACAACAGATGCGCTTTAGTTAGTCAGGTCATCCCCTTCTCCTGCGTGGACGGGCCGGGCAGTCGCCTGGCGCTGTTCCTCCAGGGCTGTAACCTGCGCTGCAAAACCTGCCACAATCCGTGGACAATAGGGCGCTGCAACGACTGCGGCGAGTGCGTTCCTCACTGCCCTCATGACGCGCTGACTCTTCAGGCCGGGCGCGTCTGGTGGCAGGAAAGTCACTGTCAGCAGTGCGACACCTGTCTGCACCTGTGTCCGCAGCAGGCGACGCCGATGGCGCAGCGCTACAGCGTCGAGGAGATCCTCGCCCGGGTCCGCACGTCCGCGCCTTTTATCGAGGGCGTGACCGTCAGCGGGGGTGAAGCCACCACACAGCTGCCGTTTGTGGCGGCGCTGTTCACCGCGATCAAAGCCGATCCGTCCCTGCGCCATCTGACGTGCCTGGTAGACAGCAACGGCCTGTTAAGTGAAACCGGCTGGCAAAAGCTGTTACCGGTGTTTGACGGCGCGATGGTGGATCTGAAAGCCTGGGGCAATGAGCATCACCGTTTTCTGACCGGGCGCGAAAATTCGCTGATCAAGCAGAGCATACGCTGGCTGGCCGAGCGTCATCGCCTGACGGAGCTGCGCCTGCTGGCGATCCCCGATCGGTGTGATTATCTGCAACATCTGCCATCGCTGACCGCTTTTATCCACGCGTTAGGGAACGTTCCGGTGCGGATCAACGCGTTTCATGCCCATGGGGTTTACGGGGAGGCGGCACAATGGCGGAGCGCCACGCCGGAGGACGTCGAGCCGCTGGCGCGGGCGCTGGAACAGCAGCACATTACGGTGATCCGCCCGGCCCTTTATCTATAGCGTGATGCCAAAGACCGCGCGGGTATTTTCCAGCAGCGCGCCGGCAATCACCTCTTCAGGTTCCTGACGCAGTTCACACAGCACGTCAAAAACGCGCGCCGCCTGCTCCGGGCGGTTGGGCTGGCCCTGAAAACCATTCAGCGGCATGTCAGGCGCATCCGTTTCCAGCAGGAGCGAAGACAGGGGGAGTTGCGCCATCACGTCGCGGGTTTTGCTGGCTCGCGGATAGGTGATGGTGCCGCCGACGCCAATCTTATAGCCCAGCCCGATAAAACGCTGCGCCTGCTGAAGGCTGCCGGCGAAACCGTGGACCACGCCCGTGCGCGGCAAATCGATGCGCTTCAGGTGCATCGCCAGTTTGTCATGGGTACGTCTGGAGTGGAGGATCACCGGCAGATCGTGGCGCTTTGCCAGCCGGAGCTGCGCATCCAGGATCGTCTGCTGGCGTTCAAACTGCGGATCTTCACGATAGAGATCGAGGCCGATCTCCCCGATGGCAACCAGCTTCTTATCCGCGTTTTGCAGCGTGGCATCCAGCCTGTCGATATGTTCATCAAGATGGTGCTCAATCACGATCGGATGCAGACCCAGCGCGGCGTACAGCGCATCGTGAACGCGGGCAAGTTCCAGGACTTTCTCAAACCTCGCCGCCTCAATAGCCGGGACAATAATGGCCCTCACGCCGGCCTGAGCCGCGCGCGCGATACTTGCGGCTTCCTCACCGCTAAACGGGGGGAAATCAAAGTGGCAATGGGTATCGATAAAGCAGTGCGTCACGCCAGATCCTCATTATCGAGTAGGCTATCGTTGGCCTGTGGCGCGTCCACCAGCGGCATCGCCACCGCGTCATTGGCCACTACGGCGGGCGGCAATATGATGCTTTTATGCCGATGAAGCGGCGGTTGCTCGGCCAGCATTTTCCCGACGGTCGCCAGGAAGTAACGTCCGCACAGCCGCCCCGTTTTGTAGTCCATACGCAACGCAGGCAGTCGGCTGCCCAGCGCCATGCTCAGCAGCGGCTTAGGCGGATAAATTTCAAAGATGCGCAGCTTGCCCGGGGGTTTTTCAATAAAGCGCTGCATCGCGCCGTAGGTCGTTTCATGCTGCTTTGCGATATTTACCAGCGGTTGCAGGCTGCTGTCGCCCAGCCAGCGTTCCATACGCTTAAACCACTGTGGGGTGTAATACATCTGCGAAGGCACCGTGCGGATCACCACAATGGTGTTCGCCCCGCGCCGCGCCGCCTCCTGTACCGGTACCGCGTCGCTGATACCGCCATCAAGATAGCTGATCCCCTCCAGCAGCGCGCCGGTGCGGTAGAAACCGGGGATCGCGCTGGAGGCACGGATGATATCCAGCCAGTTCTCTTTCTGCGGCGAAAAGTAACCCGGCGAATAGTCATCGCCGCGGCTGGCGCACATCCAGAGCTCTTTTCCGGTATCGAACAGTCGTGACGCGGTATCCATGGCCAGCGGCATCTGGCTGGAGGTGGCATCCAGCAGCCAGTCGAGATCGATCAGGTTCCCGCCGCGCACGAAGCGTACCGGGTTGAAGAACGCTTTGGAGGTGGTGTAGCGCATAATCACTTTGCGCGCATAGCCGGGCTGGTTACAGACGTAGGCAGAGAGATTCTGCGCCCCGGCAGAAGTGCCGAAATAGAGATCGAACGGGTTAAACTCAGCGCGCATAAATTCGTCCAGCACGCCTGCTGTGAAAATACCGCGCTGTCCGCCCCCTTCACAGACCAGCGCAAGCTGGCCTGCATGGAATGGTTTTAACGTCAGCGGCGCAATATTGCCGATCGTCACGGGAATTCGCTGCCCCACCTCTGCCTTCCTGTTTTCATTATTATGTTCAGACACAGTAACGCAGATCCCTGCCGGTTCTCAAACGAGAAAAAGCCAGTCACGAGGACTGGCTTGAGTTTGTTTAATGAATATTGCGTTTGCTACGGGCGACGTCGACCCGTAAACAGGCTCACCAGGAACAGAATAATACCGACGACGAAGACAATTTTCGCTGCCCATGCCGCGGTACCCGCCAGTCCACCAAAGCCCAATGCGGCGGCAATTAACGCGATAACCAGAAATATAATGCCCCAACGAAACATAAGCCTCTCCTTTACCATAGTTAATGTCGGCCGCTAAACGTGAGCACTCAGGCCACTCACCGGCGTTTTTTCCAGAGTCGTTTTTATTTCGCCCGCAGCTTTAAGCCAGACGGGCGAGTGGTGCTGCTTTACTTCGTTTTCAGATCGTTTTTAACGCTTTTCACACCATCAATCGCTTTCGCAATTGATTCAGCACGATCGCTTTGTGCCTGGTTCTCAACCGTACCGGACAGCTGGACCACACCATCGGTGGTTTCAACTTTCACCATACGGGATGGCACGATGTCGTCAGCTAACAGTTTAGCTTTGATTTCGCTGGTAGTTGCTGCATCTCCGGCATAACCCTTCACCGAAGACTCTTTGCTGTCACGTACGTGCAGTTTGTCGCTGACGGAGCTTACGCCCTCAACGCCTTTGGCCACTTTAACGGCCTCTTCGGCCTGGGTCTGGCTTTCAACGAAACCGCTCAGGGTGACAACCTTGTTGTCGGTTTTAACAGAAATATCGGTGCTCTTAATGGATTCATGATCCACCAGTGCGGCTTTCACTTTTGCTGTGATAGAGCTGTCATCCATGAAATTACCGACTTTATTCATAGAGCTATCGATTTTTTCCCCTGCGGTATTGGCGGTATTTTGCGCTTTATCCATGGTGCTGGTTTCTGCCAGAGCAGAACCGCTTACCAGGACACTACCCAACGTTACAGCCAGCAGAGTTTTAGAAATCTTCAGTCTTGTCATATTCATCGATTTATTCCTGTGTTTTGCCCGTTATTTGGGCGACATACTTCCCTAAATCTTGGTTTTATATATTGCGAATTAACACACGGGCGAAATGGAGAACCAGTGGACATGCATTGAACAGTTAATTCATCCATGCCCGGTGCTAAACACTGAGTTAAATATAGATCACAATTACGGGGGTGCATTCAGAATTGGGGAAAAAACGAACGAATAGCGAAAAATTGCGTTGAATTAAGAACATTCCGCAAGGGTTTAATAACACAGGAATTAAAGAAGAGCACGGCGGCTGCCGTGCTCTGAGAGGGAATTAATGCTCGCGCGTTTTGCGGAACTGAACGTTAGGATAACGTTCCTGCGTCAGGTTCAGGTTCACCATGGTTGGGGCGATATAGGTCAGATTATCGCCGCCATCCAGCGCCAGCTGAACTTCGTTCTTACGCTTAAATTCTTCGAATTTCTTCACGTCTGAACACTCAACCCAGCGCGCGGTCGCCACGTTCACCGATTCGTAAATCGCTTCCACGTTGTACTCGCTCTTAAGACGGGCAACCACCACGTCAAACTGAAGCACACCCACCGCGCCCACGATCAGATCGTTGTTGGCGATTGGGCGGAACACCTGTACAGCCCCCTCTTCGGAAAGCTGAACCAGGCCTTTCAGCAGCTGCTTCTGCTTCAGCGGATCGCGCAGGCGAATGCGGCGGAACAGTTCCGGCGCGAAGTTCGGGATACCGGTGAACTTCATCATCTCGCCCTGCGTGAAGGTATCGCCAATCTGAATGGTCCCGTGGTTGTGCAGACCAATGATATCGCCCGGATAGGCTTCTTCCACGTGCGAACGGTCGCCCGCCATGAAGGTCAGCGCGTCGGAGATCACCACGTCTTTGCCGATACGCACCTGACGCAGCTTCATGCCCTTCTCGTATTTACCGGACACTACGCGCATAAAGGCGACGCGGTCGCGGTGTTTCGGGTCCATGTTGGCCTGAATTTTAAAGACGAAGCCGGAGAACTTCTCTTCCTTCGCTTCGACTTCACGGGTATCGGTTTTACGCGGCATCGGCTGCGGGGCCCACTCAACCAGACCGTCGAGCATATGGTCAACGCCGAAGTTGCCGAGGGCGGTACCGAAGAAGACCGGGGTAATTTCGCCGCTCAGGAACAGCTCTCTGTCGAACTCGTGAGAGGCGCCTTGCACCAGCTCCAGCTCATCGCGCAGCTGGGCGGCCAGCTCTTCACCGACGGCGGCGTCCAGCTCCGGGTTGTCCAGACCTTTTACAATGCGGACTTCCTGAATGGTGTGGCCCTTACCGGTCTGGTACAGGTAGGTTTCGTCTTTATAGAGGTGATAAACCCCTTTGAACAGCTTGCCGCAGCCAATCGGCCAGGTGATGGGCGCGCAGGCGATCTTCAGCTCGTTTTCCACTTCATCCATCAGCTCCATCGGGTCACGGATGTCACGGTCGAGTTTGTTCATAAAGGTGAGGATCGGCGTATCGCGCAGACGGGTCACTTCCATCAGCTTGCGGGTACGATCTTCAACACCTTTCGCGGCGTCGATCACCATCAGGCAGCAGTCCACCGCCGTCAGGGTACGATAGGTATCTTCGGAGAAGTCTTCGTGCCCCGGGGTGTCCAGCAGGTTCACCAGGCAATCATGATACGGGAACTGCATCACGGAGGTGGTAATCGAAATACCACGCTGCTTTTCCATCTCCATCCAGTCAGATTTTGCATGCTGGCTGGAGCCACGGCCTTTAACGGTACCCGCGGTCTGGATCGCCTGTCCGAACAGCAACACCTTCTCGGTGATGGTCGTTTTACCGGCATCCGGGTGCGAGATAATGGCAAAAGTGCGGCGTTTGGCCACCTCTTGCAGATAAGGAGACAACGTCATAATCAATTCTTCTTAGGTAGGCGCGGCAGCAGGCCGCGCATCATGGAATACGAAAAATGCGGCTATTTTACCCATCAACAGGGGGCAGGCAATCATTGTTTACACAGGAGCTGCTCCAGTTCGTTCAATGACGTGACGGTCCAGGTCGGCTTGATGCCTTCCGGCAGCTCGCGACCATGCGCGTTCAGCCAGACGGTCGACAGACCCGATCTCATACCCCCCAGAATATCAGATTCTGCGGTATCGCCCACCATTAGCACGCGATCGCGGTCAGGATTGCCAGCCTGCGCCAGCGCATAATCGAAAATACGCGGATCCGGCTTCGGTACGCCCACCTGCTCGGAGATCACCAGCGCGTCGAAATGATCGCGCAGGCCGGTACGCTCAAGGCGGATCTGCTGAAGCGCGGTAAAACCGTTGGTGATGATCCCAAGCTTCACCTTTCCTTTCAGCGAATCCAAAAGGGAAACGGCGCCGGGCAGCGGCGCGCAGATATCCGCCATCGCATTCAGGAACGCCTCGTTCAGCGCCCCTGGACTGACTTTTAACCGCTCCGCCCACGCGTCAAAACGCTGATGCTGAAGCTGTAACGCGGTGATGGCTCCGTTCTGGTAGTCCACCCACAGCGGTTTATTCACCGCCTGATAGTCCTGAAAATCTTCAGCGGTGAAGGTCACGCTATAATCGAGAAACATCCGCTGTAGGCCGCCGAACGAGTCAAACGTAAACAGCGTTTCGTCGGCATCAAAGAAAATCCAGTCCCATTTCATCGTTACAACCTTATTTTCGTTATCCAATCGGCAGAGCCATGATAATGGCGTCTTCACGTCCCTTTGCGGTGGGGTAGTAGTTACGGCGGATGGTCGCCTCGTTAAAGCCTAAGCTTTCATAAAGTGCGATGGCGGCGACATTAGACGCGCGCACCTCCAGCCACAGAGTGAAAACGTCACGGGTTTCCAGCTCATGAATGAGGTGCTCAAGCAGTTCTCTGCCCAGCCCGCGGCGCTGGAAAGCGGGATCGACCGCGATATTAAACAGCGTCGCTTCGTCCAGAACAACCTGCGTAATGGCAAACGCGGCCAGGGTGCCGTTCACGTCCAGGCGCAGATTTAAATAGCGTTCGCCCTGATTGCTGGCAAACGTCTTTTCGCTCCACGGAAAGGCATGGGCGCGGGTTTCAATCGCGAACGCGGTGGTCAGGTCAGCCGTCGTGAGGGAAGAAATCGTGTTCATATTCGCAAATTTGTTGCCATAGCGCGCTACGCGCCTTTGGGTTGGCTTTCAGTTCGTCCAGCGCTGGCGAGCTGATCTGGCTGCCTTCAAGGGGTAGCTCATCCACCGCCCCGATTCGCCAGCTGTTACAGCGGCTGTCAGGAGGAAGCATCGCGACGCTTTCGGGCGCCAGCTGTAATACCTGATCGTTTGTCACCTTCAGGCTGCGAAGGACATCTTCAATCAGGGGTTCATTCAGGGCAGGCGGCGCGTCTGCCACCATCACCAGGCGGACATGCGCAGGGATGGAGATGGCTATTTCGCCCCGCAACGCCGTCGGGCGACGCAAAGCCCACTGGGTGATGCCCAGCTGCTGCAACTGCCAGTCTCGTCGGGATGTCATAGCGAAAACTCCTGTCTCTCAGGCGCGCAAATATAGCAAATGTGTCGAAACTGCGCCATCTACCTACTATAATCCCCGCCTGAGTTTATTGAGGAACAATTCATGTCTGCATTTACCCCGGCAAGTGAAGTCTTGCTGCGTCACAGTGATGATTTCGAAGAAAGCCGTATTCTGTTTGCCGGAGATATGCAGGATGACCTGCCCGCGCGTTTCGACTGTGCTGAAAGCCGTGCCCACACCCAGTACTATCACCACTGGCAGGTACTGAGCCGCCAGATGGGCGAGCGCGCGCGCTTTAGCCTGGTGGCGGAGCAGAGCGATATTGCTGACTGCGATACGTTCATTTACTACTGGCCGAAGAACAAACCGGAAGCCCAGTTCCAGCTGATGAACCTGCTTTCTCTGCTGCCGGTCGGCTGCGATATTTTCGTCGTCGGTGAGAACCGCAGCGGAGTGCGTAGCGCAGAGCAGATGCTCGAAGCCTACGCGCCGCTGACGAAAATCGACAGCGCCCGTCGCTGCGGCCTGTATCATGGCCGTCTGGAAAAACAGACAACCTTTGATGCCAACACCTTCTGGGACGAGTATCAGCTCGACGGCCTCACCATCAAAACGCTGCCGGGTGTATTCAGCCGTGACGCGCTTGATACGGGCAGCAAGCTGCTGCTGTCCACCCTGACGCCGCACACCAAAGGCAAGGTGCTGGACGTTGGCTGTGGCGCGGGCGTGCTGTCAACGGTTCTCGCCAGCCACTCGCCGAAGGTGCGTTTAACCCTGTGTGACGTGAGCGCTCCGGCGGTGGAAGCCAGCCGCGCCACGCTTGCGGCGAACGGTATCGAAGGCGACGTTATTGCCAGCAACGTCTTCTCCGACGTAACCGGTCGCTTTGATATGATCATCTCTAACCCGCCGTTCCACGACGGGATGGAGACCAGCCTTGAAGCGGCGCAAACGCTGATCCGTGGCGCAACCCGTCACCTTAACAGCGGCGGCGAGCTGCGTATCGTAGCGAACGCCTTCCTGGCCTATCCGAAAGTGCTGGATGAAACCTTTGGCTTCCACGAGGTGATCGCCCAGACGGGCCGCTTTAAGGTGTATCGCACCGTAATGACGCGCCAGGCGAAAAAGTAATCCCCGCCTTTGTCCGGCGATGGCTGACGCTGCCATCGCCCATTTTTGCAGCAATCAAAACAACGTGCGCAATTTTCTGTTGACGTAAAGCTGAAAACATCTAGAATGCGCCTCCGTGGTTACGATACTTTTACAGTGTCGATGGTATGCGAAGGTGGCGGAATTGGTAGACGCGCTAGCTTCAGGTGTTAGTGTCCTTACGGACGTGGGGGTTCAAGTCCCCCCCCTCGCACCAATTATCTTACATCCTCCCGGCAGTACCTCTCGTTTTCCCGGCTATTTCAGACTCATCAAAATCACCAGTATTCCACTGACCAGCGCAACGCAAGACGGCAGCAGCACGTAATGCCGAAGCTGTTTATGCCAGATCATCGCCGACGTCACCAGCAGCCCTGAAACAATGATCGCCTTCCAGACGTCAATGGAGAGATCGGCAAACGTCAGGCCGCCAAGGATGACACCAGGCAGTAAAATCCCCCACCCACTTCCCAGCGCTTTGCTCAACATGGTTTATCCTCTCACACTGATAATGATAACCAATATCATATGATAATAATTATCACCTGTCAGCATGCGCGGGCACAAATTGCTTCTACATTCGCTTTCCCATAATGACAGAGAATGTGTAAGGTGATAAATTGCACACCTGTTAACTTTCTATAAAGTTTTTCTGATAATAAGAATTCAATTTCCTTGCATCCATAACGAATAAATAACGCCTGGCGCATTGTTTTAATTGAGTTTTAATAAAAACGCACGCATATGACATCACAATCCTGGCTGTCTTTGGTCAACAAGAAATATCAGTTATCTTTACGTTTATTTTTATTTCTGAATGCCGCCTCAGCGCTGTTCTCGATAACAAACCCGCTCTATTCCGTGCGCGTGTTATCGGTGCCCCTGGTTGCCGTATTGACTATCAGCACCGGCTTACTCATCTGGCACTGGAAAAACAGCGCGCGGAAAATAAATATTCCTGCGGTTTCCGCGATTTTCGGCTTTTTATGGGCCTGGCAGATCGTCTCTAAATTTTTAGTTATCACGCACGATCGCGCGCCGTTTTTAATGATGGCGCTTTTAACGGTGCTTTTTATAGGGGCTCTGGCGTTTGCCAGTAATATCAAAGCATTTACGCTACATTCATTACCCGCGTTTATTATCTGCCTGTGGTTAAGCCCCGCCGAAAACTGGCTGAGAATGACCTATTTCTTCGCGCTGCCTATGGTCGCCATTGGCATTCATCACGTGATCCAGCGGCGCAACGACCGTTTCGCTCAGGAGCTGCTCTCCGAGCTGCTGGAGGAGCGCGAAACCTTGACCGATCTCAGCATGATGGATCCGCTGACCGGCTTGTATAACCGGCGCGGGCTGCAAAGCCGGCTGGAGAATCTCCCCACGCCCGACGGCGGCGAGCACTTCGTGCTGCTAATGGATATCGACCATTTCAAAGCCTATAACGACCATTACGGCCATATGATGGGCGATCAGGCGTTGATCCGCGTCTCGGCAGCGATCCGCGATGCCGTGCGTTCACGCGACGTGGTCGCCCGGTTTGGCGGGGAAGAATTTATGGTTCTGTTGAGTAACATTCCGCTGGAGCAAGCACGCCAGACGGCAGAACGCATACGCCAGAAAGTTTACGATCTTAAAATCCCCCATATGTTCAACGAAAGCGTCGCCACTAACGTGACCATCAGCATTGGCATTGCCATGTACGAAGGTGAAGACGTTGAGGGTGCGCTGGCGAAAGCCGATAAAGCCCTCTATGAAGCCAAGCACATGGGACGCAACAGCATTCTGATGAGCGAAGAGCTGCATACCGCCTGACCCCCCTCACAGAGCCAGGATAAATCTCTTGCGCTCGGTTTTATCTATAGTTAGGATTGGCAATCATTATCATTTAGATTTGTAATCCACACTATGGCGACTCGTACTGCACACATCGTAGAGCCCCTGCTCTGGCGCGCTCCACTCTCCGCCGGGGAGACGACGCTTGCGGACGCCATTCGGGAAAAAATCGCCGTTACGCGCGCCCATCTGCTGGATTTTATCAAGCTGGATGAAGCGCCCCCGCATCATGCTCTGACGCTGTCCCAGTGGCAACGTCCTGCCGAGCTGCGCTCTCTGCTGGCGACCTATTCCGATCATATCTACCGTAATCAGCCTACGCTTGCGCGGGAAAACAAACCGCTGCTTTCTCTCTGGGCTCAGTGGTACATCGGGCTGATGGTGCCGCCGATCATGCTGGCGTTGTTGACCCAGGAAACCATGCTCGATCTCTCTTCGGAGCATTTCCACGTCGAATTTCATGAGACCGGGCGCGCCGCCTGTTTCTGGATTGACGTGCATGAGGATCGCAGCGCAATGCACCTGTCTGCGCAGGCGCGTATGGAATCGCTGATTACGCGCGCGCTGGTTCCGGTGGTGGATGCCCTGGAAGCGACGGGAGAGATTAACGGCAAACTGATCTGGAGTAATACCGGATATCTTATCCACTGGTATTTGACGGAGATGAAGCCGCTGCTCGGCGACGAAAAAGTGGATGCGCTGCGTCAGAGCTGTTTCTTTGCCAAACAGCTTTCAGATGGACGGGATAACCCTCTTTACCGCACCGTCGTACCGCGTGAGGGACTTCTGGTGCGTCGTACCTGCTGTCAGCGCTACCGTCTGCCGGACGTGCAGCAGTGCGGCGATTGCACGCTTAAGTAGTTTGGCCCGGCCTGATGCCCTCACCCACGGGGAGAGGCAACAAACACTAAAAACGGCAACCTGCGTTGCCGTTTTGCTTTTACCTACGCTATCTGCTGATTTTCCTCTTCCCCGTTACGCTGTGCTTCTTCCGCTTCCTGCTGAAGCAGCTGCTTCTCGTACACCTTGAAGAACGGGAAATAGATAATGGCGGAAACGCAGGCCAGGACAAGCACCAGAATGGCGGCACGGAAATCCCAACCCAGCGCCCAGGCCGCACCAACCGGCGCCGGCGCCGTCCACGGCACCACGGAAATCACGCGGCCAATCAGATCAAACTTCATCGCTGCCCATGCCAGCACGGCATTGACCATCGGCGCCAGCAGGAAAGGAATAAAGAACACCGGGTTCATCACAATCGGCGTGCCAAAAATCACCGGTTCATTAATGTTGAATATGCTCGGCACCACGCTGAGGCGGCCAATCGAACGCAGGTGCGCGGAGCGGCTGCGCAGGTAGCAGAACACCAGCCCCATCGTCGCGCCTGACCCACCGATAACGATAAAGAACGTCCAGAAGGCCTCCATAAAGATGTGTGGCAAAGGCAGGCTCGCCGCCAGCGCGGTCTGGTTCGCCCCCAGGTTGGTCAGCCAGAACATTTGCAGCATCCCGGAGACAATCGCTGCGCCGTGGATCCCGGCAAACCACAGCAGGTGGCCAATCAGCACCGCCAGCAGGATGGCAGGCAGCGAGTCAGCCGCAGAGACCAGCGGCTTAAAGATCGACATAATGGCCTGCGGGATCAACATGCCGAACTGCGACTGGATCAGCAGGCTCAGCGGATAAAGCGTCAACACCACCACCAGTACCGGGATCAGCAGGTCAAACGAGTTTTTGATCATCGGCGGAACCTGGTCCGGCAGACGGATCCCAATGTTGTGTGCCTTCAGAAAACGCATCATCTCAACGCAATAAATCGCCACCAGAATCGCGGTGAAAATCCCGGTCCCTCCCAGGCTATCGACTGGCAAAGCGCCTTTGGTTTTAGGGGCCGCCACCAGCAGAAACGCCATTAGCGACAGCATGGCGCACATGAACGGATCCAGCTGATGGGTTTTAACGTAATGTTTGCCCAGGTTGTAGGCGATAGCCGCACAGATATAAAGGGACATCACGCCCATCGTCATATCAAACGGCGTCAGAATTTGTCCTTCAAACTGCTTCGCCATATCCAGCCAGGCGCGGGCAAAACCCCAGGTAGTATCAGGCGAAAAAGGTGGATAAGCGAACACTAACAAAAACGAACCCACGATCATAAACGGCATCGCCGAGATGAACCCGTCGCGAATCGCCATCACATGACGCTGAGAAGAGATCCGCCCGGCAACGGGGCTGACGTAATTCTCAACGAAGCGGAAAATCAGATTAAATGCAGCATGGTTGGCAGACATAGCAGATCTCCTGTCATACGTTCGTTTCGGACGTTCTCACGTCACACGTTGTTCCATAATTCAGCGTCACAACCTTGCCGGATCGTGTACCCGCGGTACTGCTCAAACGGAATGGTTTCATAATTAGCTCTTATTATTAGATACAGGGGAAGTTACACCCTCAGTATTAATCTCTGCATCACGCTCTGCAACCGGTTACTGTAACCGGTTTCTGTGAATGTGAAGGCGATCCAGAAATCGACCCTGACGAATATTTGTTACTTAAGGGATATTTACAGCGACTAAATTCTTATGACAGATTACGCAGGATATTTGTCAGGAGGAATCAATGAGTTTGCAGTCTGTACAGCAGTTTTTCGCCGAACACGCTCCGGATATAGAGATCATTGAGCTTAATCAAAGCACAGCGACTGTTGCACTTGCTGCTGCCGCGCACAACGTTGAACCCGGCCAGATTGCCAAAACGCTATCACTGAAAATTAAAAATGACGTGATTCTGGTGGTCGCAAAAGGCGATGCGCGTCTTGATAACAAAAAGCTCAAAGAGACATTCGGTGCAAAAGCCCGCATGCTCAGCAGCGATGAGGTCGTCACCCTGACGGGTCATCCTGTGGGCGGCGTCTGCCCTTTCGGGCTGGAAAACCCTCTCTCTGTTTACTGTGACATCACATTAAAACAGTACGCGGAAGTATTACCCGCAGCGGGTGCCATCCACAGCGCGGTGCGTATCTCGCCCGACAGAATGGCGGAACTGACCGCAGCAAAATGGGTTGATGTCTGTATTTGAACGTTGCGCCAGAAGCACTCTGGCGCACCTCTTAACGCTAAGAGAAGGAAGGAACGGTGAGAGCGGAGCGATGCACTTCCCTGGCGGGGAGATGCGCCAGGATATCCGCCGCATCCAGTAACCCCACGTCAGAATTGACGCCCAGCTTTACCATTGCGTTAAACTTATGCGCCCGAATGGTTTTAATATTGCGTTCAAGCTGTGCCGCAATTTCAGGGATCGAAAAACCCGAGGACATATAGCGCAGTATGGCCCTTTCGGTTGGGCTTAACATGCGATTCTGGCTCATATCCCCTTGATTGTACACGTTATCATTCACCTGATGTGTTTCGCTGAGCAGTGTCTCCAGCCCTTCCAATAATTGCTTTAGCGGAACCGATTTACTGATGATCCCATGTAAGCGAGAAGGCGAAAGCTGGCTGACCAGCCTCGCCTCCATTTCATCAGAAGCCAGTACGATACGTTGGACGTCGCTGTGGGTGAAGGTGAGATCCCGCAAACAGGCCAGACAGTTTCGTCGCTCCTCACGCTCATCAGACAATGAATAGATTACCGAAAAGAATGAGATTTCCGAGAGCGCCGCTCTGAAGCTGTCGAATCTGCTAAACAGATGCACCTGGTAAGGGCTCAGGACGGGCATCGCAAAGAGATGCTTCAGCCCCACAGCGCTCATTGAGCAGCTTTCGATGACGGCGATATGTCTTGTTGCAGTGGTCTTTTCCATTCCTCAAACTCTCCATAAGCCGACATTAAACTGAGTTCTCGCATTCCCTGAGTACTGCTTATCCACGCGTACATATCGGCATTGCTGCGCAGTGATAAGCGGCGCATTGCACTGTTTTTCTGTGCACTGATCGTTTTATTACTTTTATTCAGCAGCGTGGCTATTTGGTTGATTCCCCAACCCTTACCCAATAAACGCAACACCTTACGTTCAGAGTGTGTGAGCGCAATCGCTTGCTCACTCTCCCCTTCAATATCAGGATTTTCTGGTATTAATAACGTCTGGCTTATTCGCTCGGCACGTTCACTGCCCGCGCGAATAGCGTTAATAACGCCTTCAATCGGTTCCATATCTGAAAGCAGAGTGCTTTCCGGGCGCATAAGCAGCTCTACCGCAAGCGGATAAAGGGGACGCGAGACGAGGAAAATCCAGTGAATATCCCGGTACTGATTCATTAATCCATAATACTGCTCAAGCGTGCCACGCGGATTACGATATTCACCCGAAATATCGGCAATAACGACCCCAGCGCGACGCAGCTGGAGTAGCGTCAACTCCTGCATCGAACGGCAGTACGTTATCTCAAAATCGGGAAAATGGCGCGTCATGACGCCCCCTAACCCATTTTGCATTACGGGTACTCTACTGATCACAACTCCGTGTTTACCATTCAATGGCAACATAGACCCTCCATGTCTTTAATACATTTATTTAATGACGAGCAAACCTACGAGGTTAAACACGCTTGCATCCCTAAGTACAAAACGGCTTAATACTCGCACTTTCTAAAATATGTCACATGGGTTATGAAACGCCCAATACTGGCTTAATATCGCACAAAGACCATAAATATTTAATTAAAACCACCTGAAAATATCGACAATATGAAATTAGAAATACTTAATGTATTATTTATATATATTCTTCGTTTATATTCATTAAATAAATAAAATACGTTTTCTCTTCCAAACTTCAGACGCGCAGCCAATTGCACAAATCTTGATCTGGCCCAGCACAACGGCCACCGCACTTTGTGTTAAAAGTAAGCAATCTCTCTTCTTTTCAGGGCGTTTCATGCAGGCAGATCGGTCTACGCAGCGTGCCGCAACGCGGCTATGTATTCAGTGCGGGCTTTTCCTCTTACAGCACGGGGCCGAAAGCGCCCTCGTCGAAGAACTTTCCACGCGCCTCGGGCTGGCGCTGGGGATGGACAGCGTGGAGAGTTCCATCTCGTCAAATGCCATTGTGCTGACCACCATTAAGGACGGACAGTGCCTGACCTCCACGCGTAAAAATCACGATCGCGGCATTAACATGCACGTGGTCACGGAAGTTCAGCACATCGTGATCCTCGCCGAACACAAGCTGCTCGATCTCCGGGAGATAGAAAAACGTTTCAACCAAATCAAACCCCTGCGCTATCCGCGCTGGCTGGTTGTTTTGATGGTGGGGCTGTCCTGCGCCTGCTTCTGTAAGCTCAACAACGGCGGGTGGGACGGCGCGGTGGTGACCTTTTTTGCCAGCAGCATCGCGATGTACGTCCGCCAGCTTCTGACCCACAGGCAGCTGCATCCGCAGATTAATTTCTGCATTACGGCCTTTGTGGCGACAACCGTCTCCGGCCTGCTGCTGCGCCAGCCCGCCTTCGCCAGCACGCCTACGGTTGCGATGGCCGCCAGCGTATTGCTGCTGGTGCCGGGTTTTCCCTTAATCAACGCCGTCGCCGATATGTTTAAAGGCCATATCAATACCGGTCTGGCGCGCTGGGCGATAGCCAGCCTGCTGACGCTGGCAACCTGTATCGGGGTAGTAATGGCAATGACGATGTGGGGGTTACGCGGATGGGCGTGATAGATTTTCTGCTCGCACTGGCGCAGGACATGCTCCTGGCAGCCCTTCCCGCCGTTGGATTTGCGATGGTGTTTAACGTCCCACAGCGTGCGTTACCCTGGTGCGCGCTGCTCGGCGCCATTGGCCACGGCTCGCGTATGGTGATGATGACCGCGGGCTTTAATATCGAATGGTCGACGTTTATTGCCGCCATGCTGGTCGGCAGCATCGGTATCCAGTGGTCACGCTGGTATCTGGCACACCCGAAGGTGTTCACCGTGGCGGCAGTCATTCCTATGTTCCCGGGCATTTCGGCCTATACGGCCATGATTTCCGCCGTAAAAATCAGCCACTTTGGCTACAGCGAACCCCAAATGATCCTGCTCCTGAGCAACTTCCTCAAGGCCTCGTCGATTGTGGGCGCGCTCTCAATCGGTCTGTCGATACCCGGATTATGGCTTTACCGTAAACGTCCGCGCGTATAATAAAATCGCTTGCAATTGTATCGCGCGCTATCTATATTCATTTCATGGACGCAAAAACGAACGACACCACCAATGCGCTTCTGCTGGATAACCAGCTCTGTTTTGCCCTCTATTCGGCAAACCTGGCGCTTAACAAGCTGTACCGGCAACTGCTGGCACCGCTTAACCTGACCTACCCGCAATACCTGGTGATGCTGGTGCTGTGGGAGCAGGATGATATTACGGTGTCGGACATTGGCGAGCGGCTGTTTCTGGATTCCGCCACGCTGACGCCCCTGCTGAAACGCCTGGAAAGCGCAGGACTGATCTCCCGCCAGCGCTCCCGTCAGGACGAACGTCAGGTTGCCGTCACCCTGAGCGACGCAGGGCGGGATCTGCAACAGCAGGCCGTGACTATCCCGCATGCCGTGGGCTGCGCCGCGCAGTGTGATACCGACACCATGCTGGCACTTAAACAACAGCTCGAACTGCTGCGCCAACAGCTGCATCGCGCGTAAGGCTATACTTTACGCGTCTAATTTTAACCATATACATCGCGCGCTATTTAATAGCGCACTTAAACACAAGATGAGGAACCTGCCATGTCTTTAGAAAAAGTTGTCTACACTGCCAAAGCCAAAGCAACCGGAGGCCGTGACGGTCGCGCAACCTCTTCCGATGGCGTCCTGGACGTCAAGCTGGGCGTGCCAAAAGAGATGGGCGGCATGGGGGGTGAAGTCACTAACCCTGAGCAGCTGTTCGCGGCGGGCTACTCTGCCTGCTTCCTGGGCGCGATGAAGTTCGTTGCAGCCCGCGACAAATTCGCCCTGCCAAAAGACGCTTTTATTGAAGGCGAAGTGGGGATCGGGCCGCTGCCAACCGGTTTCGGTATCGAAGCGAAGCTGAACATCCACGTTGAAGGGATGGACGCTGCGGAAGCCAAAAAGCTGGTGGATGCCGCCCACATCGTATGCCCGTACTCTAACGCAACGCGCGGCAATATCGACGTGACGCTCAACATCATCGCGTAAACAGCGCCTCTGATTGTTGCCCCGGTAGCGCTGCGCTACCGGGGAAATCCTCTCCTTTCCTCCCCTCTCTCTGTGCTACCATAACCCTCAATCACGCCCGTAGTAATCAGTTGAGAAAGTGTTATGTCCTCCAGAATCCTGACCACCAGCATTGCTGGCATTGATGCCTTTATGCGCGACCCTCGCGGTGTGTTGACGCGCGCCGAAGGCGGCACGCTCGCGGTATTTGCCGACAACGCCCCGGCGTTTTATGCGGTCACGCCGGAACGTCTGGCGCAGCTTCTGGACATTGAAGCGAGGCTCTCGCGCCCGGCGAGTGACGTTATGCTGGATAATCAGTTTTTTGACGAACCCACCAGCGCCCCGGTGACCGTGCCGATGGGGAAATTTCCCATGTACGCTGGCTGGCAGCCGGATGCCGATTTTCAGCGCCAGGCGGCC
This sequence comes from Enterobacter cloacae complex sp. I2, assembly GCF_014896205.1. NCBI lineage: Bacteria > Pseudomonadati > Pseudomonadota > Gammaproteobacteria > Enterobacterales > Enterobacteriaceae > Enterobacter > Enterobacter cloacae complex sp. I2. The sequence continues at coordinate 53,575 of NZ_JADBRA010000011.1, forward strand.
TTATGGGGAATAGCCCTCTCGCAGCCCGCGACGCCGGAAGAGCTGGCGGCCTTTACCGCTTACTGGCAGGCTGAGGGAAAAGTATTCCACCATGTTCAGTGGCAGCAAAAGCTTGCGCGCAGCCTGCAAATCAACCGCGCCAGCACCAACGGCCAGCCAAAACGTGATATCAATGCCTTTTCAGAACCGGACAAAAAAATTCCTGATGGATTCCGAGGTGCGAAATGAAAAACGTCGGCGACCTGATGAAACGTTTGCAGAAGATGATGCCAGCTAACGTGAAGCCCGCCTTCACCACCGGTGAAGAGCTGCTGGCGTGGCAAAAAGAGCAGGGTGAAATCCGTGCGGCTGCCCTCGCCCGCGAAAACCGCGCGATGAAAATGCAGCGCACCTTTAACCGCTCGGGCATTCGCCCCCTGCACCAGAACTGCTCCTTCGACAATTATAAGGTCGAATCGCAGGGGCAGATGAACGCCCTTAACCAGGCGCGCCAGTACGTGGATGAATTTGACGGCAACATCGCCAGCTTCATCTTTAGCGGTAAGCCCGGCACCGGGAAAAATCACCTGGCGGCCGCTATCTGCAACGAGCTGCTGCTGCGCGGGAAATCAGTGTTGATTATCACCGTGGCCGACATCATGTCCGCCATGAAGGACACCTTCAGCAACCGCGAAACCAGCGAAGAGCAGCTGCTGAATGATTTAAGTAACGTGGATCTGCTGGTGATCGACGAGATCGGCGTCCAGACCGAATCCCGCTACGAAAAAGTGATCATCAACCAGATTGTGGATCGCCGTTCGTCGTCAAAACGCCCCACCGGTATGCTGACGAACCACAATATCGACGAGATGACCCGCCTGCTGGGCGAGCGGGTGATGGACCGCATGAAGCTGGGCAACAGCCTGTACGTCATCTTCGACTGGGACAGCTACCGCAGCCGCGTCACCGGCAAAGAGTATTAAGACATTTCCAGGGAGCGCCGGAGGAGCAGAAGTATATACTGGAGCCCCTTCCGGCCCTATTGAGTAAGTCATTATGAAAAAACAGTTTCTTATCAGCATTCTTTCTGGCGCCCTGCTGGTGGCTGGCGCAGCGCAGGCCGCTTCATGGCAGGAGTCGCTTTCCAGCGCGGCGAATGAGTTAACCAAAGAGAGCGGCACGTCTCAGGGCGGGCTGTCCGCCTCATCCCTCACCGGCCTGCTGGGCAACAGTTCCCAGAGCCTGAGCGCCGGCACGATGAACAACGCGGCGGGCATCCTGGAATACTGTGCGAAGCAGAAGCTGGCGTCCGTGACCGATACCGAAAACATTAAGAATCAGGTGCTGGCCAAGCTGGGCCTGGACACCCAGGAGCAGAAAGCGGATACCAACTATATGGACGGTATTCAGGGCCTGCTGAACGCGCAAAATGGTCAGCAGCTGAACCTGAGCACCCTTGGAAACTCCTCTCTGGCAAAACAGGTGAAAACAAAAGCCTGCGATCTGGTGCTGAAACAGGGCGTTAATTACCTCTCCTGACCCCCGTTTTCTGCCACAACACGCCGCGTTTATGACGTTACTCCTTCAGCGCGGCGTGAAGCGTGCATTTTTCTCTTTCTCTACCGCCTCAGCGTCCGTCTGTCAGGATGCGACCGTCCTCAAAAAACCGGTTTTATAAACCAAATCCTAACCACAGCACACTTTCGTGACACTAAAATTGCAGCTAAGCGACATCGCAATTACAGTGTATTACCCAAAAAAATAAGCTATTAGCCGGCTAAGCGTCCGGCATGATGAGGATCTGCTGTTGTCAGAGTTACTATCCCTTGTCCTTTTTCTGGCATCCATCGGCGTTTATGCCTGGAAAGCCGGTCGTCACACCTGGTGGTTTGTTGCCACCCTGGTCGTGCTCGGCATTTTTATTGTTTTAAACATTACCTTATATGCCAGCGACTACTTTACCGGCGACGGTATTAACGACGCGGTGCTCTACACCCTGACGAACAGCCTCACCGGCGCAGGCGTGGGCAAATACATTCTCCCCGGCCTGGGGCTGGTGGTCGCACTGGTGGGCATCTTCGCTGCGCTGGCCTGGGTGCTGCGCCGTCGCCGTCACCGCCCGCATCACCATGGCTACAGCCTGCTGGCGCTGTGCCTGGCGCTGGCCTCCGTGGATGCCAGCCCGGCCTTCCATCAGATTACCGAGCTGGTAAAATCCCAGTCGCGCGATGGCGATCCGGACTTCGTGGCCTATTACAAAGAGCCGGCGAAAAAAATCGACAACCCCAAACTCAACCTGGTCTACATCTACGGGGAGAGTCTGGAGCGCACCTGGTTTGACAACGAGGCATTTCCGAACCTGACGCCGGAGCTTGGCGCGCTGAAAAATCAGGGCCTCGACTTCAGCCACACCGCGCAGCTGCCCGGCACGGATTACACCATTGCCGGGATGGTGGCCTCCCAGTGCGGCATCCCCCTGTTCGCCCCGTTTGAGGGTAACGCCTCCGCCTCAATGTCGAGCTTCTTCCCGCAGAACGTATGCCTCGGCGATATCCTGAAAAACTCGGGCTATGAAAACTACTTTATGCAGGGCGCTAACCTGCGCTTCGCCGGGAAAGACGTGTTCCTGAAATCCCACGGTTTCGATCACCTGTACGGTTCTGAAGAGCTGAAAACTACCGTGGCCGATCCGGCTTACCGTAACGACTGGGGCTTTTACGACGATACCGTTCTGGATGAAACCTGGAAGAAATTTGAGGAGCTTTCTCGCGCCGGTAAACGCTTCTCGCTGTTTGCGCTGACCGTTGACACGCACCATCCGGATGGTTTCGTCTCGCGCACCTGTAAGCGTAAGGGCTACGACATTGACGGCAAAAACAATAAGTCGTTCAGCGCCGTAACCTGTAGCCAGGAGCATATAGCGGCGTTAATCGAGAAAATTAAAGCGTCGCCCTATTTCAAAAATACGGTCATCGTCGTGTCGTCTGACCATCTGGCGATGAAAAACAGCGCCTGGGATGAGCTGAACAAGCGGGATCGCAGCAACCTGTTCTTTGTACTGCGCGGCGATAAACCGCAGCAGGAGGTCATTGCCGCTAAGCGTAACTCGATGGATAACGGCGCTACCGTGCTCGACATTCTGGGCGGCGACAACTTTATCGGCCTGGGCCGCAGCACGCTGTCGGGACAGTCCCTGTCGGAAATCTTCCTCAACATGAAGGAAAAAATCCTCGCCTGGAAGCCGGATATCATTCGCCTGTGGAACTTCCCGAAAGAGATAAACGATTTCACCATCGATCGGAATAAAAAAACGATCGCCTTCTCCGGCAGCCACTTCCGCCTGCCTCTGCTGCTGCGCGTGTCGGATAAGCGCGTCGAGCCGCTGCCGGAAAGCGAATACTCCGCGCCGCTGCGCTTCCAGCTGGCGGAATTCGCCCCGCGCGATAATTTCGTCTGGGTCGACAGGTGCTACAAAATGGGCCAGCTCTGGTCGCAACAGCTGTCGCTGTCCACCGACTGGTGCGTTTCTCAGGGGCAACTCGGCGGTGAGCAGACCGTGCAACACGTTGACAAACCGCAGTGGCAGGGAAAAACCGCGTTTAACGATACGGTCATTGATACCGCACGCTATCAGCGCAACGTTGACCTGCTGAAAATCGTCGACAACGACATTCGCTACAAAGCAGACAGCTTCATCTTCAATGTTGCCGGCGCGCCGGAAGAGGTGAAGCAGTTCAGCGGAATTTCACGTCCCGAATCCTGGGGGCGCTGGTCTAACGCACAGCTGGGGGATGAGGTTAAAATTGAGTATAACCATCCGCTGCCGGAGAAATTCGATCTGGTGATCACCGCCAGGGCATTTGGTCCCAATGCAAACCGCCCGATTCCGGTGCGCGTCGGTGATAAAGAACAGATGCTGACGCTGAGCAATGATGTCTCCACCAGCACGCTGCATTTTGATAACCCCTCGCACAGCAATACGCTGGTGATCGTGCCGCCAGACCCGCAGTCCACTAACGAAGGAAATATCCTCGGCCATGCCCCGCGCCAGCTTGGGATCGGCATGGTGGAAATCAAAATCGTCAAAAACAGCGGCTAACGCGCACAAAGCCCGGCTTCCAGCCGGGCATTTTTGAAATTATATAATCCTTTATAATGTTTATAAATTAGATAAAAACGCTATATATAAGCAATTTTTATTTATAAATATCCCGCCAAATTCACAATTTATAAAATGTGCAGCTTCTGAATTCACCACGGAGCGTTACGCACTTTTATCATGCTAACCGGCTACAAGTTCGAATCCATCCGGGCACTGCGCAGCGAAAACGTCATTGCCTGGGAGGTATTGTCCACGGCGATGCCTCACGTCGATCTCGAAGACTATTTTTGCTCAATGTCCGCGACGCAGCGTAAAGCGCATTTCTTTGCGCAGCTTCGTCATGCCATGTTCTGCGAAGCGGGCGACAAATATTATCTCAACGCGACGACGGATCTGCTGCTGGAAACGGACTTCCTGGACAGGCTGAAAGAAGAGACGCCCAGCCCGGAGAGGCTTGCTATCGAAGTCACCGATCTTCACAGGCTGGTACACCTTGACGATACGCAAAGCCGGGCCCTGCGGACGTGCATCGCCACGCTGCACCAGTGGGGAATAGAAGTGTGGGCCGACGATGTGTGCGAAGACATTCTTCCCGACCTGCTTGCCAGCCAGATCCGCTTCTGCGGCGTAAAAATTGACAAGCATACCTTCTGGAGCGGACGCACCGAGCGGGAAAAGTTTTTACAGCTCACCCGCCAGTGCAAACGTCTCGCCGGCAAGGTGTTGATAGAAGGCATCGAAACCGCGGGGGATTTCGCACTGGCCCGCGCCAGCGTGGCCGATTACGGCCAGGGTTATCTGTGGGGCAGATCGTGACGTCTTGTATCGTTAACGCTGGCTATCAGGTCATCGTCCTGAGCGAAAACGCCTATTTATGGCTTGGCCTCGAGTGGCTCATCTCGACGGCGGTCACCCCTCGCCCTGATATGTACTGGATCAAAAATGCGAGTCCGGAAGGGCTTGTGCGCCTACAGGAGCGCCTGCTGGATACGCATGCCGGCGTGGACTGGCTGATATTTACCGATGCGGACCGGGTCAGCGACGTCAACGCCTTCCTGCGCGGCGAGCGGGCGAGAGCGGTGGCGGACAATGTATCGCTTGCCCAGCTGAGCCGCTGTTTTAGCGACACGACCTTCACCTTCGAAAACACCGCCACGCTGACGTATCAGGAGATGCGGGTTTGCATGCTGTTTCATAAAGGATTTAGCCCGGCACGTATCGCGCAAATCCTCAATAAATCACCAAAAACGATCTACACCCACAAGCGTAACGCGATGAACAAATTTTGCTGCCATACCCTGGCGGAGTTTCATCGGAAGCTCTGCCTGCTGGACGCTCAGTCCTCTTCTTTGTCAATGCACCGTTAATCACGTTAGGAAATACAATCATGAGAATTATCTCCACCGCTGTATGTTGTTCAGTTCTCCTGCTTCCTGCCGCTGCAATCGCCGCAGACAACAGCACCGCGAGCGCGACGATGCACGTCTCACTGGAGGTGGTAAAGTCCTGCACCCTCAACGCCAACGATCTCAACTTCTCGCGCCACGGTACGGATGAAGCCGGTGAAATTGAGGCCAGGACGCAGGTCGATATCGTCTGTACCAACGGTACCCCGTTCACCCTTTCCGCGACCAGCAGCGACAGCAGCGAGAACGGGACCTTCTGGCTGAAGCCGGAAAACGGCGAAACGGGCGCGCAAAAGATTGCGTGGAAGCTGTTTGCTGACGAAGGCAAACAGACGCAAATCACCGGCACCGGGGGGCTCACCGATACCGGCAACGGGATGAAACAGGAAGAGACGCTGTATGGCGTGATTGATGCGGGCGCCCTGACGACTGCCCAGGCGGGTACCTACAGCGACGATGTTACCTTAAACCTGGAGTACTGATCGTGCGTCGCTTTCTTCCCTGCTTCATTATCTGGCTCATGATGCTGGCGCTGCTGTCACGCTACGCGCTGGCCGCCACGCTTCAGGTCGCGCCCATGACGCTCGACATGCAGAGCGGTCAACGCGCAACGGCCGTTTACCTCACAAACAGCGGGAAAACGGCCATCCACGCTCAGATACGGGTGTACGAATGGTCCCAGAAAAACGGCAAGGATGTGCTGGAAGGGACCGAGGAAGTCGTCAGCAGCCCGGCGATGACCTCGCTGGCACCGGGCCAGCAGCAGCTGGTGCGTATTATCGTGATGCAGCCGGGTGCTCATGAACAGGAGCAAAGCTACCGGCTGATCATCGATGAGCTGCCAGACGCCGCGTCCCGTGCGGCCAACCCCAGCGCGGTCCACTTCCTGCTGCGCTATTCGATTCCGGTCTTCATCGCCGGAAGCCAGACAACGCCCGTCAGCCAGGCTGTCCTGAGCTGCGAACAGGCCGACATTCCGGCCACGCTGCGCTGCTATAACGCCGGAAACCGCCATATTCGCCTCAGCCACCTTCAGGTGCTGACGGCCGACGGGCAGGTTGCTGCCGCAGTCAAAGGACTGGCGGGCTATGTGCTGCCGGGACAGACCGCGCTTGTGCCGCTTAAGCAGACTCCCCGCCACGCGCTCAGCGCGTTACGCGCCTACATCAATGACGATCGCCATGCCAGCCAGATCCCACTGCGCCCGCTCGCTGCTCGCGCTCCTGCTTTGGCTACCGCTCATGCTGCCAGCAGCCCGGGCTGAACCTCCGGTTGACGCCGTTCAGTGGCTGGCCATTACCGTAAACCACGCCCCGCGCGGCGAGCTGTGGGCCTGCCGCGTAGAGGGCGATGCGCTGTGGATTGGCCGCAGCGACATCGCAAAGCTGGGGCTCCGCGCCCCGGAAGGCCGCAGCGAGTGGGTTGAACTGACGTCCCTGCCGGGCCTGAAGGTCAGCCTCGACGTGCTTTCGCAGCAGGTGTCCATCAGCGCCGAGGCGAAGGCGCTTGAGGGGCAGCAGCACGTGACGTTCGGGAGGCCTCCCTCGCAGTACCGCTATCCTGAAGCGCAGCCCGTCAGCGCCTTTACGCTCGGGTACGCGCTCTATGCCAGCGAGTCCGAGGGAAAACGCCAGCTTAACGCGCAAACCACGCTGTCCGCTTCCGGGCCGCTGCCCGGCCTGTTCAGCAGCAGCTTTTCCAGCCATGCCGGGGAGGAAAACAGCGCGGGTCGCCCCACCCATACGCGCCTTGAAACCCGCTGGCAGCGGGATAACCCAGACTCGCTGACCAGCCTGGCGCTGGGGGACAGCATCACCACCGGCACCCGCTGGAGCCGCCAGGTTCGCTTCGGCGGGCTGCACTGGGCGCGCAACTTTGAGCTCAATCCGCAGCTCAACACCGAACCGCGCAGCCGCTACAGCGACACGGCCGTGTTGCCTTCAACGGTCGATCTTTACATCGACGGCCTTAAGCAGAGCAGCCAGCAGGTAACGCCGGGAGATTTTCTGCTCGATACCCTGCCCGCCTTTACCGGCAGCGGGCAGGCGCAGGTGGTGATTACCGACATCAACGGCCAGCGGCGCACCGTTCAGCTCGATTTGTACGGCGCGCCGGGAATGCTGGCGGAGGGGCTCAGCAGCGGCTCGCTGGACATCGGCTGGATGCGGCAAAACTATTCGCTGCGCTCCGATGATTATGCCGCCTCGCCGATGCTCGACGCCGGCTGGCGCTATGGCGTGAATAACCAGCTAACGCTGGCGCTGCATACGGAACAGCAGCGAAAGCTGCGCAACGTGGGAACAGGCGCGGACTGGCTAATATCCCCCAGTGCGGGCATTCTCAGCCCGCACGTTGCCCTGAGCGACAGCGCCTACGGTAAGGGGATGCAGTGGGGCATCGGCTGGCAGTGGAACGGTAGCGGAACAGGATTTTCCGCCAGCACCGTTCGTACCGACGCCGCCTTCGCCGATAACGCCCGCATGAGCGGGGCCGAGCCCGCCCGGCGCAGCGACAGCGTATGGGTCAGCCACGCATTTCCCCACTTCGGTACGCTGGGTGCGGGCTGGGTGCAGCAAAATATACAGGGCAACCGGCAGCGCTATCTCAATGCCTCCTGGTCCGTTTCGCTCCCGGCCCATCTCTCTACCACGCTGAGCTATACCCGCTCGTTTACGGACGGGTCGAGCAACATCCAGCTTATGCTCTCCGTCCCGCTGGGCCGCCAGAATACCCTCTCGGTTCAGGCCAGCCGGGAAAGGCCGCGCGTGGACTATCGTCACCAGCCAGACAATCAGGCGGGCGGCTGGTCCTGGCAGCTGGGGCAGGGCTTTGGTCAAAACCGGGAAAGGTATGCAGACGTGGGCTACCTTGGCCGCGCCGGAGAGTGGCACGTCGGGCTGGAGCAGAGCACTAACGCGGTCAACCAGTACGCCTCGGCCGAAGGCAGCCTGACGCTGCTGGACAACAGCCTGCACGCTTTACGCTACAGCCAGCAGGGGCTGGCGCTGGTCTCCACGCGCGGTATCGGGCACGTGCCGGTGATGCTGGAAAACCGCCGGGCGGGCGAGACCGATGAGAAGGGATACCTTCTGCTGACCGACCTGCCGCGCTACCACAACAGCAAAGTCACCATCGATCCGCTGGATCTGCCGCCCGACGTCATCGCCCCCGTCACCGACATGTATGCCAGACCGGGCAACGGCAGCGCGGTAAAAGTCGATTTTAACGTCCATCGCGCCGTGACGGTTCAGGCCCGGCTGGTCGACAGGCGCCGCCAGCCGCTGCCGCTGGGCAGCGTCGTTTCAACGCCACATGGCGCCACTATCGTGGGTCGCGACGGGTTTATCTGGCTTGAAGATCCGCCCCTGCCGGGCGAGCTGGTGGTGAAAACCGGTGAAGGCGAGTGCCGGGTCACGCTTCCGGCCCCGCGCACCGCGTCAACCGTAATCAATATTGGAGAACAGCTGTGTCAATAAAAACGCCGTTAACATTGTTGCTTGTGCTGTCCATGAAGGCGATGGCGGCAGCGTGCTGGATTACCTCCCCCGCAGTGATTAACTTCGGCAACGTCGTGCCGGGTAACGCCGCCTCGACCAACACCGAGGTAAAGTTTAGCTGTCAGGCCGATAACTTCGGCACGGCAGAGTACATCAACGTCTGTCTGAGCAGCATCGACGCCCCGCCCTTTCAGATGCTTTCGACGGGCGACCAGGAGGGAAAGCAGTACACCCTGCTGTTTCGCCTGCTTAACGGCCTCGCGCGATCGCAGGAGCTGGGCCCCGCCAGCCGCGGGGATCTCATCCAGCAGACCCTCACGGCGCGAAGCAACGCCAGCGTCAGCGGCAGCTTTCCGCTTAACGCCACCCTGCCGGCGGGGCAAAGCCAGCTCCCCGCGACCCACTATTACAACTACAACATGAATCTGCGCATCGCCTGGCACAGCGCCACCCGCCAGGATGCCCTGCAAAGCTGTGCAGACGGCTCCGCGGAGGGGGAACAGGTGCAGGGCGGGAGCAATGCGCAGGCCGAAATCAGCGAGGGATGCTACATAGAGCGTGTCACCCCGCTGAACTTCGGCACCCTGACCAGCACCACCGCGCTGCGCCCCACGCGCTCGACGGCGACCCTCACCACGCGCTGCCCGACCGGAACCGCATTCACGCTTGCCATGGGGAAAGGCAATCATGCCAGCGGCGACTGGCGGCAGCTTTGCAACGATGAGGGGCAGTGCCTGCGCTATGGGCTCTGGCAGGATGCGGGGGCGACGCAGCGCTGGGGCGATCAAAGCAGCGGCGATACGCTGAACGTCACCAAACCCGCCGGCGGCACGCAGGACTTCACCGTTTACGGGGAGGTTCCGGCCCAGCCCCTGAGCGGGACGGGGGAGTTCATTGACGACGTGATAGTCACGCTGACTTATTAAACTCACCAAAAAACCGTCTGGATCAATGTTATCGGTAACAGTGGCGCTAAAATAACCAACAACGCTGTTTGCTCAGGCGTAATGCCTGTTTTTTTTAATTGAATATCTCTGTTTGTATTACAACAACTTATGAAATACCTGCTTGCTGACGCCCTCGTTTACAACGACGAGGACGGTACCATTGCTCCTGTTAATGCGCCGGACGAGGATGCGCAGATCCTCACCTGTACGGCCAATACCATCCTGAAGCTGCTGGTGAAGCATCACGGGAACGTCGTTGAACGGGAAACGTTCCTTAATGAGGTCTGGGATCGGCGCGGGCTTCAGGGATCCAACAACTCGTTAAACCAGTACATCAGCATCTTGCGCAAAATGCTGGCCAGCCTGCTTCCCGACGTGCTGTTTATCGTCACGGTGCCGAAAACGGGCTTTATGCTCTGCGCGGACGTCACGGTCACGGCGCTGGAGGAAGAGGCGCCAGCGGGCGAAACGGCGAAACCGACATGGCGCCTTCGTCCGGAACTGCTGTTCTGCGGCGCGCTCACGCTGGCGATTGTTGCGCTGTGCGTCTGGATAACGGCCATTAAGCCAGATGCCCCGCAGAGTGAAATTCACCTGCTTACCCATATCGACACGTGTCCGGTTTACACCTTTACGCCGCTGGCGGATGTGTTCCACGACAGGGCAATTGCCCTGGCGCAAAAGCTTCAGCAGGACGGTCATCTCCCGTGCCTGAAAAATTCGATCTTTTACATGCACATTCAGAGAACGCTTTTCTACGGTCACGAAGGGCGGCTGGTGCTCTCCCAGTGCTCGCTCACGCACGATAAAGCCAGCGCCTGTCGTACGCTTTACTATTACGAGTGGTGATATGAAACACAAAAAAGTGTGGCTAATACTGGTCCTCAACCTGCTGCTTCTGGGCGCCGCGCTGGCGTGGTATTACTACACGCCCCCGCTGTCGGTGGCCTGCGATGGCAACCTGACCTTCTCCGACAGGCGCGACAACCATGAATTCACGTTCGACGGGGAGATCATAATGCGTTTTCACCCGGATAAAACGGGCTATATCACGCTTAACGGCAACGTCGAGAATGCCCCGAACAGCTGGGAGGTTTCTCGTCAGGAGATGTTTAAATGGCGGCACGTGGAGGGAGAGCTGTATGAAATTATTATTCAAAAAGTGGAGCGCTTCAGCCATGACGCCATGCCGCCGGGGGTGTTTGAAAAGTACGTCGCGGGCCTGACGCTGGGGAAAAAAAGGCTCCTGACGATAGAGCGCACGCCGCAGAGCGCGCTGGTGATCAGCAATTTTTACTCGCCGGTGCTGGTTTGCTCGGAGTAATAGCGGTCGCTCAGGCTATACTTCCCGCCATGAATATTGAAATCCGCCCCACAACCTGCGATGACGCAACCGCCCTGCCCGCGATCGAACGCGCGGCCGGGCAGCGGTTTCGTGACGTTCCTGAGCTGGCCTGGCTTGCCGACGGCGACGTAATTTCGATTGAGGATCACCTCGGCTATGCCGCGCGGGGATTAAGCTGGCTGGCGCTGGCTGACGGGTGCCCGGTGGGCTTTATTCTCGCCGAAGCCCATCCATCATCGCTGTTTATCGTGGAACTGTCGGTTGATCTGGACTGGCAGGGACAGGGGATCGGACGCCGGTTGATTAACCGTGTTGCAGAGTGTGCCCGCGCGCTGGGGCTCGCCTCGCTGACGTTAACGACGTTTCGTGATGTCCCGTGGAACGCGCCGTTCTATGCGCGGCTGGGGTTTGACATGATGGCAACGCTGACGCCGGAGCTGCATCAGAAACGTGAGGAAGAAGCGGCGCACGGTTTAGCGTATGGTTCCCGCTGCGCCATGCGCCTGCCTCTGTAAAATCGCCCGGTGGCGCTGCGCTTACCGGGCCTACAAAACACGCGTTTCGTAGCCGCGATCCCACACCGTAGGCCGGGTCAGGCGCAGCCGCCACCCGGCAAAACGCACATCCCGTAGGCCGGGTCAGGCGCAGCCGCCACCCGGCAACACGCACAATCCGTAGGCCGGGTAAGGCGTAGCCGCCACCCGGCAAACCGCACATCCCGTAGGCCGGGTCAGGCGTAGCCGCCACCCGGCAACACGCACATCCCGTAGGCCGGGTCAGGCGTAGCCGCCACCCGGCAACACGCACATCCCGTAGGCCGGGTCAGGCGCAGCCGCCACCCGGCAAACCGCACGCGATCAGAACGTTTCCCAGTTATCGCCCGCATCTGCGGTCGCCGGTTTACGCGCTATCACCGGTGCGGCAACGCTTTTCGCGGAGGCGAACTCGCGCGCCTTCATCTGCTCCTGCTGGATACGGAACACCGCAACGGCCTGCGTCAGACGGCTCGCCTGCTCTTCCAGTGCCGCTGCCGCTGCCGCAGACTCTTCCACCAGCGAGGCGTTCTGCTGGGTCACGCGGTCCATCTCCGCCACCGCCAGGCCGACCTGGTCGATACCGCGGCTCTGCTCGTCAGACGCAGAGGCAATCTCGCCCATGATGTCCGTCACGCGGGTAACCGCATTCACGATTTCACCCATGGTTTCCCCGGCGCTTTCCACCAGCGTTGAACCCACTTCCACCCGGCCAACGGAGTCCTCAATCAGGCTCTTGATCTCGCGCGCCGCCTGGGCGCTACGCTGCGCCAGGTTTCGCACTTCACCCGCAACTACCGCAAAACCACGGCCCTGCTCGCCCGCACGCGCCGCTTCTACCGCCGCGTTCAGCGCCAGAATGTTGGTCTGGAAGGCAATGCCGTCGATTACGCTGATAATGTCGGCAATCTTCTGCGAACTGCCGGCGATGTCGCGCATGGTCTGCACCACGTTATCCACCACTTTACCGCCTTTTTGCGCCGTCTCAGAGGCGCTCAACGCCAGGTTGCTCGCCTGACGGGCGTTCTCGGCGTTCTGCTTCACGGTGGCAGTCAGCTGTTCCATGCTGGCCGCCGTCTCTTCCAGAGAGGCAGCCTGCTGCTCGGTACGGGATGAGAGATCGTTATTGCCCATCGAGATCTCGCTCGCGCCGCTGTAAATGGCGTTTGCGCCGTTACGCACGTCACCCACGGTACGCACCAGTTCACCCTGCATATGGCGCAGGGAGTCGGCCAGCTCGCCCATCTCGTTGGAGCCTTCCACGTCGATGCGCTTCACCAGGTCGCCGCTGGCGATATGACGAATGCTGTCGATCAGACGGTTCAGCGGCGATATCAGCGCCTGCTTAATGCCCAGCCAGACGGCGACAATCACCACCAGCACGGCAACCAGCACGCTAATCAGCACCCAGATAGCCTGGCGGTAAGAGCTGTTGCTGTCTTCAACCGCGGTCTGGTACAGCGCGTCGTTCTGTTGCAGGTAGGCGACGTACTGCTTCTCAAAGCCGTCCTGATAGCTCTGGGTCGGCTGGTCGAAGAACGCATTGATCTTGCCTGCCCCCAACAGCTGGATCAGCTCGGCCAGCGCGCCGTGGTAGATATCGTAATTACGTTTAATTTCCAGCGCCGCAGCGTCGCTCTGACGCGGGTCGCGCGGCAGCGCTTCGTAATCCGCCCAGTTTTTTTCCGCCTGCTTCAGGGACGCAGACGCAATTTGCATCAGCTCGGCGACGGTAGAGCCGCTGCCGATATTGTTCTGATCCATCATGTAGCGGATACCCGCGCGGTTCAGGGTATTACGGGTTTGCAGCAGCGCCACCCAGCTACCGTTCAGGGTGGATTGTTGCTGTCGAATGGTTTGCAGGACGGTGAAATTCTCTTTGTCATGCTTCAGGGCATTGAAGAAAAGACCACCGGACGTGAGTTGTAAAAGGCCAAATATCGCTAAAACCAGCAGTAAGCTGGTGACAATCTTGATTCGGTTTAACATGTTTTCTCTTTCCTCAGACAGATACAGAATATTCGGCCTGGCATGAGAAAACTTTACGAAAATCATCCTGGAATTTAGGGTTTTTACGCTTCGTCCCGCGCGGCGATATGTCGGTTTCCGAGTTCAATAAACTCTTCCAGCAGCGCCGTGAGCTGCTTCATCTTCTCCGGCGTATATTCCGCCTCAATCTGCTGGTACGCCTCTTCCACCTGCGCCTGAGCACGCTGGTACAGCGCGTTACCTTCTTTCGTCAGCGACACGTACAGCTTGCGCTGGTCGTTCACCGGCTTTAAGCGCAGCACCAGACCGTCGCGCTCCATGCGCGTCAGAATGCCGGTCAGGCTCGGGCGCAAAATGCAGGTGCGAAACGCCAGATCGTGAAAATCCATGGAGGGATGCTCGGCCAGCACGCGGACGATACGCCACTGCTGCTCGGTCAGATTATGCTGCTTCACTATCGGGCGGAAGTAGCCCATCGCCGCTTCACGCGCCTGCAACAGCGCGATGGTTAATGAATCATGCATAGCCTTCCCCTTACATCATTAACAAGTAAACAATTCAAAACAGATGCTTTTATCAACAGCACGTTTTTACCTAAAAAGTCTAACAGAAACAACGCGCTTTTTTTAATGCATTGATTCAATAGTACATTTACCTGTTTATGTAAATTTATTGTTACTCATATCACAAATTATTCACTTCTGATTGCGAAACGTTCAGCAAAAGCATAAAACCAGATCATTAACATATTAATGAAATCCAAACCGGATATCCGGTCTGAGGAGTATGGGAATGAAAGGTACTGTTTTTGCCGTGGCGCTAAACCACCAGAGCCAGCGTGCTGCCTGGGCAGAGGCGTTTGAAAAAGCCCCCTATAACGCGCCGCCAAAAACGGCGGTATGGTTTATCAAGCCACACAACACCGTTATCCGCGCAGGCGAACCGATTCCTTTTCCGCAGGGGGAAACGGTGTTAAGCGGTGCGACGGTGGCGCTGGTGGTGGGAAAAACCGCCAGCAAAGTACGCGCTGAAGAGGCGGCGGCGTACATCGCCGGGTATGCGCTGGCCAACGAAATCAGCCTGCCGGAGGAGAGCTTTTATCGCCCGGCCATTAAGGCCAAATGTCGGGATGGATTTTGCCCGCTCGGCGAGCCTGTCGCCGTTGATAGCGTGGACAACCTGACCATCATTACCGAGATCAACGGCCGCGAAGCGGACCACTGGAATACCGCCGATCTGCACCGCAACGCCGCCGAACTGCTGAGCGCCCTGAGCGAATTTGCCACCCTGAATCCCGGCGATGCCATATTGCTCGGCACGCCGCAAAGCCGCGTCGAGATCCGTCCGGGCGATCGGGTACGCATTCTGGCAGAAGGATTTCCGCCGCTGGAAAACCCTGTGGTGGATGAGCGCGACGTCGCCCTTACCCGTACCGCGCCGCCGCACGCCACGCTGTTTGCCCTCGGCCTTAACTACGCCGATCACGCCAGCGAGCTGGACTTCAAGCCGCCCACCGAACCGCTGGTGTTTATCAAAGCGCCAAATACCTTTAACGGCGACAACCAGACCTCGGTGCGTCCGAACAATATCGAATACATGCACTACGAAGCCGAGCTGGTGGTGGTCATCGGCAAGACGGCGCGCAGGGTCAGCGAAGCCGAGGCGATGGAGTATGTCGCGGGCTATACGGTCTGCAACGACTACGCCATCCGCGACTACCTGGAAAATTACTACCGCCCGAACCTGCGGGTAAAAAGCCGCGACGGGCTGACCCCCATCAGCCCGCACGTCGTGCCGAAATCAGCGATTCCCGATCCGCACAACCTTCGTCTTCGCACCTACGTCAACGGCGAACTGCGTCAGGAAGGCACCACCGCCGATCTCATTTTCAGCATCCCCTACCTGATTGCGTATCTGAGCGATTTTATGACCCTGCAACCCGGCGACATGATTGCCACCGGCACGCCGAAGGGGCTGTCCGACGTGGTGCCGGGCGATGAAGTGGTGGTGGAGGTGGAAGGCGTGGGCCGCCTGGTAAACCGAATTGTCAGTGAGGAGACTGCAAAATGAAAAAGATTAACCACTGGATCAACGGTAAAAACGTCGCCGGAAGTGAGTACTTCCACACCACTAACCCGGCCTCCGGCGAGGTATTAGCGGAAGTCGCCTCCGGCGGTGAAGCGGAAATTCATCAGGCCGTTGCCGCCGCTAAAGAGGCGTTCCCGAAATGGGCCAACCTGCCGATGAAGGAGCGCGCGCGCCTGATGCGTCGCCTGGGCGAACTGATTGACCAGAACGTGCCGGACATTGCCGCAATGGAAACCGCCGACACCGGCCTGCCGATCCATCAGACCAAAAACGTGCTCATTCCGCGCGCCTCGCACAACTTCGAGTTTTTCGCTGAGGTGTGCCAGCAGATGAACGGTAAAACCTACCCGGTCGACGACAAGATGCTCAACTACACGCTGGTGCAGCCGGTGGGTGTCTGCGCGCTGGTGTCGCCGTGGAACGTGCCGTTTATGACCGCCACCTGGAAGGTCGCGCCCTGTCTCGCGCTGGGCAACACCGCGGTGCTGAAGATGTCCGAACTTTCGCCGCTGACCGCCGACCGACTGGGCGAGCTGGCGCTGGAGGCGGGCATTCCGGCGGGCGTGCTGAACGTGGTGCAGGGCTACGGCGCCACGGCGGGCGACGCGCTGGTGCGTCATCACGACGTGCGCGCCGTCTCCTTCACCGGCGGCACCGCCACCGGGCGCAACATCATGAAAAACGCCGGGCTGAAGAAATACTCCATGGAGCTGGGCGGCAAATCCCCGGTGCTGATATTTGAAGATGCGGATATCGAGCGCGCGCTGGACGCCGCGCTGTTCACCATCTTCTCCATCAACGGCGAGCGCTGCACCGCCGGCTCGCGCATTTTCATCCAGCAGAGCATCTACCCGGAATTCGTCAGGCGCTTTGCCGAGCGCGCCAACCGCCTGCGCGTGGGCGACCCGACCGATCCGAACACCCAGATTGGCGCGCTCATCAGCCAACAGCACTGGGAGAAAGTCTCCGGCTATATCCGCCTCGGCATTGAAGAAGGCGCAACCCTGCTGGCGGGCGGCCCGGACAAACCGACCGACCTGCCCGCGCACCTGAAAGGCGGCAACTTCCTGCGCCCGACGGTGCTGGCGGACGTCGACAACCGCATGCGCGTCGCGCAGGAGGAGATCTTCGGGCCGGTGGCCTGCCTGCTGCCGTTTAAGGATGAAGCGGAAGGCCTGCGCCTGGCGAACGACGTGGAGTACGGCCTGGCGTCGTACATCTGGACCCAGGACGTCAGCAAGGTGCTCCGTCTGGCACGCAACATTGAAGCGGGCATGGTGTTCGTGAACACCCAGAACGTGCGCGACCTGCGCCAGCCGTTTGGCGGCGTGAAGGCCTCCGGCACCGGGCGCGAAGGCGGCGAGTACAGCTTTGAGGTGTTCGCGGAGATGAAGAACGTCTGCATCTCCATGGGCGACCATCCGATTCCAAAATGGGGGATCTGACAATGGGCAAGCTAGCGTTAGCGGCAAAAATCACCCACGTGCCGTCGATGTACCTTTCCGAGCTGCCGGGGAAAAACCACGGCTGCCGCCAGTCGGCCATCGACGGGCATAAAGAGATCAGCAAGCGCTGCCGCGAGCTGGGCGTGGACACCATCATCGTGTTCGACACCCACTGGCTGGTAAACAGCGCGTACCACATCAACTGTGCGGATCATTTTTCAGGCGTCTACACCAGCAACGAGCTGCCGCACTTTATCCGCGACATGACGTATGACTACGACGGCAATCCGGCGCTCGGGCAGCTGATCGCCGACGAAGCGGTGAAGCTCGGCGTGCGCGCCAAGGCGCACAACATCCCGAGCCTCAAGCTGGAGTACGGCACCCTGGTACCGATGCGCTACATGAACGCGGATAAGCACTTCAAAGTGATCTCCATCTCCGCGTTCTGCACGGTTCACGATTTCGCCGACAGCCGCAGGCTGGGCGAGGCCATCGTCAGCGCCATCGAAAAGTACGACGGCACCGTGGCGGTGCTCGCCAGCGGCTCGCTGTCGCACAGGTTTATCGACGACCAGCGCGCCGAGGAAGGGATGAACAGCTACACCCGCGAGTTCGACCGCCAGATGGACGAGCGCGTGGTCAAGCTGTGGCGTGAAGGCCAGTTTAAAGAGTTTTGCAGCATGCTGCCGGAGTATGCCGACTACTGCTACGGCGAGGGCAACATGCACGACACGGTGATGCTGCTGGGGATGCTCGGCTGGGACAACTACAACGGCAAGGTGGAGTTTCTCACCGAGCTGTTCGCCAGCTCCGGCACCGGCCAGGTTAACGCCGTTTTCCCGCTGCCCGCGTAAGGAGTCGTTATGCCGCACTTTATTGCTGAATGTACCGACAACCTCCGCGCGCAGGCCGACCTGCCGGGGCTGTTCGCCAAAGTGAACGAGGCGCTGGCCGCCACGGGGATCTTCCCGCTCGGCGGCATCCGCAGCCGCGCCCACTGGCTGGACACCTGGCAGATGGCGGACGGTAAGCATGATTACGCCTTTGTGCATATGACGCTGAAGATCGGCGCGGGCCGGAGCCTGGAGAGCCGGGAAGCCGTGGGGGAGATGCTGTTTGCGCTGATCAAAACCCATTTCGCGGCGCTGATGGCGGAGCGCTATCTGGCGCTGTCGTTCGCCATGGAAGAACTCGATCCGACGCTCAACTACAAACAAAACAACGTACACGCGTTGTTTAAGTAGACATCTTTTTCGCCCGGTGGCGCTTCGCTTACCGGGCCTACAACGGCTCGAACGTAGGCCGGGTAAGCGAAGCGCCACCCGGCAACAGCCGCACAAAGGATACGCCATGCTCGACAAACACACCCATACCCTGATCGCCCACCGCCTGCATCAGGCGGAACAGTCCCGGGAGCAGATCCGCGCGATCTCGCTGGAGTACCCGGAGATCACGATTGAAGACGCCTACGCAGTCCAGCGCGAATGGGTGAGCCTGAAAATTGCCGAAGGCCGCGTGCTGAAAGGCCACAAGATTGGCCTCACCTCGAAGGCGATGCAGGCCAGCTCGCAGATCAGCGAGCCGGACTACGGCGCGCTGCTGGACGACATGTTCTTCCACGACGGCAGCGACATCCCCGTTGACCGCTTTATCGTCCCGCGCATTGAAGTGGAGCTGGCCTTCGTGCTGGCAAAACCGCTGCGCGGCCCGAACTGCACGATCTTCGACGTTTACAACGCCACGGACTACGTGATCCCCGCGCTGGAGCTGATCGACGCCCGCTGCCACAACGTTGACCCGGAGACCCAGCGCCCGCGCAAGGTGTTCGACACCATCTCCGACAACGCCGCCAACGCCGGGGTGATCCTCGGCGGTCGTCCGATTAAGCCCGACGCGCTGGATCTGCGCTGGATCTCCGCCCTGCTCTACCGCAACGGCGTGATCGAAGAGACCGGCGTCGCCGCTGGCGTGCTTAACCACCCGGCGAACGGCGTGGCGTGGCTGGCGAACAAGCTCGCGCCGTACGACGTGCAGCTTGAGCCCGGACAAATCATCCTCGGCGGCTCGTTTACCCGTCCGGTTGCCGCCAGCAGAGGCGACACCTTCCATGTTGACTACGGCAACATGGGCTCCATCAGCTGTCGCTTTGTGTAAGGAGGCGATCATGCAAAACGCATTCAAAGCGGCGCTGAAGGCGGGCCGTCCGCAAATCGGCTTATGGCTGGGGCTGACCAGCAGCTACAGCGCGGAGCTGCTGGCCGGGGCCGGTTTTGACTGGCTGCTGATCGACGGCGAGCACGCGCCGAACAGCGTGCAAACCGTCTTAACCCAGCTCCAGGCCATCGCCCCCTATCCCAGCCAGCCGGTGGTGCGCCCGTCGTGGAACGATCCGGTGCAGATCAAGCAGCTGCTGGACGTGGGGGCGCAAACCCTGCTGGTGCCGATGGTGCAAAACGCCGACGAGGCGCGGCTGGCGGTAAGCGCCACCCGCTACCCGCCTGCGGGCATTCGCGGCGTCGGCAGCGCCCTGGCACGCGCGTCGCGCTGGAACCGCATCCCGGATTACCTGCATCAGGCTAACGACGCCATGTGCGTGCTGGTGCAAATCGAAACCCGCGAGGCGCTGAAAAACCTGCCGCAGATCCTGGACGTGGAAGGGGTGGACGGCGTGTTTATCGGCCCGGCGGATCTGAGCGCCGATATGGGCTTTGCCGGCAACCCGCAGCACCCGGAGGTGCAGGCCGCCATTGAGCAGGCGATCGCCCAGATCCTCAGCGCGGGTAAAGCGCCCGGCATCCTGATGGCGAATGAACAGCTGGCGAAACGCTATCTCGGCCTCGGCGCATTGTTTGTGGCGGTCGGTGTGGATACCACCCTGCTCGCCCGCAGCGCCGAAGCGCTGGCGGCCCGCTTTACCGACGTCACCACAGCAGTTGATAACAATAAATCCGTCTACTAAACGTACGATGTGGAGCGCAACATGACGACCTCAACCCTGCATAATAAAGATGTAGAACATCGCGCAATAAATAAGCTGTTCCGTCGTTTGATCGTGTTTCTCTTTATCCTGTTTGTTTTCTCGTTTCTCGATCGCATCAACATCGGCTTTGCCGGACTGACGATGGGCAAAGATCTGGGCCTCACGTCGACCATGTTTGGCCTGGCCGCGACGCTGTTTTACGTCACCTACGTGCTGTGCGGGATCCCCAGCAACATCATGCTGGCGAAGGTCGGCGCGCGGCGCTGGATCGCCGGGATCATGGTGGTGTGGGGCATCGCCTCCACCTGCACCATGTTCGCCACCAGCCCTGAAACGCTTTACGTCCTGCGCATGCTGGTGGGCATTGCGGAAGCCGGTTTCCTGCCGGGGATTCTGGTCTATCTCACCTGGTGGTTCCCGGCCTATCACCGCGCCCGCGCCAACGCGCTGTTTATGATCGCCATGCCGGTGACCATGATGCTTGGTTCGATCCTCTCCGGGTATATTCTGGCGATGGACGGGCTGTGGAACCTGAAGGGCTGGCAGTGGCTGTTTCTGCTGGAGGGATTGCCGTCGGTGGTGCTCGGCGTGGTGACCTGGTTTTACCTCAACGACACGCCGGATCAGGCCACATGGCTGGATGAAGACGAAAAGCAGGCGCTGAAAACGATGATCGCCCGCGAGCAGGAGGTCGCTATCGCCCAATCCGTCACGCCGCGATCGACACTTCGCGAGGTGCTTACGCCCGCCGTGCTGCTCTACACGCTGGCCTACTTCTGTCTGACCAATACGCTGAGCGCGATCAACATCTGGACGCCGCAGATCCTGCAAAGCTTCAACACCGGCAGCAGCAATATCGTGATTGGCCTGCTGGCGGCGATCCCGCAGTTTTGTACCATCCTCGGGATGATCTGGTGGAGTCGCCGCTCCGACAGGCTGAAAGAGCGAAAAAAGCACACCATCCTGCCGTACCTGTTTGCAGCGGCGGGATGGATGCTGGCCTCCGCGACGGATCACAGCCTGATCCAGCTGCTTGGCATCATCATGGCCTCAACCGGATCGTTTACCGCCATGGCGATATTCTGGACCACACCGGACCAGGTTATTAGCCTGCAATCCCGCGCGGTGGCGCTGGCGGTGATCAACGCCATCGGCAACGTCGGATCTGCCGTCAGCCCGCTGCTGATTGGTATTCTGCGCGACGCGACCGGCAGCTTCAGCTCCGGGCTGTGGTTCGTGGCGGGTCTGCTGGTGGTCGGCGCGCTGGTGCTGACGCGCATCCCGATGACGCAGCGGGTTCAACAGAGGAACGAGCATGTGCCAGAGCCCTATCGCCAACATTGATATCAGCAAGGAGTACGACGAAAGTCTGGGCTCCGACGACGTGCACTACCAGTCGTTCGCGCGCATGGCGGCCTTTTTTGGCCGCGACATGCAGGCGCACCGTCACGACCAGTATTTTCAGATGCACTTTCTCGACACCGGGCAGATTGAGCTCCAGCTCGACGACCACCGCTATTCGGTGCAGGCGCCGCTGTTTGTGCTGACGCCGCCGTCGGTGCCGCACGCGTTTATCACCGAATCCGACAGCGACGGCCACGTGCTGACGGTGCGCGAGGATCTCATCTGGCCGCTGTTAGAAGTGCTCTACCCCGGCACGCGGGAAGCGTTCGGCCTGCCGGGGATCTGCCTGTCGCTTGCCGACAAGCCTGACGAGCTGGCGGCGCTGAAGCACTACTGGCAGCTCATTGCCCGGGAATCCACGGCACAGCTGCCGGGCCGTGAGCATACGCTGGTCCTTCTGGCGCAGGCGGTCTTTACCCTGCTGCTGCGCAACGCGAAGCTCGACGACCACGCGGCCAGCGGCATGCGCGGCGAGCTGAAGCTGTTTCAGCGCTTTACCCAGCTGATCGACACCCACTATCACCAGCACTGGACGGTGCCGGAATACGCCAGCGAACTGCACCTCACCGAATCCCGCCTGACGGACATCTGCCGCCGCTTCGCCAACCGCTCGCCGAAACGGCTGATCTTCGACCGGCAGCTGCGCGAGGCCAGGCGTCTGCTGCTGTTTTCCGACAGCGCGGTCAGCGAGATTGCCTGGCAGCTGGGATTTAAAGATCCGGCCTATTTCGCCCGCTTTTTCAATCGCCTGACGGGCTGCTCGCCCAGCGCGTATCGGGCGCAGAAAGTACCGGTTTCCTGAGCGCATCGCGGTATGTAGGGCGGGTAAGCGCAGCGCTACCCGCCAAAAACCCGCACAGATCACAAATCCCAATCCCGCCCGAAAAGTACCCGCCGTTGTCCCAATCGTCCCTTCACGTTCCGCCCCTCTCACGCTT
Organism: Enterobacter cloacae complex sp. I2; assembly: GCF_014896205.1. Taxonomy (NCBI): domain Bacteria; kingdom Pseudomonadati; phylum Pseudomonadota; class Gammaproteobacteria; order Enterobacterales; family Enterobacteriaceae; genus Enterobacter; species Enterobacter cloacae complex sp. I2. Next base: position 76,228 of record NZ_JADBRA010000011.1, read on the forward strand.
CAATTAAACAACAAAAACAAAACATAAATTTAACAATCATCTTCCGATACGAGGTCCCTATGAAGCCTGAAGATTTCCGCGCTGATGCCAAACGCCCGTTAACCGGTGAAGAGTATTTAAAAAGCCTGCAAGATGGCCGTGAGATTTATATCTACGGCGAGCGCGTTAAGGACGTCACTACCCACCCGGCATTTCGCAATGCGGCGGCGTCCATCGCCCAGATGTACGACGCCCTGCACAAGCCAGACATGCAGGATACGCTGTGCTGGGGCACCGACACCGGCAGCGGCGGCTACACCCACAAATTTTTCCGCGTGGCGAAAAGCGCCGACGACCTGCGCCAGCAGCGCGACGCCATCGCCGAGTGGTCGCGCCTGAGCTACGGCTGGATGGGGCGCACGCCGGACTATAAAGCGGCGTTCGGCTGCGCGCTGGGAGCGAACCCTGCCTTCTACGGTCAGTTCGAGCAGAACGCCCGCAACTGGTACACCCGCATTCAGGAAACCGGCCTGTACTTTAACCACGCCATCGTCAACCCGCCGATCGATCGCCATAAGCCGGCGGACGAGGTGAAGGACGTTTACATCAAGCTGGAGAAAGAGACCGACGCCGGGATCGTTGTCAGCGGCGCGAAGGTGGTGGCGACCAACTCGGCGTTGACCCACTACAACATGATCGGTTTTGGCTCCGCGCAGGTGATGGGCGAAAACCCGGACTTCGCGCTGATGTTCGTCGCCCCCATGGATGCCGAAGGGGTGAAGCTGATCTCCCGCGCCTCGTACGAGATGGTGGCAGGCGCAACCGGCTCCCCGTATGACTATCCGCTCTCCAGCCGCTTCGACGAGAACGACGCGATTCTGGTGATGGATCACGTGCTGATCCCGTGGGAAAACGTGCTGATTTACCGCGATTTTGACCGCTGCCGTCGCTGGACGATGGAGGGCGGCTTCGCCCGCATGTATCCGCTTCAGGCCTGCGTGCGCCTGGCGGTGAAGCTCGACTTCATCACCGCCCTGCTGAAAAAATCCCTGGAGTGCACCGGCACCCTGGAGTTTCGCGGCGTGCAGGCGGATCTCGGCGAAGTGGTGGCGTGGCGCAACATGTTCTGGGCCTTGAGCGACTCCATGTGCTCCGAAGCGACGCCGTGGGTGAACGGCGCGTACCTGCCTGACCACGCGGCGTTGCAGACCTACCGCGTGATGGCGCCAATGGCCTACGCGAAGATCAAGAACATCATCGAACGCAACGTGACCTCCGGGCTGATCTACCTGCCGTCCAGCGCGCGGGACCTGAACAACCCGCAGATCGACCAGTATCTGGCGAAGTACGTGCGCGGCTCCAACGGGATGGATCACGTCGAGCGCATCAAGATTTTGAAACTGATGTGGGACGCCATCGGCAGCGAGTTTGGCGGTCGCCACGAGCTGTACGAGATTAACTACTCCGGAAGCCAGGACGAGATCCGCCTGCAATGCCTGCGTCAGGCGCAAAGCTCCGGCAACATGGACAAGATGATGGCGATGGTTGACCGTTGCATGTCCGAATACGACCAGCACGGCTGGACCGTGCCGCACCTGCATAACAACACTGATATCAACATGCTGGATAAGCTGCTGAAATAGCGCAGCGGGAGGTTTCAATGCAATCTGAAGAACGCCTGCGTTTTCGCGACGCAATGGCCAGCCTGTCGGCGGCGGTCAATGTGGTCACCACCGAGGGCGACGCCGGTCGCTGCGGTATTACCGCCACTGCGGTCTGTTCAGTAACGGATACCCCGCCCTCGGTCATGGTCTGCATCAACGCCAACAGCGCCATGAACCCGGTCTTTCAGGGCAACGGCAAACTGTGCGTCAACGTGCTGAACCACGAGCAGGAGATCATGGCCCGCCACTTTGCCGGAATGACGGGCATGGCCATGGAGGAGCGCTTCGCGCTCTCCTGCTGGCAGAAAGGCCCGCTGGCGCAGCCGGTGCTGAAAGGCGCGCTGGCAAGTCTGGAAGGGGAGATAACCCAGGTGCAAACTATCGGCACCCATCTGGTCTATCTCGTGGAAATAAAAAACATCATTCTCAGCAGCGAGGGGCACGGCCTGATCTACTTCAAACGCCGTTTCCACCCGGTGATGATGGAGATGGAAGCCGCGGTTTGATCCCGTTGCACAAAAAGCGCTGCGTTTCCGCACAGGCGTGAACGGCCGCGCCCGAAGCGCCAGATTATCCTTAGTGATCTCAATCACATATTTCTTTCCGCCGGGGGTGAGCCTTAACCACTCGCCCCCGCTTTCGACCGCTCACGCATCGCTTTCAACCACTCACCCATTTACCGTGCTTTACGCGCGCGGGGATCTGGCACGATCGCTCCAGCATTAATCAATACCTCCTCACAACGAACCCTGACCCTTTTTTCTTTACATAAAAAACCAGGTCTTACTATGGATACTAAAAAACTACTCAAGCACGTGCCCTGGGCCTTACTCGGGATCCTCGGTGCTTTCTGTCTGGCGGTTGTCGCATTGCGCCGGGGCGAGCACGTCAGCGCCCTGTGGATCGTGGTCGCGTCGGTTTCCGTCTACCTTGTGGCTTATCGCTACTACAGCTTATACATCGCGCAGAAGGTCATGAAGCTCGACCCGACGCGCGCCACCCCGGCGGTCATTAACAATGACGGCCTGAACTACGTGCCAACCAACCGCTACGTGCTGTTTGGTCACCACTTTGCCGCCATTGCAGGCGCGGGTCCGCTGGTCGGCCCGGTGCTGGCCGCGCAGATGGGCTACCTGCCGGGCACGCTCTGGCTGCTGGCGGGCGTGGTGCTGGCGGGGGCGGTGCAGGACTTTATGGTGCTGTTTATCTCCTCGCGCCGTAACGGTTCGTCGCTGGGCGAGATGATCAAAGAAGAGATGGGCCGCGTGCCGGGCACTATCGCCCTCTTCGGCTGCTTCCTGATCATGATCATCATCCTCGCGGTGCTGGCGCTGATCGTGGTGAAAGCGCTGGCCGAAAGTCCGTGGGGCGTCTTCACCGTCTGCTCGACCGTACCGATTGCGCTGTTCATGGGCATCTACATGCGCTTCCTGCGCCCGGGCCGCGTGGGCGAGGTGTCGGTCATCGGTATCGTGCTGCTGGTCGCCTCGATCTACTTCGGCGGCGTGATTGCGCACGACCCGTACTGGGGCCCGGCGCTGACCTTCAAGGACACCACCATCACCTTCGCGCTGATCGGGTACGCGTTTATCTCCGCCCTGCTGCCGGTGTGGCTGATTCTGGCTCCGCGTGACTACCTGGCAACCTTCCTGAAAATCGGCGTGATCGTCGGGCTGGCGATCGGGATTGTGATCATCAACCCGGAGCTGAAAATGCCGGCGGTGACCCAATACATTGACGGTACCGGTCCGCTGTGGAAAGGCGCCCTGTTCCCATTCCTGTTTATCACCATCGCCTGCGGCGCCGTTTCAGGCTTCCATGCGCTGATCGCTTCCGGCACCACGCCGAAGCTGATGGCCAACGAAACCGACGCGCGCTTTATCGGTTACGGCGCGATGCTGATGGAGTCCTTCGTGGCGATCATGGCGCTGGTAGCGGCGTCGATTATCGAGCCAGGCCTGTACTTCGCGATGAACACTCCACCGGCGGGTCTTGGCATCACCATGCCAAACCTGCATGAGATGGGCGGTGAAAATACCGCGCTGATCATGGCCCAGCTGAAAGAGGCCAGCGCACACGCGGCGGCGACCGTCAGCTCCTGGGGCTTCGTGATCTCGCCTGAGCAGATCATGCAGACCGCGAAAGACATCGGCGAACCGTCCGTGCTGAACCGTGCCGGTGGCGCGCCGACGCTGGCCGTGGGTATCGCACACGTGTTCCATAAAGTGCTGCCATGGGCGGACATGGGCTTCTGGTACCACTTCGGTATTCTGTTCGAAGCGCTGTTCATCCTCACCGCGCTGGATGCCGGTACCCGTGCAGGCCGCTTTATGTTGCAGGATCTGCTGGGCAACTTCGTGCCATTCCTGAAGAAAACCGACTCTCTGGTGGCGGGTGTTCTGGGTACGGCGGGCTGCGTAGGCCTGTGGGGTTACCTGCTGTATCAGGGCGTTGTCGACCCGCTGGGCGGTGTGAAGAGCCTGTGGCCACTGTTCGGCATCTCTAACCAGATGCTCGCAGCCGTAGCTCTGGTGCTGGGCACCGTTGTTCTCGTGAAGATGAAACGCACCAAATACATCTGGGTGACCGTGGTTCCTGCGCTGTGGCTGCTGCTCTGCACCACCTGGGCGCTGGGTCTGAAGCTGTTCAGCACCAACCCGCAGCTGGAAGGCTTCTTCTTCATGGCTAACCAGTACAAAGAGAAGATTGCCGCAGGCGGCGCGGATCTGACCGCGCAGCAGATTGCCAACATGAACCATATCGTGGTGAACAACTACACCAACGCGGGTCTGAGCATTCTGTTCCTGGTGGTGGTGTACAGCATTATCTTCTACGGGATTAAAACCTGGATGAAAGTGCGCAACGCCGATGGACGTACGGATAAAGAGACCCCGTACGTGCCGGTGCCGGAAGGCGGCGTGAAGACCTCTTCACACCATTAAAAAAATGGCGGGTGGCGCTACGCTGACCCGCCCTACAACGGTACTGTAGGCCCGGTAAGCGTAGCGCCACCGGGCTTTGTCTTATCAGGATGCATTATGTTTGGTAACTTAGGCGAAGCGAAAAAATACCTCGGTCAGGCGGCGAAGATGCTGATTGGCATTCCGGACTATGACAACTACGTTGAGCATATGAAGACCAACCATCCGGATAAGCCGTACATGACCTACACCGAATTCTTCCGCGAGCGTCAGGAAGCGCGCTATGGCGGAAGTGGAGAAGGCGGCGTCCGCTGCTGCTAAAGGAGAGACCATGACCCCGATTGCCGTTACCCTGCTGACCGGTTTTCTCGGCGCAGGCAAAACCACCCTGCTGCGCCACATCCTGAACGAGCAGCACGGCTTCAAAATCGCCGTGATCGAAAACGAGTTCGGTGAAGTCTCGGTGGACGACCAGCTGATTGGCGATCGCGCCACGCAAATCAAAACCCTGACCAACGGCTGCATCTGCTGCACCCGCTCTAACGAGCTGGAAGACGCTCTGTTGGATCTTCTCGACAGCCGCGATCGCGGCGACATCGACTTTGACCGTCTGGTGATCGAATGCACCGGCATGGCCGACCCGGGCCCGATTATCCAGACCTTCTTCTCTCATGACGTTTTGTGCCAGCGCTACCTGCTGGACGGCGTCATCGCGCTGGTGGATGCGGTGCACGCCGACGAGCAGATGAACCAGTTCACCATCGCCCAGTCACAGGTTGGCTACGCCGACCGCATCCTGCTGACCAAAACCGACGTGGCGGGCGACAGCGAAAAACTGCGTGAGCGCCTGACGCGCATTAACTCGCGCGCGCCGATTTACACGGTAACGCACGGCGATATCGACCTGTCACAGCTGTTCAACACCAACGGCTTTATGCTTGAGGAGAACGTCACCACGAAACCACGCTTCCACTTTATGGGCGACAGGCAAAACGACGTGGCGTCGATTGTGGTGGAGCTGGACTACCCGGTGGACATCAGCGAAGTCTCCCGCGTGATGGAAAACCTGCTGCTGTCGTTTGCCGACAAGCTGCTGCGTTACAAAGGGATGCTGTGGATCGACGGCGAGCCGAACCGCCTGCTGTTTCAGGGCGTACAGCGCCTGTACAGCGCCGACTGGGACCGCCCGTGGGGCGATGAAGCGCCGCACAGCGTGATGGTGTTTATTGGAATACAGCTGCCGGAAGAGGAGATTCGGGCGGCGTTTGCGGGGCTACAGAAATAACCGCTTTGCTTCCCCTCTCCCCTTTGGGGGGAGGGGTAAGCCCTGGTATTATTTCAACGCCTCCGGCAGCGTCACGATCCACAGCTCGCTGTCAGATTCCGGCTTCTTCAGCGGCTTCACGCTGAGCGTGGTCTCCACCGGTTTGTCATCCAGCGTCAGCTTGCCTTCCGCGTTTACCCGATAATCCTTCAGCTTCTTGCCGTCGACCGGGTTCTGCATCGCGACCTTCACGCCAAAGTCGTTATCGTTCGCCACCGCAAGCGTTTTGCCGTCTATCAGCGCCAGTCCTTCGGCCTTTTCCTGCTGCCAGCCCAGCGCGCGCAGATCGACCACCTGCGTTTTTGCAGCAAGGGTAATGCCGCGCTGCGCCAGCGTTTTCTCATCGTCAAACTCCGGGTAGTCGCCCGGCTTGTCGAAGGCGGTCAGGTCGCTCGCTTTGCTCAGATCCACCTTGTAGATGAGGTTACGCATTGCGTCGTTTTTATCCTCACCCTGTTCAATCAGCAGGATAGTATGATTATCCAGCGCCACGATATCGCCGATTTTAGCGTCGCTGTTTTTGCTGTAGGCTGCGCTGTCAACGGGGTAACCGTACATCGCGGTTTTCCCGGTCGCCGGATCGAAGCTAACCAGACGCGTAAACAGCGCCTGCTTTTTGCTCTTACCGTCGATATCCAGCGTGCTTTGCACGGCGGCGATAATGCGCCCGTCCGGCATCCGGGTCAGGCCCTCAAAGCCACGGTTCGCCTGGCGCCATTTGATGATGTTTGGCAGACCGCCCGCAATGGATTTCTCCCCTTCCGTCGCCTGCGGGCCGTGGATCGCGAGGATTTTACCTTTGCTGTCGATATTGATCAGGAACGGACCATACTCATCGCACAGCCAGTAACCGCCCTTCCCGTCCGGCGTGATGCCTTCCGTATCCAGCCCGCGGTTATCGCCTTTGAGCACGTTTAAGGTGTCGCTGAACGCCACTTCATTGGTCGAGCCAATCACGCCGCTTTCCAGCGGCAGGCCGTTAATCTCGCCTTTATCATCATGCAGCGGGCGAGCATCGACGGCCTCCGCTTTGCCGTTCTGGACGCGGATGGTCATCAAGAGCGGAGCGAAATCCGGCGTAACAAAAATTTTGGCTTCGTTTTTGCCCTTCTTTGGCGCGTCGGCGTTTGGACCGCGATCGGTCACGGTCGCGAAGGTCAGGGTATCGCCCTGCTTGCCGGTGAACAGCAAACCAGAACCCACCCCCACAGGAAGCCCGTTCGGAAACGCGCTGGCAAACGCACCGCTGTATTTAACATGCGATCCTTCGGGGAAGCTGACGACGTAGCGCTCCGCGGTTGGCTGTGCCGCCAGGGCAGAGAAAGAGAGCGCACAACCGATCAGCACAGGAATGATTTTTCTTTTCATATTGTTAGCACCCAGTAAGTGAAGCCAACAACGTAATGAAGAAACGTGTCAGAAAAATGACATGTAACGACAGCGGATCGGCAAAGAAATACGTATAGCAACCACCAGAAATGTAAACCTCTGTCTTTATCTGTGACAGCTGAAATATTTTTGGAAATTATTAGAAACTTAATTAATTCACCTCAAACGGCTTTCTTCGCCTCGTTCATTAAACGTTTAGCCAAAAATATAAACTTTCCCTAAACGCGAATGGATTGGGGATTGACGATTTGCCTTACAAACATCTCATCAACATTTAAGATTAAAAAACCCAACAAAAACAGCATAAAACTGCGATACCCATCACATTTGCAGTCATAAACATCCCTTGTTAAGGTGCCCTCAGATTAATTTGATGACGAGGAAACACTCATGAAAAAGCTTAACGTTCTCATCCTTTCTGCTCTCACCGCCGTATCGGGCTCCGCACTGGCAATGGGCGGCAGCATTGAGCAGGGTAAAAACTTTACCAACCTGAATGTGGAAATGGGCAAATCTACCTCTGGTCTGTACACCGAAGGTAACTGGCTGAAAAACACCGACGACGGCACCACGACCGGTGGCGTGGGTGCAGGCTACAACTTCGAGGTCGGCCCGGTGATGCTGAACGCAGGCGCTAAGGCCCTCTACGTTGGCCCGAAGAAAGGCGATAACGGCGTGGCGTTCCCGGTCGGTGGCGGTGTGAACGTTGCCCTGACCGACAGCATCAGGGTATTCGGTGAAGGCTACGTTGCGCCAGACGGCCTGAACAACAGCGTGAAGAACTATGTTGAAGCTAACGGCGGCGTAAGCTGGACCCCGGTCAAACCGGTTACGCTGAAAGTGGGCTACCGCCACGTGAGCGTTGATGGCAAAGACGGTCGTCCAAACCACACGCTGATTGACGGCGCATATGTTGGCGGCGGCGTGTCCTTCTAAGACTGATTGCCCGTTTCGCCCGGCGGCGCTACGCTTGCACGGGCCTACAATGAAGGGTGCAATAGAGTAAAATTATTGCACATTGTAGGCCGGGTAAGCGCAGCGCCACCCGGCAAGAAAGGCGATGAAACTGTTAATAAAAAACCTGCCGGATGGCAGGTTTTTTTTATTTCCGACATTACTTGCGAACAACCACCAGCTTCTGGTTCACAAACTCTTTGATCCCCAGGTCCGACAGCTCGCGTCCGTAACCCGAACGTTTTACGCCGCCGAACGGCAGTTCTGCCGCCGTATCGGTGAGCCAGTTGATGTACACCATCCCGGTCTCAATACGCGACGCCATTTTCTTCGCGCGCTCGATATCCTGGCTGAACACCGCGCCGCCCAGACCGTAGTGCGAGTCGTTCGCCAGAGCGACCGCCTCGTCGTCATTTTTCACTACGTAGATCTGCGCCACCGGGCCAAAGAACTCTTCGAAGTACGCCGGGTTCTCACGCGATATATTCGTCAGGATGGTCGGTTCAAAGAAGCTCCCGTCACGCTGTACCGGTTTACCGCCATAGTGCAGCGTTGCGCCGTTTTTCACCGCCTCGTTGACCTGTTTGGTCAATGTTTCAAGCGCGTCTTTCGACGACAGCGGCCCCAGCGTAGTGCTTTCGTCCAGCGGATCGCCAATCTTCACCTGCTTAAACGCCTCGGTGAATTTCTCGAGGAAGGCGTCTGCGATGCTCTCGTGCAGGATAAAGCGCTTTGCTGCGGTACAGACCTGCCCGGCGTTATTAAGCCGCGCGTTAACGCCGATCTTCACGGCCTTCTCCAGGTCCGCATCGTCGAGCACCACGAAAACGTCGTTTCCGCCCAGTTCAAGGGTCGATTTTTTGATGTGCTTCGCTGCCTGCGCCGCAACCACGCTACCCGCTTTTTCAGAACCGGTCAGCGCCGCCCCCTGTACGCGATCGTCGGCGATGATGTTCGCTACCTGATCGGAGGAGATAAACAGGTTGGTCCACGCCCCTTCCGGCGCGCCCGCCTCACGTACCAGATGGGCAAAGGTCTCGGCACAGTGCGGCACGATGCTGGCGTGCTTGGCGATCACCGGGTTACCCGCCGCCAGGTTTGGCGCCAGAACGCGCATCAGCTGATAGTACGGGAAGTTCCACGGCTCTACGGCCATCAGCACGCCGATGGGGTGATGTTCCACCCACGCTTCCCCGAGTTCAGACGTATACTTCACCGGGGCCAGGAACTGCTTCGCATTGTCCGCATAATAGCGGGCGATTTGCGCGCACAGCTTCACTTCGCCGCGGCTTTGTTCGATGAGCTTACCCATCTCCTGACTGGCAATTTTCGCCAGCTCCTCGGTGCGCTCGTCGATCAGGTCGGCAAGCTTATGCAGTACCGGCAGGCGCTGACTGATGTCGCCTTTGGCCCAGTCAGAATGATAGAGCGCATCGGCCGCCTTCAGCGCCGCTTCAACATCCGCGTCGGTATGTGAGGGGTATTCTTTGATGAGCTGGTTGGTGGCAGGATTTACTGTCTGGTAAGCCATATCGAATCTCCTTGTTTTACCGCTTAGGGTATTAAGGGTAGTCAATGTGACTGGCTATGAAGGTAAAGTTGGGTATATACGGAAGGTTCTTAGTAAGACGCTGCCAGGGCAGGCGCATACATGGTATAAAAAAAGCTCATCACTGGAGCTCTTATGACCGATACCCGCCACATCCGCCAGACATTTCATCGCGCCGCAGGTCTTGAGCTGCGCAGTACGTGGCAGAGCACCCGGGCGTACAAACGTCATTGTCATCCGCAGCTCTCCATCGGCGCGATTATGGAAGGCCAGACCTGCTGCGTCAGTCATGGCAGAGAGTCTATCCTGAACCCCGGCGATCTCATTGTCATCCCGGCTTACGCGCCGCACAGCTGCAACCCCGTCAATGGGCAACCGCGCAGCTACCATATGCTCTATATCGACACCGATCTTCCCGTGGCGTTCCAGGTGATTCGCGACCCTGCGCTCTTTAAGCGCTACCTTGATGTTGTTGAGACGATGTCATCTGCATCCGTGGACACGCTACTTTCTGCCCTTCCCCGCTGCGTGGAAAACGCAGACGCGCTTCGCTCTACCAGTCAGCACCTTCAGCAGGCATTTCTTGCCGACCTGGCCGCACCGCCTTCGCTTGACGAACTTGCGCAACGATTCTCGCTGCGCAAAGAGACGCTGATCCGCACCTTCCGGCAGGACACCGGCCTGACGCCGGTCAGCTTTCTCAACGTCTCCCGCGTGGAGTTTGCCAAAGCGCGGCTGCGTGCCGGGGACGACATCGCCGACGTCGGCTACCAGAGCGGGTTTGCCGACCAGAGCCATTTTCATAAGACCTTTGTCAGCTATACCGCGGCCACGCCGCGTCAGTATGCGACAGGCCGATCAATATCTGACAATAAATAGCGTTTGCATCACCGTAGGCTGACCTCAGATTGTTAACCGAGGTTGCTATGGAACTGTTTTTCCCTTCCGCTTTTCTCGCCCTGGCGCTGGCGCATTTTGTCGCCCTGTTAAGCCCGGGCCCGGACTTCTTCCTGCTGGTGGGCTACGCCGCGCGCTACCGACTGCGCGGCAGCGCCGGGTTGTGCTTCGGTATCGCCGCGGGTAACGGGCTGTATATCTTACTGGTGATTATCGGCTGGAGCGCACTGCGCCAGTTTGCCTGGCTGTTTACGCTGATAGAGCTTTGCGGGGCGCTGTATCTGCTGTGGATCGGCTCGCATCTGGTGCGCAGCCAACCGCAGGCGCTGGCGCTTGCAGAAACCCGACAGCGGTGCCCTTCTCTGATGAAGCAGATCCTGCTGGGGCTGGGGTCGGCGCTGTTAAATCCGAAGAACGCGCTGTTCTACCTGGCGCTGATGACGGCGTTACTCGGTCCGGACGTCACGCTGCTTCAGCAAACAACGTGCGGCGTCTGGATGGTGACGGTGGTGCTGGTGTGGGATCTGGCACTGGTGTCGATGATGGGGCTATCGGCGGTGCAACAGAAGCTTAGCCGTTCGCTGTGGTGGATTGAGCGCACAGCGGGCGTGGTGCTGATGGGGTTTGGCGGGTGGGTGCTGTGGCGGTTTTTGCACATTCCCCCCGTCTCCCTCTATCCTTAACCCATGGAAAAAATAGCTGAACTCAAACGCGCCAAGCTTCTGGCGCTGTCGCTGCTGCTGATTGCCGCTGCGGCCTTTATCACCACCCTGTTTCTGCCGCAGACCTTCTGGGTACGCGGCGTGAAGGCCATTGCCGAGGCGGCAATGGTCGGCGCGCTGGCGGACTGGTTTGCCGTCGTCGCGCTGTTTCGCAGGGTGCCCATTCCATTCATTTCACGCCATACGGCAATCATTCCGCGCAATAAGGACCGGATTGGCGACAATCTCGGCCAGTTCGTGCAGGAGAAGTTTCTGGATACCCAGTCGCTGGTCGCGTTAATTCGCCGCTACGAGCCGGCGCAGATGATCGGTGCCTGGTTCAGCAAGCCCGACAACGCCCAGCGCGTCGGGCTGCATCTGATGCAGGTGATGAGCGGTTTTCTTGAACTGACCGACGACGGGCGCATTCAGCGCCTGCTCAAACGCGCGGTGCATAAGGCTATCGACAAGGTCGATTTCACCGAAACCAGCGCCGTGATGCTGGAAAGCATGACTAAAAACAACCGCCATCAGGTACTGCTGGACGCCATCATCAACCGCCTGATAACGCTGATTCAGCGGGAAAGCACGCGGGAGTTTATCTCTGACCAGATTGTCCACTGGCTGAAGACCGAGCACCCCCGTAAGGCGATGGTGCTGCCCACCGAGTGGCTGGGCGATCAGAGCGCAGAGATGGTGTCGAACGCGGTTAACACGCTGCTGGACGATATCAGCCACGACCGCACGCACCAGATCCGCCAGGCGTTCGACCGCGCCACGCTGAAGCTTATCGACAACCTGAAAAACGACCCGGAGATGACGGCCAAAGCCGACAACATCAAGCACTATCTGAAGAATGATGAAGCGTTTAACCGTTATCTGGGTGAAATGTGGGCCGACCTTCGCCAGTGGCTAAAGGCAGATATGCAAAGCGAGGACTCGCGCGTGAAGCAGCGCATTGCCAACGCCGGGCTGTGGTTTGGTGAGACGCTGTCGAATGATGCCAGCCTGCGCGCGTCGCTGAACGAGCATCTGGAGCAGGCGGCGCACCGCGTAGCGCCGGATTTTGCGGCGTTCCTGACGCGCCATATCAGCGACACGGTGAAAAGCTGGGACGCCAAAGATATGTCACGCCAGATCGAGCTTAACATAGGCAAAGACCTACAGTTTATCCGCGTCAACGGCACATTAGTGGGCGGGACGATTGGTCTGATCCTGTTTTTACTCTCGCAACTACCCGCCGTGCTGGCGCACTAATCCGCTTTTGGCGGCGCGATAACGTAGCGCGTCGCCTCGAAGCGGTTCAGGATCAGGTGCACCAGAAAGACCATCGTCAGGGTGACCACCAGCGCGAAGGTGACGGAGGTGATGCGGTACAGATCGCTGAACACCAGGTCGCTGTCCGGGTGCATGTTCTGTCCGAACATGATGCCGATGGTGGTAATACTGGCGAAGCCTACCCCGGCGCCGACCTTCTCCATCACGTGCAGACGTGCCCCAAACGCCAGCCCAAGGCCGATCAGCGGCATCATCAGCAGCATATGGCTGCTGTGATCGTACAGAATAAGCTGAACGACAAGGATATAGAGACACCCCAGCACCACGCCGACCACGCGCCAGATAGAGCTGATCACCGAGCCGCGATAGTGCATCGGGAACAGGATCAGAATGCCCGCCATCAGCGCCGACAGGGAATCGCTGAGATCGCTTATCTGGAAAACCACGAAAATCAGCGTCGCCACGGTGCCGGAGAGCAGCGACTCGTGGCGCACGCGGGCATCGTCTTTCTCGATCAGCGGCGGCGGCTTACGCGGCTCAACGTCCGGCAGCAGGTAATTCATCAGCGCGCTCAGACACACCGCCATCACGCTCGCTTCGATGTTAGAGAACAAAAGCGTGTGCCAGTTAGTGGTGGGGTAGCTCATAAAGTTGAGCATCACGCTCTGGCATACCACGCCCATTGAACCGAACAGGAACAGCGGACCCTTGCTCATAAAGCGAAAACGCATCACGTACAGGGCGAACACCACCAGCGTCATAATGACCGGCCATTGCGATAAATAGCCGATGATAATCACCATTTCGACGCAGTTCAGCGATGCGCTGAAGATAAACTGCTTCGCCACGTGGCGGTTAAATACCGGCACCAGCGAGAGGAGCATGATCGGGTAGACCACGAAGAACACGCCGTAGCTGGTGTTGTAGAAGCTCGAAATGCTCAGCGCAATCATCCCGGCGAAGACGATGCGCAGGGTCTGGCGAAAGTCGTTTGCCGTGTAGACAATGTTGCCGTGCGGGGTAAAGACCCGCGCCAGGGTGCTAATAGACATAGTGAAGCAGGCTCACCAGATGGATTTGCATTCCGGAGAAGAATCGCGCAAACGGCCCTTCGCTATTATAGAGCTGCACGGTGGCGCGCGCGCCGGTCGGCAGCGGCTTCGGTAAGGCTTCATCCAGCGCCACGTGAATGCGCATACGCTGGGCATCACGCACCCAGCGGTTGGACGTTTCCGGTTCAGAGAGTTGGCCGTTCACCGCCTCCTGGCCTGCAAGGATCCCCGCGTCGCTGCTGGTCACGTGGGCGCGGAAGACCTGCCCCGGGAAGGCGTCAAACACCACGGCGGCGTCGGTCCCCTGGTGGGTATGACGCAGGCTCTTCTCGCGGAAATCCGCCACAATATCGGTCTGGGTGTTCACCAGCGCCAGCGCGGCCGAACCGGACGAGGCGTAAAAACCGGGGCTTAGCTGCAAATTACTGACCGTACCGTCCGCCTCGGCGTAGACCTTCGTCCAGCCAAGGTTCAGCTCCGCGTCATCCAGCGCGTTACGGTATTTTTGCAGCGTCACGTTACGGTGCTCGTCCCGCTCGCCGCGCTGAATGCGCAGGTTATGAATATTCGCCTGAATCGAGCTGACGGACTGCTCGCTGCTCTGCCAGGTGGTGCGGACTTTATCCAGATCCGCCTGCGACACGTTCTGCAAGGTGCTCAGTTTCTGGTAGCGGTCGAAGGTCACCTTGTCGTTACGCGCCGTCAGCACGGCGGTTTTCAGGCTGGCCTGCGCCGCGGCAATCTGCGCATCCAGCTGATCGTTAGACAGACGCGCCTGCTCCAGCGCGATTTGCGCCGCTTCGACCTTATTGCGAAACGGCGTGGGGTCGAGCTCAAACAGCAGATCGCCTTTCTTGACCTGACTGTTATTGTGGACATGTACCGCCGCCACATAGCCAGAGACGCGCGCGGACACCGGGGTCACCACGCGCATCACGGTGGAGTCCGGCGTCAGCGGGATCCAGATATCCGCGACGATAAAGTAGACAAACATCAGCAGGAAAGAGGCAATACTCACCCTTACCCAGCGGGCAAACTTTTGTTCAGGAGTCATTATTTTTCGGTCTTATTATCTTCTTCGCGGATTGTCCGCAAATTGCAGGCGATTTGATTGAGTGTGGCGCTGAAAATGTCGATATGTTCCGGCGCAATGTTTTGCGATACGCGCGCCTGAAACGTCTCGATCACCTGAGTAAGCCTTTCAAGGATGGCTTTGCCCTCGGGCGTCAGCGTCAGCAGCCGGATACGCTTGTCGTATGGCGAGACGGTGCGCAGCAGATAACCCTGCTTTTCCAGCTGCGTCAGCGTGCGCATCAGCGGGGGCAGTTCAATACCCTGCACTTCCGCCAGCTCGCTGACCGAGACGTTATCCCCGAGCTGATGAAGCTGCATCATCACCGTCCAGCTCGACTGGGTTAGCCCGGTGTCGAGAATGGCGTCGTCGATGACGGCGCGCCACTGACGCACGATCATCGCCATCCGCATGCCCATCGGCCTGCGGCTAAACAGATCTTCTTCACGCATGGGGAATCCTCTCGTAATACGCCATTACGATAATAGTTATCAGGGTAAGTATCAAGAAACGAGAAGTTAAAGCGCAGGAATTGCGAAAATGGAATTCTCCCTCTCCCTGTGGGAGAGTGCCGGGGTGAGGGCATTAGCCCGCAGCGGAGTTTAGCGGCTAAAAAGTCTCTGAACGGCACGTTTCCCCGACACCGTTACCACCACCTCCCTGTACCCCGCCACCCGCTGGATCCA
This sequence comes from Enterobacter cloacae complex sp. I2, assembly GCF_014896205.1. Classification (NCBI taxonomy): domain Bacteria; kingdom Pseudomonadati; phylum Pseudomonadota; class Gammaproteobacteria; order Enterobacterales; family Enterobacteriaceae; genus Enterobacter; species Enterobacter cloacae complex sp. I2. The sequence continues at coordinate 91,694 of NZ_JADBRA010000011.1, forward strand.
CTCTTTGCTTTCCAGATAAATAAGCAGCGCCGCGCCGGCTTCTCCTCCGAGATGAAACCGCCGCTCGCTCCAGTCCAGGCAGGCGCAGCAGACTTTGCGGCGCGGGTGAGCGCTCAACGAAACGCCGAGTGTCAGAAACTGCTCCCGACCATACGGCGTGAGCGCTGAACCGTCCGCCTCCAGCCAGCCTTCCGCATGCATGAATTCGTAGATCTTTACCGCCACCGCGCCCGCGAGATGGTCATAGCAGGTCCGCGCCTCCCGCATGGCCTTCGGCGCGGTGGTTTCCGGCGGCGCAATACGGCGCCAGGAAAACCCCATCATCTGCTCGACTAACTCCGCCACGTCGTGCCCCGCCAGGCGATAGTAGCGATGCCGCCCCTGAGACAGACAGGTAATCAGTTTACCGTCCACAAGCCGGGCGAGATGCCCGCTGGCGGTCGACGGCGCAACGTCCGCCGCGGTGCTCAGTTCGGTCGCGGTCCATGCCCGCCCGTCCATCAACGCACAGAGCATTTTCACGCGCGACGGATCGGCCATTGCCGCCGCCACCGCCGCAATGGCCTGTTCCAGCGCCGCGCTGTTCTCAGGAGGTTGGCTCGTTATTAACATATGTTGCCCAGGACTCGGTGATCTCTGCGGCCAGCTTATCATCATCCGTCAGCAGAATAAGGTGATTCGCATGGTCGCTGTACTGAGTAAGGATAGACACGCCGCGCGCTGCCAGCGCAGCCGCAATTTCACCCAGCTCGCCGGGGCGCTCCTGCCTGAGTTTTCTGATAACCGGCCTGCGCACCGCCTGCACGGTAAACCCGGCCTCCATCAGCACGCGGCGGGCTTTTTCCCCGTCCTCCACCAGAAAATGGGCTTCCGTACCGAAAACGCCGCCCCCCTCAAGCCCCACGTCGTTGCGCCCCAACAACTGTCCAAAGCGCGCCAGCTCGCCGGGCCCGTCGTTGAAAACCACATAAACGTCATACATAAGCGTGTCCTCCGGTTTCGGAACTGTACTCCCGTACCAGCTGCGCCACGCGAATACGGTAGAAAGAGAAAATCGACTCCCGGCCTTCCGCCTGCGCGGCCTGATGAAAAACGTTCTGCTTCCAGTTGCGGATAGCCTCTTCGTCCCGCCACCATGAGAGCGAGAGAGTTTTTCCGTCGGTGGTCAGGCTCTGGAAACGTTCGATATCGATAAAGCCGTCAACATCCGCCAGCAGGGGTTTAAGTTCGGCCGCGAGCTGCAAATAGCGCGCCTGATGCGCCGGCGCGGCTTTGGCTTCGAAAATGACTGCGATCATGAAGGTCTCTCCGTTGTGATGTTATGGAGAGAATGCAGGACTAATGATGTGGATGCTTCGGTATGGAGCGAAGTGTTTGCCGGATGGCGCTGCGCTTATCCGGCCTACGGTGTTTTGCAGGCCCGGTAAGCGCAACGTTATCGGGATTATTCCAGATTAGCCTTATTCAGCCCATATGCCGCATCCAGCGAGCCCGGCTCCATGCGGGAAGTAATGCCCAGGCGGTTCCAGGCGTTGATCGCGACAATGGCGAAGTTCAGCTCTGAAATCTCCACGTCCGAGAAGTGCTCCGCCACGCTGCGGTACAGCGCGTCGCTCACCCCGTGTACGCCAATCTGGGTCAGCGCTTCGGTGAAGGCCAGCGCGGCTTTCTCGCGGGCGCTGAACAGCGGGGATTCACGCCACGCCGCCAGATGGTACAGGCGCAGCTCGCGCTCGCCGGCAATTTTGGCCTCTTTCGAATGCATATCCAGGCAGAAGGTACAGCCGTTCAGCTGCGACACGCGAATGTCAATCAGGTGCTTCAGCGCCGGGTCAATGGAGGTTTTCGCCACTTCCATGCTCAGGGCGGAAAGCGCGTTGGCGAGTGCAGGTGTGGCTTTGTGGTGGTTTACGCGAGTGCTCATTGTCTTTCCTCTTTTTTTGCCGTTTTTGTCATGCGATGAGGCAAATCTACGCCGTTAATGACATAGTAAAAAGACACAAAAGACATTAAATGAGGTAGGACATGAAGCTGGGCTATCACGAGATTTATACCCGCTACCGCGATAACATCACGCGCGGCGTGCTGAAGCCCGGCGACAAGGTGCCTGCCATCCGCGTGCTGGCGGAAGAGCTGAAGGTCGCGCGAAAAACCGTTGAAACGGCCTATGCCATTCTGACGGGGGAAGGGTATCTGGTAAGCCAGGGCGCGCGCGGGACGCGGGTGAACCCGGATCTTCTGCTGCCCGCGCAAAACGCCCCCGCAGAACAAGCGACCGGCACGCTGCCACCGTCGTTGATTAGCCAGCGCGAACGGGCCGGTTTTCTGCGCCCCGGCATTCCTGCGCTCGACAGCTTCCCCTACAAAAAATGGCTGCTGCTGGCGGGCCAGGCGACGCGCGCCATGCGTCAGGATGAAATGCTCAATCCGCCGGTGCTGGGCTGGTATCCGCTGCGCGAGGCGATTGCCCGCTATCTGAATATCTCGCGCGGGTTATCCTGCACTGCGGAACAGGTGCTGATTACCAGCGGCTACAGCGGCAGCCTGCGCCTGATCCTCGACACGCTCGCCAGCCGCAGCGACAAGGTGGTGTTTGAGGATCCGGGCTATTTTATGGGCCAGCAACTGCTCAAGCGGATTGTGCCCCGCCTGCACACCGTGCCGGTCGATCGCGCTGGGATGGATACGGACTACCTGCTGCGCAATCACCCCGATGCCCGCTTCGCCATTGTCACCCCGTCGCACCAGAGCCCGCTGGCGGTAACGCTCTCCCTGCCGCGCAAGCAGCAGCTGCTCGACTGGGCCAGCCAGAACGAGGCGTGGATCGTTGAAGACGATTACGACGGAGAGTTTCACTACACCCGCAAGGTGCTGCCGTCGCTGAAAAGCCTCGACCAGCACGACCGGGTGATCTTTATGGGCACCTTCAGTAAAACCATCATGCCGTCGCTGCGCATGGGCTACGTGGTGATGCCCGCCAGCACTGTCGGAGCGTTTACTGACTGCGCGGACATCCTCACCAGCGGCCAGCCGGTGCTGACGCAAAAGATCCTCACCGCGTTTCTCAACGAGGGGCATTTTTTTCGCCACCTCAGGAAGATGCGTGCCCTCTATCAGACCCGCCGCGACTGGATGATAGCCGCCCTGCGTGAGGTCTATGGTGACCTGTTCTTCACCGAACAAAACGACGGCGGGATGCATATTGTCGCGTTCCTCGCAAAGGGAAGCGCGGACCGGGAGATCGCCCGCTGCTGGCAGGAACACCAGCTCCAGGTAAATGCCCTCTCGGCGTGGTATCGCGGCTCGGGCAAACGCTACGGGCTGGTGATGGGCTATAACAACGTGCGGACGTATCAGGAGGCGGTGGATTTACTGGAAAGGCCGAAACGGCAGATGCTTGAACTGTTGAGCTGAACATCGCCGGGCGGCGGCGGCGCCTTACCCGGCCTACGATCCGCGTTATACATCATGTCGCGATAACCCTACGTCCCTGAGCTGCTCGTCGCTCATCTGGCTCAGGATGCGGCGGGTCCGGTTGATGCGATACCAGTTGCGGATCGCTTTGCCGATCCAGACAAACACGACGAACGGACGTTTTAAACGGTTCTCGTAGAATTCCATGATGCTCTCCTCACTGTGCCAGTGGAGTTATCATCCTGGAAATCGGCCTGCGCAATACAGATGCAAAAACAACTTTTGTTTAACATACAGATCCGCTAAAACGGTATCTGCATGCCGTTTTTTGCGGCAATCTGTACTGGTTTAACAATCTGTATGGTGAAAATAAAGGATACAGCATGACGCGCTATCAACATCTCGCCAACCTTCTGGCAGAACGCATTGAACAAGGGCTGTATCGCAGCGGCGAGCGTCTGCCGTCGGTGCGCGCCCTGAGCCAGGAGCACGGCGTGAGCATCAGCACCATACAGCAGGCCTACCAGATCCTCGAAAACCTTCAGCTGATCACCCCCCAGCCGCGCTCCGGCTATTTTGTCTCGAAACGCAAAGCCCAGCCGCCCGTTCCGGCGATGACGCGCCCGGTGCAGCGCCCGGTGGACGTCACCCAGTGGGATGAGGTGATGATGCTGCTGGACGCCCGCGCCGACAAAGAGATGATTTCGTTTGGCGGCGGCTCGCCGGACATCAACCAGCCAAGCCTGAAGCCCCTGTGGCGCGAGATGAGCCGCCTTGCGCAGCATAACCCGAGCGAGATGCTGAGCTATGACGTGCTCGACGGCCGCCTTGAGCTACGCGAACAGATCGCCCGCCTGATGCTGGACGGCGGCTCTACCGCCGCGGCAAACGAGATTGTCATCACCAACGGCTGCCACGGCGCGCTGTCGATCGCCCTGCTCTCGGTGTGTAAACCGGGGGACATCGTGGCGGTGGAGTCCCCGTCGTTTCACGGCACCATGCAGATGCTGCGCGGGTTTGACATCAAGGCAATTGAAATCCCTACCGATCCCGAGACCGGGATCAGCATTGAGGCGTTAGAGCTGGCGCTGGAGCAGTGGCCGATCAAGGCGGTGATCCTGGTGCCCAACTGCAACAACCCGCTCGGGTTTATCATGCCGGAAGCGCGCAAGAAGCAGGTGCTGGCGCTCGCCCAGCGGCACGATATCGTGATTGTGGAGGATGATATCTACGGCGAGCTGGCGGCGGAGTACCCGCGCCCGCGCACCATTCACTCGATGGACATTGATGGCCGCGTGATCTTGTGCAGCTCGTTTACCAAGACCGTGGCGCCGGGCCTGCGCGTCGGCTGGATTGTCCCGGGGCGCTATTACGACCGGGTGATGCACATGAAGTACGCCGCGGGCGGGTTTAACGTGCCGGGCACGCAGATGGCGGTGGCGGCGTTTATTCGCGACGGCCATTACCATCGCCACGTGCGCCGTATGCGCCAGATTTATCAGCACAATATGGAAACCTACACCTGCTGGGTGCGGCAATATTTCCCGGCAGAGATTTGCGTCACGCGCCCGCAGGGAAGCTTTCTGCTGTGGGTCGAGCTGCCGGAGACGGTGGATATGGTGTGCGTCAGCAAGCAGCTGTGTCGGCTGAAGATCCAGGCGGCGGCCGGGTCGCTGTTTTCCGCATCAGGGAAGTACCGCAACTGCCTGCGGATCAACGTGGCGCTGCCGCCGACGGATAAACATCGCGAGGCGTTGAAAAAGATGGGTGAAGCGATTGTGATTGCGATGGAGGAGTAGTACGTTTTTTGCCCGGTGGCGCTACGCTTACCGGGCCTACGGGGGAGAGTAGGCCGGGTAAGGCGAAGCCGCCACCCGGCAAAATCAACGACTCAGAACTTCCACGAAACGCTGCCCACAATGCTGCGTTCTGCACCGAAATAACAGTAAGAGAGCGAGTTACACGCCGCAACGTAGCTTTTGTCCGTCAGGTTATTAACGTTCAGCTGCGCGCTCACGCCCGTGAGCCCCACTTTCGACAGGTCATACCCCACGACCATGTCCACCAGCGTGTACGACGGAAGCGTATGGGTGTTCTGGCGATCGCTGGCGATCCCGTTGACATAGCGCACGCCGGAGCCGACGGTCAGGCCGTCCAGCGGGCCGGTTTTGACGTCGTAGCTCAGCCAGGCGCTGGCCATGTTACGCGGGGCATAGACGGCGCGCTTGCCCTCCTCTTCCGGGCTACTCTTCTTATAGCGAATATCCGTGTAGGTATACGCCGCCTGCATGCGCAGGCTGTCGGTCAGCTGACCAATCGCCTCCAGCTCAACGCCTTCGGATTCGATTTCACCGATGGAACGGTACGGATCGGTCGGCTCCTCTTTGGTGGCAATGTTCTTCTGGTTGATGCGGAACACCGAGGCGCTGAACTGGCTGTTCATCCCCTCCGGCTCATACTTCACGCCCGCTTCCCACTGCTTGCCCTTCATCGGATCCAGGATATTGCCCTGCTCGTCGGCAAAGCTGGTCGGCGTAAAGGCGGTGGAGTAGCTGACGTACGGGGCAACGCCGTTATCAAACAGATACAGCAGCGCCGCGCGGCTGCTGAAGTTGTTTTTATCCAGATCGCTGCGGGTGTGGTTAAAGTTGTCGACGTTCGACACGCTCACCTGGTCGTAACGCCCGCCGAGCGTCAGGCGCCAGCGGTCAACGGACATCTGATCCTGTAGGTAGTAACCGGTCTGGCGAAGCTTATGCTTTTCCCTGCTGTACTGGGTGATGTAATCCGGCTTCGCACCGTAAACCGGGTGGAAGGCGTCAATCGGCGGGAAGCCGCCATAGTAGCCGGTCACGTTGTTGGTGCGGTCCTGGTAGTCCATGCCGATCAGCACGCGGTGGTTTACCGCCCCGGTGTCGAAGCTGCCGTCGACCTGATTATCCAGGGTGATGGCGTTCATCTTCTCGTCGGAGCCGGAATAGCCGCGGTTCAGCTCGGTGTCATTCAACCAGCCTGCGGCATACACCTGGTTCAGCTCCACTTTGGTGTGCAGGTAGCGCAGCTTCTGGCGCACGGACCAGCCGCTGTCAAACAGGTGCTCAAGGTTATAGCCGACCATGTTTTCCCGACGATCGTACTTGTCGTAATCGTCTTCACCTTCAAAGAACGTGTTGGAGATTTTCTTCCCGCTGTGCGGCACAACGGTGCCCTCATACGGCAGGCCGGAGTGGCTGCCGCCTTCCGGATCGCGGTGCAGGTAGGCCATCAGATCCAGACGGGTGTTATCGGTGATACGCCAGGTCAGGCTCGGCATCAGCGCGTAACGCTCTTCCTTCAGCGGATCGAACTGGGAATCGGCATAGCGGGTCAACCCGCTGAGGCGCACCGCCACGCGGTCGTTATCATCAACCGGGCCGGTGACGTCGAACATTGCCCCACGCTGGCTATTGTTTCCGGCAAAGAGCTTGATCTCCCCGCCCGGATCGAACGATGGCTTACGGGAGGTAAGCGCCACAATCCCGCCCGGCGATGAACGGCCATAGAGCACGGAGGCCGGGCCGCGCACGACTTCGATACTGTCCAGGAACCAGGGATCAACCACCAGCGAGCTGTGGGAGTTGGTGTCGCCCATCATCTTCAGGCCGTCCAGGTAGACGTTGTCCAGGCTGCCGTCAGAGAAGCCGCGCAGCACCATGTAGTCAAAGCGGTTAGACGCCCCAATCTGGTTGCTGTAGACCCCCGGCGTGTAGCTCACGGCCTGACGCACGCTGGTTGCGCCCTGCTCTTCGAACTGCTCGCGCGTGACGATAGAGACCGACTGCGGAGTTTCAATATCCGGCGTTTCAAGCTTGGTGGCCGCAGACTGCATCTGCGAGGTCACCACCACGGTGTCAGTTTTTTGCGCATCCTGCGCCAGTAATGGAAAAGCGACGCTACCGGTAACCCATCCCACCAGCAGTGCCAGACGCGATTTAGCAAACATAACCCTCTCCAGAGATATTTCTTATTGTTAATAAGAATTATTACCTTTTTGAGAGTGCAAACGGCTATGCGCGCCGCCAGGTTACGTATGCGCGATGCTAAACCGCACGGGATGCGTTCGCGCGATGGGCGAAATTACGTTAGCGGAGTTTGCGCACGTCGCCCGGTGAAATCCCGTAATGACGACGAAACGCGGTGGCGAAGTTGGTGGCATGCTGATACCCGCACATCCAGGCCGCCTGCTGCACGCTGTGGCCCTCCAGCAGATAGCGGCGCGCCAGCGCAAGGCGACAGTCGCGGAGATAATCGAAAAGCGTGCAGCCGTAGCGCTGACGGAACTTGCTGCGCAGGCTGCTTGGGCTCATTGCAGCCAGGGCCGCCAGCTGCGCGAGAGTATGATCCCGTTCAGGAGATTGTTCCAGCATGCTCCGCACGCGTTCCAGACGCGCATGCTCAGGGCGGCTCGGGCAGGGCTGCTGGCGCTGGTTCAGGCCGTGGCCGAGCAGCTGGTACATCAGCCCCTCAAGCAACAGCTTACGCGCGAGCACGCTTCCCCTCTGCTGCTGCGCATGCTGAATGCCTGACATAACAAACTCGGGAACGTGCCAGACAAACGTGGGTGTATTCAGGTTTTGCCATTCCAGCAGCAGCGACTCAAGCAGGGCTTCACGCCCGGCTTCATGCGGGTACACGCCAAACGAGAGCGTTTTCAGCGAGCTGTCGGCGTCGTGACGCGCGCTCATCACCTGTTCCTCACTCAGACGGGCGCTGAACGCCATGCCGGGACGCACGTGATAGTCGATGCCATTGAGCGCGATCGTAACGCACCCTTCCAGGACTACCAGCATATAGAGCGGGCTGCTGTGGCGGGATGTGGTTTCGTAGGGTTGTAATACATGCACGTCGGAGTGGGTCAGCGAAATGCCGGACGAGAGCGTCATCTCTTCCACATTCCCCTGCAACACCGGGCTGCCGCTGACCTGCTCCCCTTTTAACAGCGGGAAACGGTAGTCGATGCCGTAGCGCTCGCCGAATATCTGAAAATCTTCAACAAAAAATAGGCGTTTCGCTGATCTATTTTCGCTCTGGAGCATAATTCGGGGCCTGCATCGGGGAAAGGTCAGGCAAAACAGTACCATCCCTTTGCCATGTCAGCAATCACCGGGCGCAGACACTATTACGCTCCGGACAAAGCCGGAGCGAAGGCGTATATTTCTTAACGAGAAATATATTTTATGCTTCCTGCCACTCAGCAAAAACCTCTTTATGGTTTTTGGTCAGGACAACTTTATTATCTTCGACCTTATCGACCCAGCCGAGAGGAATAAAGTGGTGCTTGCCGCCCGATTCCGGGTCGCTCTTCGCAAGCTTGATACGCTCACCGTCTAAATGGTCCACAACCCCGACGTGCGTTCCGCAGCTGGCGACAACCTGAGTGTGATCCTTAATTGCGCTTTTATCTACCATAATCATTCTCCTGTTTCGGTTATTTGCCTGTTGCACGAAATTAACTGTAGCGCATAAATTCAGGCTTAAAAGGCTTATTAGCATTTTGAAACATCATTGACAGAATGGAATATTATGTCTATTTAACGCCGAACTAAAAAAATAAGAATGAGATGAATTATTACCGAGTGATTATTTCCCGTTCATAATTAAATTATCGCAACCAACGAGGAGGTATTTATGACGATTCGCAACAATAATCGGGCAGAAATTTCGCTGGCTCTTGGTGAAGCGGTCTTAGACATCGTGCAAAAAGGCCATGAGGTATCGCGAGAGAATCTGGCCCAGGCGATGAAAATCAAAGCGGAGAAAGAGCGCGACGACGAGCGGCTTTTGAACTACTGGAAGGCGTGTAACATGCTGGTTTGAACGTAGCGGCGTTTAGGCTGACTAAACGCCGCCTGCTGTTACTCGTCGAAGAACCAGTAGCCCTGGTTAATCAATCCGGTCAGCTCGTCCACAAACGCCGGATTATTCAGCGCGTCGCCCAGCTCGGCCTGGCCGAGCTCGGTATAGCGGCACAGCGCGTCTGCCACGTTCATATCCGCCGTTTCCAGCTGTTCACTGTTGATAAAGACGCTGCCGTTGACGTTCAGCACGCGCAGCCCGCTCAGGCGGGAGAGCGTTTCGCCCCCTTGCAGCGCGTCGAGCACCTCTTCCGCTGAATACGGCGGCTCGGCGGCGGCAATATCCAGCTCGTGACGCGGCGTGGAGACGAAGCTGCCAAACCATTTCGTAAAATCGTCCGGCTTGCTAATCATGTCGATCATCATCTGGCGGATACGATCGAGCTCATACTGCTCGACGCGGCCCGGGTGTTTGCGGCAGGTCAGATCCGGATCGCTGTAGTGCTCGCCGCCCAGATCGTTTTCCAGCGCGTAATCAGCAAAGCTGCTGATCAGATCGCGGCCGTTCGGCCCGCGGAAGCCGACGGAGTAGTTGAGCGCGGTTTCATGGGTGAAGCCGTCATGTGGGAATCCAGGCGGAATATAGAGGATATCGCCCGGCTCAAGATCTTCGGCGATGATCGGCTCAAACGGATCGACATGCAGCAGCGCCGGATGCGGGCAGAACTGACGCATCGGCAGCTTGTCACCCACGCGCCAGCGACGGCTGCCCATCCCCTGGATGATAAACACATCGTACTGATCGATATGCGGCCCCACGCCGCCCCCCGGAACGGAGAAGGAGATCATCAGGTCATCAAGACGCCAATCCGGCAGCACGCGGAACGGACGCACCAGTTCGGCGGCGGGCATATGCCAGTGGTTCACCGCCTGCGCCAGCAGGGACCAGCCGGTTTCACCGAGGTTATCGAAATGCTCAAACGGACCATTGCTCGCCTGCCACTTGCCGTTGGCATGGCTTACCAGGCGGCTATCGACTTCCGGCTCCATCGCCAGACCCGCCAGCTCGTCCGGCGTAATCGGATCGACAAAATTCGGGAAGGCATTTTTCAGCACAACAGGTTGTTTTTGCCAGTATTTTTCAAGAAATTCCGGCCAGTTCAGGTTCAGTTGATACGCCATGGTTAGCACCAGTGAGAGGGTAAACAGGCGCGATTATAGGGGAGACGGCTGGGGGGGAACTTGTCATGGGTCAAACGAGCGCGCGTAGGTCGGGTATGGCGAAGCCGTCACCCGACGCACGCGCGGGCTAAAACTTAATCCAGGTTCAGCTCGTCATAATGGGTAATCAGCTTGCCCACAATCCCGTAGTCCAGCGCTTCCGCCGGGGACATCCAGAAGTTGCGGTCAGTGTCTTTCTTCACTTTCTCCAGCGGCTGGCCGGTGGCGTCAGCAATCAGCTTGTTCACGCGTTCCAGCATGCGGATGATCTCGCGCGCTTCGATCTCGATATCCGTCGCCTGACCGCGCACGCCGCCCAGCGGCTGGTGGATCATAAAGCGAGTATTCGGCAGCGAGTAGCGGTGCTCTTTTTTCGCTGCCAGGAAGATGGTGATCCCGGCGCTCGCCACCCAGCCAGTGCCGATCACGTGCACTTCCGGACGGATGAACTTGATGAAGTCGTGGATGGTGTCGCCCGCTTCCACGTGGCCGCCCTGGCTGTTGATGTACAGCTTGATCGGATCGTTGCTGACGCTTTGCAGCAGGATCAGCTGGGTGATGACCTTCTGGGCCAGCTCCTGGTTAATCTCACCGGAGATGACAATCGAACGGGATTCCAGCAGTTTTTGCTGTAGAGCGCCCGCGCCGGTCGTTCCTTCCGCTTTTTCTTTATCGTCACTGCTTTTCAGTGTGTAGTGCATTGTTATGTCCTCAGCTTGTCGCGCTCAAAACCAGAGTGTAGCCTGTTTTACCCGTCTCCGTCCTCACTCAAAAACATCGCGGGTTAAGATGCATATCGCCTTGCGGGCGTTCGGGTTCCGCAAGCAGAAAGCCTCTAAAAACAGCGTTTCGATACTAACTAAATCGCCACATTTTTATTACACTTTCATATCATCTTCATATTGATAAATGATAATGATAATTAATGTGTTAGTATGAATGAGCATAGCAAACAGTCCCTTACGTTCATTTCGGGGGCGTTTTTATTCTCAATGATTTACTGAGCGCACACCGGGGCGGTGAATGGAACACATAGTTTATGTGGTTGATGACGATGACGCGGTCAGGCAGTCCGTTATCAGGCTGCTGGAATCCGCGGATTTACACGCCCTTGGCTTTTCCTCGGCAGAAGCCTTTCTTCAACACCCCTTTGACGATTTGCCCTCCTGCGTGATCCTCGACATGCAAATGCCCGCCATCTCGGGTTTTGAGGTGGCGGACGCGCTCAAAGACAGCGGACGCGAGATCCCGATTATCTTTCTCACCGGCCACGGCACTATTCCCATGTCGGTGCGCGCCATTAAAGGCGGGGCTTATGAATTTCTCACCAAGCCCGTCGAATCCAGCGCGCTGCTCGACGCCATTGAATCCGCCCTTCAGCTGGCGGAAAACAACGCCGTGCGCAACAAAGAGCACTACGCCCTGAAGCAGCGCCATATGTCCCTCACCCCGCGCGAGCGTGAGGTGCTTGAGCTTGCCATCATCGGCAAGCTCAACAAGCAGATCGCCGCCGAGCTGGGCGTCAGCGAGATAACGGTAAAAGTGCACCGCCGCCGGGTGATGGAGAAAATGCAGGTTCGTTCCGTGGCCGAGCTGGTCAGGGCCGTCGAGCGCCTGACCCAAAGCCAAACCGTGGAATAACCCTTACGCCTCCGGGCCGGCAAGCGGCAGCGCGAAAGCAAACACCGTGCCGTGCGGCTCCCTGCGGCGCGCGCTCAGTTTTCCCCGGTGCCGCTCAATGATGCTGGCGCTGATGGTCAGCCCCATCCCCATTCCCTGCGCCTTGGTGGAGTAGAACGAGTCGAAGATCCGCTCGGTAAGCTCCGGCTCAATGCCGCTGCCGGTATCGGCAATCTCGAAGATCACCTTTCCTTCAATGCCGTTCGCGGTGGAGATCGTGATGCTGCACGGGCGATCTTTTATCTCCGCCATCGCTTCCACCGCGTTCATCACCAGGTTAAGCAGCACCTGCTGGATCTGCACGCTGTCGCCAATGATAAAACTGTCATGAGCGTTCAAAAGGTAATCAACGCTAATGTGTCGCAGCTCAAGCTCGCTGCGGGAAAGCATAATAATGTGGTGGATCAGGAAGTGCAGATCGATGCGCGTAAGCGTGGGATCCTGCTTGCGGGTCAGGGACTGAATGCTGCGGATGATCTCCCCCGCCCGCTCGCCCTCGGCGGCGATCTCTTCCAGCCCCTCGCGCACCTTGTCGAGCCGCGCCGGATCGCGGCCAAGCCAGCGCAGGCTCGCCCCGGCGTTCGAGACAATCGACATCAGCGGCTGGTTGATCTCGTGGGCGATCGAGGAGGTCAGCTGCCCGACGGTGGTGGCCCGGGACACCCGCGCCAGATCCGCCTGCGCCACCCGCATCGCATCCTCCGCCGCCCGCTGGCTGGTGATGTCGGTGATGATGCCGTAATACTCGTTCACCTCGCTGCCCACGCCCACCGGATCGCCAATCCCCAGAATGTAGCGCACGGAGCCGTCGGTGCGGATAATGCGAAACTCCGCGCGCATGGAAAGCCCGTCGCGCACGCTCTGGTTAACGAGGGCGCCAATCCGGCCATAGTCGTCCTCATGGACGTAGGTCAAAAACTCCGCCATTGACAGCATTTTTTGCTGTTCCGGCAGGCCGAGAATGCGGGCGTACTCTTCGGAGATAAACATCAGATCCTGCACCAGTTCCCAGCGCCAGCTGCCGGTGTGGCTGATCTGCTCGCCCAGCATGAGGGACGTCTGGCTGGCGCGCAGCTCTTTCTCCACGCGCCGACGGTGGATGTTTTCCGCCAGCAGCTCGGCGTAAAGCCGCGCCGTCTCCAGCGAAACCGCCGCCTGCGCGCCCAGCAGGCTGACCACGCGCGAGTGCTCGGCGGTAAACACCTCCGGCATCAGGCGGTTTTCCAGATAGAGTACGCCCACCAGCCGCGCCTGCTTGAACATCGGCACGCACATCACGGCAGCGCCGGACGTCACCAGATACGGATCCTGGCTGAACGGGTGGAACGCCTCCGGCTTGCCGGTGCGGATCTCCTGCCCGGTGCGGATCACCGCGGCCAGCACCGACAGCGGCATGTCCGTCGCCATCGGTGACTCTTTCACGATGCGCACCCGCACGCCGTCGGTGCTGGTCCAGGCGCTGGCTTCAATTTCCGGTATATGATTATCGCTGACGCGCAGCAGCAGACCGCGCTGCGCCCCGGCCCGTTCGAGCAGCAGCGTCATCAGGTTTTCGATTAAGCGTTCGAGGTTAATCTCTTCGGACAGGGCGCGCGAGGCTTTGATGACGCTCTGTAAATCGCGGATCACCTCGTCCTGGGCGAACGCCACCGACTCATACGCCCGGCTCTGCCCGGAGGCCAGCAGGTGCGGGAAATCCTGCTCCAGCTGGCGCACCTTGGCCTGCGCCCCGGCGCGGCCCCAGGCGGCAATCGACCCGCGGAAATGGGCGTCGGAGGCGGTCGGGTAGCCGCAGGCTAGCGAGAAACGCCCCGCCAGCTCGTGCGCCAGGGCATTGATCGGGTTAAACCCGCCCTCCCGCGAGAGGCGCACCGCCTTTTCATACTGTTCCAGCGCGATGCTGTTCATGCCGTCCAGACGGACGATTTCGGCGTAAATCAGCGCCTCTTTATCGGCAAACGTGCCCGGATTGATCCGCGCCCAGAGGGCAATTTTGTCGTAGTGGTGATGAATGCTGCGGCGATAATCCGCCGAAAAGGTCTCCGGCGTGAGCTGGCGCGAGAGGGCCAGCGCGCTGTAAAGATGGTAATCCAGCAGATGGATATGGCCCGGCGCGGACCACGCATACCAGCCCGCCATCTCTAAATCCGCCTGCGCGTCGGCATATTCGCCACAGGTAAAGTGCGCCATCCCGCGATAGAGCCAGTACCAGAACAGCATGGTCGACGTCTGCTCGGGCGCCTGCTCCGGCGGTGCGGGCAGCAGATCGTCAGGCAGCGCCTGGGCGGCACTCCAGGTGCCCGTCACCGGCGTGCGTAAAAACTCCACGTAGCGGCGCTGAATGTGCAGAACGGTTTCAATGTCCTGGAAATCCGTTTTACGCACGAAGGCCAGACCGCGATCGATGCTGGTCAACACGCCGTCCAGATGATCGCCTCGGGAGAGGAAGTTAATGATTTGATGACAGGCTGCGAAGCAGGCCATCGTCGTGTCGCCGTGCGTTACCGCTGAGGTAAAACAGGCTTTCGCGCACTCGATAGTGTACGACAGCGGCTGGGTCCAGACGCTGAGCTGGTCGAGCGGCAGCAGGGTTTTGGCTTCATAGGCATCATAGCCGTGGCGGTTTACCAGCTCGCGAGCCAGCGTGCCGTACTCAAACCCGAGACGGTATTCGGCGTAGCGGTGGCCAATCAGCACGCCAAACCAGGCCATCGCCGTGGTGGATGCCCCGGTAATGCCGTGGTCGAGCGTGAGGTGCATCATCCGGCACAGGAGTAAAAAGTGCAGCCGAGGGCAGGTAAAGCTGGCGAACATACTGGCACTGTAAAGCAGGTTCATTACCGCTTCAGTCTCTGCATTCTTCATCAGCGTCAGCTGAGAAAACGGGTTCTGCGGCGCGTCGGCGATGCGTTCGCAGAACTGCTGCCAGGCCTCGTCACAATCGGCATTTTCCGGATAGCGGCTGACCTGGATCCCGAACACGCCCAGCCAGCACAACGAGGCCTCCAGCGCCAGGCGGATCTCCGACTGGCGCATATAGACTTCCGCCAGCAGGTTGGCCGCCAGCGCTTTCTCCGTCAGCCCGCCCGGTGAGCCGAGGATCGTATCGCACAGCGCGCGCGTACGCTCCAGGTGCCCGAGCGCAAACTCGCAGCCCGCCTCTTCGATATCCAGCATAAAGTCCGAGACCGGACCCGCATTCCCGAGCGCTCTGGCAGTCTGGATATAGCTCAGGGCGGAGAGGTAATCGCCGGTACGCTTCGCACGCCGCGCGGCCTGGAGGCTAAGCTCACGGAATCTCTGGCGCTGCGGCGCAGGCTGGATGCAGTCCAGCGCGGCGCTGACGTGATGAACCGCGCGGAACAGCAGCTCATTGCCTGCCGCCTGGCGCGCGGCGTCCGCCAGCAGGCCGGCGGTGGTCAGGTGCAGATGGCTTTTCTCGCCCTCATCCAGCAGGGCAAAGGCGGCTTCCTGCACCCGATCGTGGGTAAAGGCGTACTCTTTTTCCGTCAGCACAATCAGCTGAGCGGTCACCGCCGGGTGAAGCGCGTAGCGGATTTCCGCCGCCGACAGCCCCACCACGCGGCACAGCATCTCCAGCTCGCCCGTGCAGCCGAGGCAGGCGATGCTGCCCAGCAGACGGCGCGTTTCGTCAGGCATCTCCTTGAGCTGTTCCAGCACCAGCGTTACCACGTTTTCGGTGTAGTGCCGGGCGCGGATCGCCTGAAGATCGTAATGCCATTTACCCTGATATTTGTTGTGCACTACCAGACCGTCATCGACGATGCGGCGGAAAAATTCCTGCACGAACAGCGGGTTGCCGCCGGTTTTTTCGTGGATCAGCGTGGCAAGATCGGTGGTGCCGGCGCTGCGGGCATGAAAAATTCCTCCGAGCCAGCGCGCCACGGCCTTCACCGACAGCGGCTGCGGAACGATCGTCGTGGCGTGCTGCGCCGCTTCCGGCAGGCTCGCGAGCGCGGTCTGCAAGCTGGGGTCAGAAAGCGAACTGAGATCGCGGTGCGCCACCACCACCAGCAGCGGAATGGCGCCGCAGGTACGCAGCAGGTGATCGAGCGTTTGCAGGCTGGCGACGTCGATCCACTGCACATCATCCAGCAGCAGCACCAGCGGCGTGCCCTGGGTGGTGAAGGTTTTCACCAGCGCCAGCACCATATGGCTGAAGCGCGCCCGCGCGTCGATGGAAAACGTATCCGCTGAGAAACGCGGTTTGTTCTCAAGGAGTAAATTCAGCTCCGGCACCAGGCTGACGGCCAGCTCCTCGTAGCCTTCCAGCGCGCGCGTCAGGCGGATCTTCCACGTCGCCACCTCCCCGGCTGGCAGCCCGAGCAGGTGCAGCGTGAGCGTCCGAAACGCCGAACTCAGCACGCCGTAGGGCAGCGTGGGGGAATATTGATCGACCTTGCCCACCGCCAGCAGTACCTTGCGCTGTTGCAGCGATTTCAGCGTGGTGGCGATCACGGAAGATTTGCCAATCCCCGACGGTCCGCCAATCGTAACAAGTTCCGGCGCACCGCTCTGGCTCACCCGCTCAAACGCGGCGATGACGTCGCTGGCCTGCGGATGAGCGGAAAAAAGCGAATCGGCCAAATGGATCGCCGGAGAGCGATCCTGCTGGCCGGGAATAAAGTCGACAATTTCGCCTTCAACGGTCAGTGTCGCCTGGCAGCGCCTGAGGTCGGCAATCAGCCCGTCGACGGTCTGATAGCGGTTCTCCGGATTCTTCTCCAGCAGCTTAAGGATGATGGTCGACAGCATGTCGGGTACATCCGGGCGCACCCGGCCCGGCGCGAGCGGCTCAGAGGCAATGTGGTAATGCGCCCAGCTGGTCTGGTCATCTGCGCTCAGTTCAAACGGTAATCGCCCGGTCAGAAGTTCATACAGCACGATACCCAGGCTGTAGAGATCGCTCCGGCTGTCGACGGCGCGACGGGTACGCGTGGTGTGTTCCGGTGACATGTAGGCGGGCGTGCCGCCAGACGCGGCAAGCCGGGTCTGGGAGAACGCGTCGGAGGTGCCGCAGGCGAGGCCAAAGCTGCACAGACGGCAGGTGGCGTCATGGTGAACGAAGATCGACCCGGGTTTGATATCGCCGTGGATCAGGTTGTGCAGATGCATCTGGCGCAGGGGACCGCAGATGCGGATTGCCATCTCAATAAAGCGGGCGATCCCGGAAATCGCCTTGCCTGCCCGGCACGCCAGCAGTTCAAAGCAGAACGGCGCGTAGACCAGCGCAAAACGTCCGCGGTACTGGGTAGAAGCGACGGGCCGGATGGCCCAGCCGTCATGAAGCCGATCGCGCAGGGCAAACTCGTTCTTCAGCAGGCGGGTTGCCCGCTCCTCTTCTTCATCGCTGACCGCGGTGGCAATAATAAACGAACCGCCGGACTGGGGATGCCGCGCATTCATCCAGGAGATGCCGCCCTCCTGCGCCAGCACGGTAAAAATAACATCCTCTTTCAGAACAAAAGCCCGCCCTTCATGGAGACTTCCCCGGGCGGGCCAAAATGCAGGCGACGTATGTTCGTTCATCCGCGATCCTTATTGTCGGCGGGTCAGCTCCCGCTGAATATGATCCAGCAGAATATCGATGTTAATCGGCTTACGCAAAAATGCAGCGGCGCCCAGACTGAGTGCATACCGCTGCATATTTTCATCAGCATGGCCGGAGATAAACAGTATTGGCGGCGGCGGCGCGGCCAGCAACCGCAGCTTCTCAAATAACTCGATGCCGTTCATGCCGCGCAGCTTGATGTCGGCGATTACCAGCGACGCGCCGGACAGGGCGAGAGGGTGGCTTAAAAACACCTCTGCCGAATCGAAGGTATCGGTAGCATACCCTTCCGATTGCAGCAGATTACTGAGCCCGCTGCGAACAGAGCGTTCGTCATCGATGATGGCAATGCGCCACGGCAGCGTCATGCTGTCTTTCCTCAAACAAATCGTTACGCGTCGCGGCTTTCCTTCGCGGGCGCGGGGGGCGCAGTACCGCTGATTTTCGGTACGCATTCATGACGAAACCAGGCCAGGGTCAGCGGTTCGCGGCTCACCAGACGACGCCCGATGGGGATCAGCTGTTCACCCACCAGCATGCCGAACAGGCCTAGCAGCGCGACGACCGGCGGCGCCGGAGAATGCACGTCAAGCAGGGCGTAAAGTACCCCAGCCGCGACCCCGCACACCAGCGAAATAATCCAGGCCTTCATGATGACGCTCCGGTCGGGTGTTGAATGTGGGGAACCGTCACCTGCACGGCAGCCGGATTATCGCGGGATAAAAGATGACGCATCGCCTGTTCGCCTGCCAGCATGCCCAGCAGGCCAATCAGCGCCAGCGCGGGCGGCGCGGGGGACCGCACCTTCAGCACGGCGTACATCAGGCCAATCAATACGCCTGCCGCGAGGGATATCAACCCTGTACTCATTGAGAACTCCAGAGAAAAAGGCGCGGCGAGCCGGATGAGGGACCAGCCCGCCGACGAGGCTTAGCGTGCCGGGACCGGCGCTAAGGTGCGGTGCTCGCTCTTCTGGCGAGACGGCGCTTTGTGCACCATGGTGTAGGCGTAGTCCACGCCCATGCCGTAGGCGCCGGAGTGCTCGCGCACGATATCCATCACCGCGGTGTAGGTCTCTTTGTGCGCCCAGTCACGCTGCCACTCCAGCATGACCTGCTGCCAGGTCACCGGGATCACGCCCGCCTGGATCATGCGCTGCATCGCGAAGTCGTGGGCCTCTTTAGAGGTGCCGCCGGACGCGTCCGCCACCATATAAATTTCGTAGTCGCCTTCCAGCATCGCGCACAGGGCAAAGCTGTTGTTGCACACTTCGGTCCACAGACCGGCGACAACCACTTTCTTCTTGCCGTTGGCCTTCAGCGCGTCACGCACTTTCTGGTCGTCCCAGGAGTTCATGGAGGTACGCTCCAGAATGTCCTGGCCCGGGAACACGTCCAGCAGCTCCGGATAGGTGTTGCCGGAGAAGCTTTCGGTTTCAACGGTGGTGATGATGGTCGGGATGTTGAACACTTTTGCCGCTTTCGCCAGCGCCACGGTGTTGTTTTTCAGCACCTGGCGGTCAATAGACTGCACGCCAAACGCCATCTGCGGCTGGTGGTCGATGAAGATGATCTGACAGTTGGCAGGGGTTAAGACTTCGAGCTTTGAAGTGGTCATAAGATTATCCAGTGAGGTTAAAGGTTAAAATCGTCGCGAAAGGCACGCCGATAAAATCGCATTCATCCTATGACCCACGCCGCCGGGGCGTAATTATCTCTTCGTATAGTTAACCTTAGGTATAGTTATACTTTGGTATACCTATCCTATTGTATAACTGGATCTTTCCCGAAACCGGTTCCCATAATCCTGACCATTCCCCTCTTAGTCTGGAGCTATTATGGTTACCCTCGGTAAAGCCGATCTCATTCTGGTTAACGGCCAGTTTCACACCGTCGATCGCGAGAATCCCCTCGCGGGGGCCGTTGCCGTGCGCGACGGGAAATTTCTGGAAGTGGGTACCGTCGCCGAGGTGATGCAACACCACTGCGACGGCACTAAGGTGGTTGATTTGAAAGGCCACACCGCCATCCCCGGCCTGAACGACTCGCACCTGCACCTTATCCGCGGCGGGCTGAACTACAACCTTGAGCTGCGCTGGGAAGGCGTGCCGTCGCTGGCAGACGCCCTGCGCATGCTGAAAGAGCAGGCCCTGCGCACGCCGTCGCCGCAGTGGGTACGCGTGGTGGGCGGCTGGAGCGAGTTCCAGTTTGCCGAGCGCCGCATGCCGACGCTGGATGAGATTAACGACGCCGCGCCGGATACCCCGGTCTTCATTCTGCACCTGTACGACCGCGCCCTGCTCAACCGCGCCGCGCTGAAGGTGGTTGGCTATACCAAGGATACGCCGAACCCGCCGGGCGGCGAGATCCAGCGCGACGCCAACGGCAACCCGACCGGGATGCTGATCGCCCGCCCGAACGCCATGATCCTCTATTCAACCCTCGCCAAAGGGCCGAAGCTGCCGCTGGAGCAGCAGGTCAACTCCACGCGCCAGTTTATGCGCGAGCTGAATCGCCTGGGGCTGACCAGCGCCATCGACGCAGGCGGTGGCTTCCAGAACTACCCGGAAGATTACGAGGTGATTGCCGAGCTGCACGAGAAAAAGCAGATGACCATCCGCATCGCCTATAACCTGTTTACCCAGCGTCCGGGCCACGAGCTGGAAGACTTTGAAAAATGGACCGACATGCTCACGCCGGGCCAGGGCAGCGACTTCTTCCGCCACAACGGCGCGGGCGAGATGCTGGTCTTCTCCGCCGCCGACTTTGAAGATTTCCTCGAGCCGCGCCCGGATCTCGCGCCGGGCATGGAGGACGAGCTGGAGCGCGTGGTGCGCCATCTGGTGGAGCACCGCTGGCCGTTCCGCCTGCACGCCACCTACAACGAATCCATCAGCCGCATGCTGGACGTGTTCGAGAAGGTGAACCGCGACATTCCGTTCAACGGGCTGCACTGGTTCTTCGACCACGCCGAAACCGTATCGCAGGCCAATATCGACCGCATCAAAGACCTGGGCGGCGGCATTGCCGTGCAGCATCGCATGGCCTTCCAGGGCGAGTACTTTGCCGAGCGCTACGGCATTGAAGCTACCCGCCACACGCCGCCGGTGGCCAAAATGCTTGAGACCGGCGTGCCGGTGGGCTTAGGGACCGACGCCACCCGCGTGGCGAGCTACAACCCGTGGACCGCGCTCTACTGGCTGGTCTCTGGTCGTACCGTTGGCGGGATGCAGATGTACGATCACAGCGCCCGTCTGGATCGCGATACCGCCCTGATGCTCTGGACCCAGGGCAGCGCGTGGTTCTCCAGCGAGCAGAATCAGAAGGGGCAGATTAAAGCGGGCCAGCTCGCGGATCTGGCGGTGCTCAGCAAAGACTACTTCCGCGTGCCGGAAGAGGAGATCAAGGGCATTGAGTCCGTCCTCACCGTGGTGAACGGCGATATCGTCTATGCCGCAGGCACCTTTGGCCCGCTCGCGCCGCCGGCCATTCCGGTCCTGCCCGAGTGGTCCCCGGTGGTGAAAGTGCCCGGCCACTACCGCAGCGCGCCGCCGCAGGCCGCACGCGTGGGTATGAGTGTGGCTCACCACTGTAGCGGCCCGTGCGGGGTTCACAGCCACCAGCATGATTTTGCCCGCACGTCAGAGATGCCGGTATCCGACGATAACGCTTTCTGGGGGGCGCTGGGTTGCAGCTGCTTTGCATTCTGATGAAACATTATGACGCTTCGCCCCGGATCGATCCGGGGCTGTTTTTCCTGCGCCTGACCGGCAGCCTGCTGTTGCTTTACGTGCACGGCCTGCCGAAGGTGCTCCACTTTAGCGAAGAGCTGACGCGCATCGAAGATCCGTTTGGCTTCGGGCCGTATGCCAGCCTGATCCCGGCGATCGTCGCCGAGGTCATCTGCCCGCTGTTTATCATTGCAGGCGTCTACACCCGCCTGGCGTGCCTGCCGATTATCGCCGTGCTGCTGGTGGCGATGCTGGTGGTCCACCCGGGCTGGTCGATTGCCGAGGGGCAGTTTGGCTGGCTGCTGCTGATTATCTTCACCACTCTCGCCCTCACCGGGCCAGGCCAGTGGCGGTTGCAGCGTAAGGCGACGGAGAGGTTCGCATGACCCAGGTTAACGACGTTCGCGACGCACACGTCGAGACGACGCCCGCACCAACGGTTTCGCCATGGCAGCCGCTGAGCCAGCCGGTGTTCCGCATGCTGTGGATCGCCACGGTGGTCTCTAACGTCGGCTCATGGATGAGCGACGTCGGCATCAACTGGAGCATGCTGACGCTCAGCGCCGATCCGCTGGATATCGCGCTGGTGCAGGCGGCCAGCAGCCTGCCGATGTTCCTCTTCGCCCTGCCGTCCGGGGTGATGGCGGACATTGTCGACCGGCGTAAATACCTGCTCTTCTCCCAGCTGTGGGTGTTCATCGCCGCCGCTGGGCTGACGGTGCTCTCTTTTACCGGACACGTCACCCCCACCGTTCTGCTGGCGGCAACGTTTCTGCTGAGCGTGGGCGCGGCCATGAGCTCGCCGCCGTTCCAGGCGATTGTGCCTGACCTGGTGAGCAAGCCCGAGCTGGGTTCCGCCGTGGCGCTTAACTCGCTCGGGGTCAACATCAGCCGGGCGATTGGCCCCGCGCTGGGCGGTTTTCTGCTGTCGCTGGCCGGGCCGTGGATGGTATTTGCCCTGAACGCGCTCTCCGTAATGGGCGTGGCGTGGGTGCTGTGGCGCTGGCGTCCGGCGCCGTCCGTGCAGCGCCTGCCGCCGGAGCACTTCTTCTCTGCGGTGCGGTCCGGCATCCGCTACGTGCACGCCGCGCCGGTGCTGCGTAACGTGCTGGTGCGGACCGTGGCCTTCTTCGTTTTCGGCAGCGCGGGCTGGGCGTTACTGCCGCTGGTGGCGCGCCGCGAGCTGGGCTTAGGCCCGGCGGGGTACGGCGTGATGCTGGCGTGTATCGGCCTGGGGGCGATTGCCGGAGCCATCCTGCTGCCGCGCCTGCGCCAGCGGCTGAACGCCGACCGCCTGATGGTGGCCGCCAGCCTGACGTTTGCAATCACCATGCTGGCGCTGGCGTTCGTGCGCCACTTCTGGCTGCTGAACCTGTTTGAGTTCTTTACCGGCTTCGCGTGGATTGCGGTGCTCTCGACGCTTAACCTCGGCGCGCAGCGCAGCGCCGCCCGCTGGGTGAAGGCCCGCGCGCTGGCGGTTTATCTGACGGTGTTCTTCGGCTCGATGTCCGCAGGCAGCGCCGTCTGGGGCCAGCTCGCCTCGCAGTTTGGCACCCCGACCTCGCTGGTTGTCGCCACGCTGGGGATGGTGCTGGCGAGCGCGACGGTGTTCCGCTGGAAGCTGGAGAAAGATCCTGACCTGAACCTCGACCTCAGCGGCCAGCCGCTGGACGGCGTGGAGATTGAACTCCCGAACGAGCGCGGCCCGGTGCTGGTGTCGCACGAGTACATCATCGACCCACAGAACGCGAAAGCGTTTTTGCAGGCCGTGCACGAGCTACGCCGGGTGCGCCGCCGCGCCGGGGCGATGAGCTGGGCGGTGTACGAGGATATCGAACGTCCGGGGCTGTTTATCGAGACTTTCCTGATGGGCTCGTGGATTGAGCATCTGCGCCAGCAGGAACGCCACACCATGAATGACCTCCTGTTGCAAAGCCGCGTTCT
Organism: Enterobacter cloacae complex sp. I2; assembly: GCF_014896205.1. Lineage (NCBI taxonomy): Bacteria > Pseudomonadati > Pseudomonadota > Gammaproteobacteria > Enterobacterales > Enterobacteriaceae > Enterobacter > Enterobacter cloacae complex sp. I2. Next base: position 115,089 of record NZ_JADBRA010000011.1, read on the forward strand.
GGCTTTTCATCAGGGCACAACATCACCGGCAATTCGCTACCTGGTCGCGCCGGTATAACCATAACCATCACCTGTACAGGAACACACTATGGCAACGTTTAAGGCAAAAGACGGCACGCAGATTTACTACAAAGACTGCGGCGCGGGCAAACCGATCCTCTTCAGTCACGGCTGGCCGCTGGACGGCGATATGTGGGACAGCCAGCTGAACTACCTGGCGGAGCGCGGCTTTCGCGCCATCGCCTTTGACCGTCGCGGGTTTGGCCGCTCCGAACAGCCGTGGAACGGCTACGACTACGACACCTTTGCGTCCGACATTAACGATCTGATTACCACTCTGGATCTGCGCGACGTGACGCTGGTGGGCTTCTCCATGGGCGGCGGCGACGTGACGCGCTACATCAACAACTACGGCAGCGAACGCGTGGCCGGGCTTGCGCTGCTGGGCGCGGTAACGCCGATTTTCGGCAAATCCGATAGCTACCCGGAAGGCGTGGATCAGAGCGTGTTCGACGGTATTCGCGACGGACTGCGTAAAGATCGCGCCCAGTTCATCAGCGATTTCGCCACTCCGTTCTACGGCACCAACGCCGGGCAGACCGTTTCTGCGGGTGCTCTGACGCAGACGCTGAACATCGCCCTGCTGGCGTCGCTTAAGGGCACCATCGACTGCGTGACCGCCTTCGCCGAGACCGACTTCCGCCCGGATATGGCGAAAATAGACGTACCGACGCTGGTGATCCACGGCAGCAACGACCAGATCGTACCGTTTGAAACCACCGGCAAGCTGGCGGCGGAGATGATCAACAACGCCACGCTGAAGGTGTACGACAACGCCCCGCACGGCTTCGCGCTGACCCACCAGGACCAGCTCAACGAAGATCTGCTGGCGTTTGTGAAGTCGCTGTAATTTTCTGTAGGCCGGGTAAGGCGCAGCCGCCACCCGGCGCTTTCGCAGACGCGTTCCGCTCCGCCAGCAGCCGACAAATCTCCGCGTGCTTCTCCTCGGTGAAGGTAAAGCGCGACATAAAGCCCATGCGGATCAGCGAACCTATCGCCGGCAGCAGGCAGATCCCGAAGAACAGCCCCGATAGCACGCCTTCGCTCTGGATTTGCGCCTGCGGTACGTAGCCAATCATCGTCAGGAACACGCCGATGAGCCCGCCGCCCACCGCCACCGACATCTTGCCGGTAAAGGTCTGCCCGGAGAAGGTGATCGCCGCGCAGCGCTTGTGGGTGTGGTACTCCGCGTACTCGATGGTGTCAGCAATCATCGACGAGGTAAGAATGTTGGTCATCATCACGAATAGCGTGCTCAGGCCGAGCAGAATAAACAGCATCGTCACCTGCTGATAGCCAACAAACCACATCACCACGCGCACCGCCACGTCCAGCCCGCAGAGGATCATAAACAGCTTCCGCTTTTGCATCCGGCGCGTCAGCATCGGTGCGACCAGGCACAGCACCGCCGCCACAATGCCCATCATGCCAATGGCCATTTGCAGGCTGCCGTCGCCCATATTGTTGATAAAGAAATAGATATACAGCCCGCCCGCGACGTTGTGAAACACGCAGAAGAAGAACGACAGCAGGACGATAAACAGCGGCTTGTTCTGGCGCAGGTTGTGGAAGGTGTCGCGCATCGTCACCTTTTCCGGGCTCGGCGGCACGCGCTCTTTGATCTGCATAAAGCCGTTGAGCATCAGCGGCAGGCCCACCAGCATCATCACCAGCGCCGCCATAAAGTAGCCTTTATCGTTGCTGTACTGGGCGAAAAACGCTGCCAGCTTCGGGAAAAAGATGTTGGCGCAGGCAATCCCCGCGTTCACCCCGAGCATCGCCGCCGTTACCGCGCGGGTGCGCTGGCCGGAGTCGTTGGTCATCACCGACGACATCGACCAGAACGGGATATCGGAGATGGCGTACAGCGTCCCCCACAGGATGTAGGTCACCCCGGCGTAGAGGATTTTGGTGGTCATGTCCGCTTCGATTTTATAGAACGACAGCAGCGTGACGCCGGTAATCAGCAGCGGCGCGATCAGCAAAAAGTGGCGAAACTTGCCGAACCGGCTGTTAATGGTGTCCATAATGCTGGCAAACAGCGGATCGTGAACCGCGTCCCACGCACGGGCAATCAGGAAGATGGTGCTCGCCGCCAGCGCCGAGATCCCCAGCACGTCGGTGTAAAAATAGTTAATAAACGAACCCACTAAACCAAAGCTAAAACACTGACCTAAACCATAGCCAAAATAAGACCATAACTCGCGAGACGGTATTTTCATTGTCGTTGCCATAGTGCGTACCAGGTTGCCCGGCGACAGCGCGCCGGGTCGTTATTATTAGCCCTGCACCTTCGGGGCGATTTTGCGTAGCTTCTGCATCAGCGCGATTTCAGCGCGCGAGAACGGGATACCGTTCTCCTCAAACACGTCGTGGAACCAGAAGCGGCAGTAGTCTGTGGACTCCTTCATCACCACCGGCCACGGCAGCCACGTCTGGGTTTTGCCGCGCACCAGCCCCCACTGGTACGGCGCGACCTTCGCCATGTACATCAGCGGAAGCTGCTCTTCAATGGTGCTGCCCACATGGCGCGCCAGCCATTCGGTGCAGAAGATGGGGCGGCCCAGCGCCTGTAGCTGCTGGATAATCGCCGTCATGCGCCCGGTGTGGGTGTAGGCGTGGAAGCTCACCACGTCCGAGAGCGCCAGCGCAGTCTGGTCCAGCGGATGCTGGAAGAACGTCTCGCCTTCTTCTTCCGCAGGCAGACGCCACGCGCAGACGGTGAGCGGCTGGGTCGGGTCTTCCTCGCGCACCCAGCGAAACGCGAGCTTCATCAGTTCGTGGGCGCAGGTTTCCAGCTTCGCGTCGTACTGCACCTCCTGCGTGCCGGTCGCGAAAATGCCGCGGTTGCCCGGCTCGTTATAAAGATCCCACAGCAGCACGCGCTTATCGTCGCGGAACTGGCGGACAACGTCGCGGATATAGCGTTCAATGTCTGGCCAGCAGTCGGGATCGCACACCTTGTCGCGCCCCGGGCTCGCCGCCGCCTGGCTGTTGTGCTTGCCCGGCACGGGCGGCTTTTGCGGCCCGAGATACGGCTCGTCGCCGGAGAAGCCGCAGTCGTCCATCAGGGTCAGCATGGTGCTGAACCCGTGACCGTCGGCAATCGTCAAAAAACGATCGATACGCGCCATCAGCCCGTCGCGGTCGTGCTCCCAGACGATAAACGGCAGGTTGATGCGCAGGGTGTTGTAGCCCGCCTCCGCCGCCCAGCCCAGCTCGCGCTCGATGGTTGCAGCATCGAAGGTCTCCTCCTGCCAGATATCGGTCCAGTTCACCGCCGTCGACGGCAGATAGTTAAACCCGCACAGCCAGCCCTTCTGCTGATACCACGCCTGCGCCTGCTCCCTGCTCCACTGCTCTTTCATTACGCGCCCTCTTACTGATAATGTTTAGCTAATAAATATTAGCTGCGGAATAAATGCGCAAACCGCGGCGCTCTGAAAAGCGATGCCCCTCACAAAGTTCACGCTTCGATGAATGAGAAACGTGATCGACGGCGCTAAAGCGTGCGGTTAGGGTATGATGCGAAGTCGCGAAAGGGAGAGGACGGATGAAGCGAAAAACGAAGGTAACGATGAACGATATTGCGCGGGCGGCGGGGGTGTCGCAGGCGACGGTATCGCTGGTACTTAACCAGTCCCGCAACATCAAGCTCAGCGACGACACCCGACAGCGGGTGATTAGCGTCGCCACCGAGCTCGGCTACGACCGCCTCCCCGCAGTTCACGCCCCGCGCAACCAGGAGGAGATCGCCCTGCTCGTCAGCTCGTTGCAGAGCTTCGACCCGTTTATCGACGCCATCAGCCAGGCGCGGGAAGCGGCGTGGCGCAACGAGACCCTGCTCACCGTCTACGACTACGGTGACGACGTGGAGCTGGCGCTGAACATTATCCGCCAACTGGAGAAGCGCAACTGCATCGGGATTATTCTCGCCTCTCCGGTCACCACGCTGGTGGACATGACGGCGTTTCACGACTGCACCCGCATCCCGCTGGTGCTACTCAACCAGCGAGACCCCGGCTCGCCGCTGCTGCCGTCGTTTATCCCGGACGATTACGCCAACGCTTTTCAGGTCACCAGACACCTAATCGCCTGCGGGGCCACGCGCATCGCCCACATCACCGGGGAGAGCTGGATGGAGGCCTCCCGCCAGCGTCTGGCGGGCTACCGGGCCGCGCTGCAGCAGGCCGGACTCGCGTGCGACGACGGCCTGGTGCGCCAGACCAACTGGCAGTTCAGCGAGTCCTTTACCGCGACCACGGCCCTGCTGGAACTGGCCGAGCGCCCGGACGCCATCTTCTGCGCCAGCGACTGGCTGGCGATTGGTTGCTATCAGGCGCTGGCGGTGAACGGCGTGCGCATTCCGCAGGACATGCTGCTGGCGGGCTACGACGACCAGAAGATTTCCGAGCAGCTCACCCCGCCGCTGACCAGTATCCAGCTGCCCTACAGCGAGCTGGGACGGCTGGCGGTGGAGTACCTGTGCAATCAGGAAGATGCCGCCACGCACGTGACGCTGGCGGGCAGGCTGAAGGTGCGTGCCTCAAGCAGCGGCGCCTGAGGCGCTTTACCCCTGCGCTTTCGCATGATAGGTTAACTGGATGAACACACGCTCCGCCGTACTCACCGTTAAACGCTGGTGGCTGCCTTCTTAAAGGCGGCCCGGAGTAGTTTTCCCCATTTTCAGATAGCCGCCGAAAGGCGGCTTTCTCACATCTAAGACCCCTTTCGGCAATTGCACATTAAGGAGTCTTTATGAACGCACCAACCATCCTCACCGGCGATCGCCCAACCGGCCCGCTGCATCTCGGCCACTTCGTCGGATCGCTGCGCCAGCGCGTGGCGCTCCAGCATACGCACAACCAGTTTGTGCTGATTGCCGACCTTCAGGGGCTGACCGACAACGGCAGCAACCCGCAAAAAATTCGCGACAACATCCCCGAAGTGCTGGCCGACTACCTCGCCGCCGGTATCGACCCGAACCTGACCACGATCTGCCTCCAGTCCGCCCTGCCCGCCCTTGCCGAGCTGACGATGCTGTATATGAACATCGTCACCGTCGCCCGCGTGGAGCGTAACCCGACGGTGAAAAACGAGATTGCGCAAAAGGGCTTTGCCCGCTCGCTGCCAGTCGGGTTTATGGCCTACCCCATCAGCCAGGCGGCGGACATCACCGCGTTCAAGGCCGAGTGCGTGCCCGTCGGCGACGACCAGCTGCCAATGATTGAGCAGACCAACGAGATTGTGCACAAGATGAACAGTCTGCTGCCCGCCCCGGTGCTGCGCCATTGCAGGGCAATGCTGAGCGACACCAGCCGCCTGCCCGGTATCGACGGCAGCGCCAAGATGTCGAAATCGTTGGGCAACACGCTGCACCTTTCGGCCAGTGAAGAGACGATTCATCGTGCGGTCAGCGCCATGTACACCGACCCGAACCACCTGAAGGTAAGCGACCCGGGCCAGATTGAGGGGAACGTGGTGTTTACGTATCTCGACGCGTTTCATCCGGACAAGGAGAAAGTGGCGGCGATGAAGGCGCACTATCAAGCAGGCGGGCTGGGCGACCGGGCGTGCAAGAACGAGCTGGAGGGGTGTTTGCAAGAGCTGATTGGGCCGATGCGGGAGCGGAGGGCGATGTATATGCAGGACAAGGGGGAGCTGATGGCGATGCTGAAGCGCGGAACCGAACGGGCGCAGGGGGTGACGCAGGAGACGTTGAGGGAGGTGAAGGTGGGGCTGGGGGTGCCGGTGTTTAGTTAAAGTCGATTTAGCGGTGGAATGCGGGGGATTAGCATGAAGCCGCTATCTTGATTATTGCGGAAATAAGCAAGGCGCAATAAATTCTTAAATGCATTATTAGCCATTGTCGTTTGTTATTTTGTTAAGAGCGCTATATTTATAGACTCTTAATATTTTAAACGCCACGGCAACTGCTATGAGTAAGTTTATTATTCCCATGCTGAATACGTTACTTTGTGTTTTTGTAATTGTGTTATGCCTCATATGCGTGGGCGTCACTGATAACTGGAAAGAATGCACTATAGCTATAATCATCACTTTAGGATGCGCACATTTCATGGCCGTTTTACTGAATCGTGTATTGCCTCATAAGTTATCTATCTTAGAAGGAATACTGGAATTATTGGGAGGACCACTATTAGTTATAGGAGCAATTGTGTGCTTTGATGTATTCGAACCCTGGCCGTTAAAAATCATTGGGATGTTTGCGTGGATTATTTTGATTTTCTTTGTACCATCAATAATCAGTCCCAGGCGTTAACTCGGTCTATTAATAAGTGTCTACGTCATTTTTTCACCCACGGAATCCAACATAATGTACCCCACTCTTTCGCAGGTCATTGAGGTTGTACGTCAGTCCTCGGGACATCATCGCAAGCGCATTGATGAGAACACCCTAATCGAAGCCGACCTCGATATATGCGGCATGGATGGCGATGCCCTGATAGAAGACTGCGAGGAAGCGTTTGGCGTTACGCTTGTCACTGAAGAAGATGGCTATGAGAAAACTTTATCCCTCGCTGAAAACGAGTTTCTTTTTAGCACCGAGGGCATAGATTACTTTGGTATCTGCCGTTTGATTCGCAGGCTACGAGGCATACCCGAACCTGTGATACGCGATTTAACCGTTGGCGAACTCCATGCTGTACTGGTTAAGGCAGTGAAAGAACAAGTACATCATTATTGAGTGACTTTTGGCATAGTGCGGGCATGTGCTCATATGCCCGCACTCGTTAGTCTTTAGTTTAAACGGCCTTCCCACTCCCACGCTTAATCACCGGAACATCACCCGTATCATTCAGCGCTCCCGGAAAGGTCTTCAGCCACTGCGCGACTTTCTGCTTATTAATATTCACCACACTCATACCCTCCAGGCATCCCCATAGTTCTCTTGTATGCTGCGGCGTAATCACAATGCAGTCTTTCATGGCGCGGATTTTCACCGGCATACCGTTGATAAAGCCTGCACGGGTTAACCATTCACCGCCCAGCAGAAGATATTTCATGTCTATGCGCGCATACAGTTCGCAGCAAGCGGCACTGTCCTGCGGCGTTTCCGCGCGGGGATGGACGGGCGCCGCGTTAGGCGGGTTGCCGTGAAGACGGCGGGCGCTGTTTTTGCGTACCAGCTCGCGGTTTTCAATCATGCCGGTGAAAGCGTCTGATTCTGTTTTGCAAACAGTAAACTCTGGCTTAAAATTCGTCGCAGCCATTTTCAACTTCTCCGTAGTTGTTGGTGGTTAGCGGTATGGGGGTGTTGCAGCACCTTCATATCGCGAATTCCTTGTTAAATTCTCTTTGATACTTCCTTTGCCGATTGGCGTAAATTCTGGTGACCATTATACAGGGCTGAATATAAATACAGCGGTTTTGGGTGAGGTAAATTTGATTTTTGCGAGGGGGATTCAGGAAAAGGGTTGGGTCAGGGAAATTACGCAGCGAGGACTATCAGAATATAAGGTGAGCGCCCGCATGGACCTCAGAGCAACCATTCGCCGATCTGCGGGCTGGCAATGAGTCATTTTATTATCAAGTTCGGTGACCGACTGAGCGTTCACCTTTAATACGATGGCAGTTACACAGCATTACGGACAGGCTCCTTTGGGAGGATAAGCGTTAATAAAGAGGAGGCACTCAATGCCTCCGTTCTATTTGTTACGCTCTTACGTTCCAATCGTCCGTATACTGGACATTACCATCAACATAACGCCAGGTGATTTTGTCATACATCAGGGAAACAGATTCCATGTGGTTGATCTGCGAGTTTCCTGTCATCTTAGCGTTTGGCATCCCTGGGTTAATGCCCGTCACTTTCACACCCTCAATGGTCATGACGAAGTAGCACTCTTCTTGTCCTGCATGGTTAATGCGATACCAGCGAATCTCCGCACTTTTCAACGTTTGACCGGTGGCAACGGCTTTGTATAGGTACGGGCTGGAGCTATCAAACTCCTTTTCAATCATCATCGGAGAATGTGAACGCTTGCCAGTAATCTTCCCGTTGGCACTGTCTACTGGAATGTTCAGACCATGACTAAAGCCAACAATCTCTATACTCCCCTCACGCTCCTGAACGTCTACAGCTCCTTTAATGTCTGCGCCGCCATCGTCCTTAATCCACATGTAAGCCGGAATAGGCATTTTACAAACTCCTTTTAGTTGTGATTTTCTTCGTGATGAACCAGTAGCAAACAATCGTTAAGAGCAACTGAAAGCCCACAATCGCCGCTATTGTGAAATTTGAATACGTTTGATCCGGGAATAAAGACTGATAAGGCAGCAAGCGAAATAGCGCCCAAAACAGGAAGGTAAACCCGAAGATTTTAGCTAACCGTCGCAATGTGGAATTGAACCACTCTCTGGGGATGCCAGCTGGACTAACTTTGTGTGTCGCGCCACTGTACGCCGTGGTTATGGCGCTCATGACAGGTACGCTGATTAATGTATTGATTAAGATGCTAAAATAGCCGTCTAACGATTCCCAAACTTCTAAATCAGGTTCACCCAAAATGAAGCGGGTAAACTTGTCGGCGCTCTGGAAATCGAAAAGCCCCGTAATAGAATTAACTAATCCATCATGCGGAACTATTTCAGCAACGATCAGCACAACAACAGCGAACAGCACTATCTTGATGAATAAACTAAGGGCATGTTTTGCCATTGGAGATCACCTCAATCGTGCCGTATGCCTGTAGCTTCCTCATGCAAGGAACATATATTCTCTGGCTTCTCAACAGAGCATTACGCAACATGGCAAAATCAGAATCATGTGGGAGAGTGATACAACCTTCTGATAGTACGCCAGGATGCAAACGGAAATTGCCACGCTGAACGCTCTCAACCCATGTGTAATCGTCGATCCCCCAATCATCACGCCATAATGCGAACCATTCAGAATGTTTGAATGTTGCACCATTGGCGAAGTGATTATAAATGTCTCTTCCCACTGTGTTTAGCTGTGACTTGAGTCCACCCTGAGGGCGGTCAACAATCCAGTATTTACCCACTGGTGCTGGCCCCTCTTTGGGGATCATTCCACATGCCCCACGATTACGGTAAGCACCATTACCAGAGAAAGCTAAAAACGTGCCTATTCCAGGAAACGATAACGGGGGAGTAGTACGCATCATTAATTACGAACTTTCCATGTAGAGCCATAGATAATCCTTTTATCTATAATGATTTGTTGGCTTATCGTACTCCTACGCAATCGGACACAAGAAGATTTTCTTCCGAGAGACCTCTGATTTTCAGACAATAGCTCGTTGGTGGTAAGACAACGTGTAAGGCCGTTAGGCGGTAACATCAGAGGTGTTTAGGAAGCGAAGTTTATCAAGTTGACCATGTACCCTCAGGGGCAAGACCGAACCACTGGCAGAGTGACCTGCTCCCTGATGTTAGTTATGTCTTCATAAGCCACATGAGGACATCCCCATGAAGAGGCGTTTTTCCGACTGGCGTAATTACTGCTGCCTATTATACAGAACTGAATATAAATACAGCGGTTTTGCGATAGGTAAAATTGGGAAATACGATGGGGATTCAGGAAATGGGTTTGGGGGATACTGGTAAATCGCTGGCTTGAAAATCAGTCTTATTTTCCTCATCCAGAAATCTATTCATTCGCTAAAGTACCTTAGACGACAAATTCATCGCATCCAGCCTTTCTTCTCAGATCCCACAAAAATTCATCAAACCTATAGATTAACGATTTACATCACCCTGATTTTGTTATGTGATCCTGTTACAGGCTTTAGTAACGCCCTGCCCAGCCAACCGTAACAGGACTTCATCGATGGAATTTTATCAGGCCGATCCGACGCTTGAGAACTACTGGCGTGGTGTGATCCTCTTTGGAAGGAACGTCGCATCTTACAAATTTGCGCTGGCGTCGGCGTTGTATGAAGTGGATAAGACGGGCAGCGATTTGATAACGCTCGACCAGCTTGCCGTGCCGTTCAGCCGCTATCTTTGCGAGCACCTGAAGCATGCGCCAAAACAGATCACCTCCCGCAGCAGCCAATTTCTGGAAACCTGTCTGAAGTTCAACAGAGGCGAAATCACCCACGCCCAGCTCATTGAAGCGACGGTGCGCCTTGGCTTTAACAACGTGATTGATGCCTTTCATTACGTGAACCAGGGCGAGATCGATAAACGTTTTTTCCTTGATGAGCGCAAAACTAACAACGGGATCCGCCTGACGGATAACTTCTTTAAACTGGGCGAACGCCTGCAGTATAAAAACCTCGCCTTTGAAACCAATGCCCGCTGGAACCTGGTGGAACAGGCCTGGTCGATGGGGATATCGCGTAACCTTGTAGGCGTAGAGTTCGACGAAGATAATCAGCTGTTGTTCACGAGGGTGAACGCGCGTCGCGTAGACATCACCAGCTGCCGCGACAGCCTGAATGGATACCAGAAAGGACGGTGTTTTTACTGCTTCAAGTCCATCAGTCTGGTACCGGGAGACGCAGAACTGGCGGACGTCGACCACTTTATTCCCTGGGCTGCCCGCCATGAAGTGAGCAATATTAACGGCGTATGGAATTTAGTGCTGGCCTGTCGGTGCTGTAACCGTGGCGTTGAAGGCAAATCTGCACGCATTCCCGAGCTCAGGCTCCTGCAGCGGTTACACACCCGCAATGAGTATTTTATTCAGAGCAAACTGCCGTTACATGAGACGATTGTTCTACAGACAGGGCAACGTCCTGAAGCACGTAAAAGCTTTCTCCAGCGTAACTGGCAGGCCGCGCTGGACAAGCTTATCCATAGCTGGAAACCCAACGCGGAAGGCGAGGCAACATTTTAATGACACTTCACTACTATCAGAACCACGCACAGGATTTTTTCGATGGCACGGTCAATGTCGATATGACCCCGCTTTACGAGGCCTTTACCCAACATCTGACGCACGGTGCCCGAGTTCTGGATGCGGGCTGCGGTTCAGGACGAGACGCAAAAGCATTTCATGAGATGGGTTATCAGGTGGATGCTTTTGATGCCTCTTGCGCGATGGTGGAGCTGGCAAGGCAACATACCGGGCTACCCGTGCAGCTGATGACGTTTTCAGAGGTCGACGTTAAAGCGCAGTACGATGGGATCTGGTGCTGTGCCTCTTTGCTGCATGTCCCCTCTTCTGAGTTGCCTGCGGTGATGCAGAAGCTTGCGGATGCGCTTAAGCCTGGCGGCGTCTGGTACGTGTCGTTTAAGTATGGCACTGGTGAGCGTGTGCAGGGTGAAAGACGGTTTACGGACCTGGATGAAGAGGGATTGCGGATGGGAATAAGTAATATGACAGATGTGGCGATAACTTCGCTTTGGGTTACGAAGGATTATCGGCCGGAAAGAAGTGAGAGATGGTTAAATGGGATATTGCATAAAAAAAACACTATTTTTTAGAGCGGCTTTTACTTATTGGTGAAGGACTCATATTGATATGTTGAGTTGCACACATCTCATCTTCATGCCGACATAAATGGCTATGTCAATCTATCCTCAACAAAGATGTTATCGCAGCTCTAATGAACTTAGAAACTCATAGTCCAAACATTTAGCTCGTTCTCTTTTTTTGACAAGTCATACAAATTTCGTATTTTACTATTGAACCATCACCATAATTGTTATATAGCGTAACAGGTGGTTTTTCAGATATTATATTTACTCCTCACTAAAGTGAAATTTGCTTTTACTTAGAAATCATAAATGAAAGCAATGATGATCAAGCAATTAATCAATATTTGATATGTCATGTATCAGTAGTGTTTCTCCTGGCCACCTACAAAAATTAGTGATTGCCATACAAACGCCTCGAGGGTACGCTAATAGGTTTTTTAAATTAAACATTCGTTAATGTCTTGTCTCGCTTGACTATAAGGAGAATGCTTTGGTTCACTCAGAATGCATTTCATGGACAAAATGTACTTCATGGCTAAGAAATTTTCTTAGTCGTAGAGGATTGAGACAACCCGATGGCCGCCCGCTTTATGAATATCAAGCGACGAATGAAGAATATGTGGACTTAACGCAGTTACTTCGAGCGGTTAGCCAAACTACAAATATTGTTGATGATAAAGGCTATGCTTCCTGTTTTGTGTTTTTTTGCTCTGAATGGTATCGCAGAGACTATGAGCGGAATTGTGGGTGGACTTGGGAGCCCATTTATAAAAAGATAGGTACATCGTTAACGGCGACTGAACTAAGGCATATCGTTCCTAAAGGGATGAAGAGTTACTGGATGCGACCAATTCGATTTTATGAATCGGATAGACGTAACTTTCTTGGAACGTTGTTCAGTGAGGGTGGTCTACCTTTTCGTTTACTGAAGGAATCAGATAGTAGTTTTCAAACCGTATTTTCTCGGATCCTTAAACAGTATGAACAAGCTCAGATAGCAGGTTTTTCCATGCTTTCGCTGGTAAGAAAAATTATAGAAAGATCTTCGCTTCCAGCTGTATTTATTGAAGATACATCAGTAGAGCTCATCAGTCATATGGCAGAAAAACTCAGCTCATTGGTACTGATGTATAACCTAAGCGATGACTCTGAACCAGTAGCGCAGCTTGATAAAACGCATCCAAAATGGCGGGATGAATTCCCTATGCCATTGGATGATGAAACTGGCACCCGCTTTCTAAATGGATTGTTACGTACTGCATCTATAGAAACAAAACCCCGTTCACAAAAAAATAAATGTACCGGTTGTCAGTTCTTTTGGACAGAAAAATCACCGGATCAAATACGTGCGATAGTTTCGTTACCAGATGAACTGTCTTTTCCGATTATTAGTGAACCTTCAACTACACGATTTGAACTTGCTATTTACGAAGGCATTAACGAAGTTGCAAGCCTTGGTGTGGTCTATGCCTCCCTCGAAAATGCTCATGCCAGAGTTCGCATCCGCAAAAATGAATCACGATTTGCCAGACATGACCCCTCTGCGAATTTATTGTTAGTTGCTCGGGCAGGCGGAATGACTGTTGGCGCAATAAAATTGGATGATAGCGAAATCGCCATTGGTGAGGTTCCACTTACTTTCGTTGCTGATGGAGAACGATGGCTATTACAAGGGCAAGCTTCGTGCAATGTTCGTAACAGCGATGTTCTTATTGTTTTACCTCGAGAAAAGACAACTGTTTCAGGATATGAAACAACGTTGAATACAATTTCAGTCTTAGGACTCGAAACACTCTCCGTAAAAGGTTGCCATGAATTAATTATTTCCGGACATGAAACATATCGTATACGCACTGGAAAAGAACAGACTAACCTTGGGGGTTTTGAGTTTTACGGTAAAAGAGTAAATTGGGTATGCCACCCTACTGAAACATTTCTTGGGGTCCCTAAAGTCATCTCGAAAAATCCGGATATAAAACACATCCAATTTAAACCTTATTTTAATAGTAAATCAATCGAAGAATGCCAGTTGCAAGAGATGATGGGTTCTCAATTTGTTTCCGTCAGGAATAATGATAATGAGACTATACTTCGTCGAAAAATTGGAATATTACCGGCAGACTTTAATGTTGAGATTCGCGGTGGCGATCAGGTCAATGAAGGTACCATTGTCATCTCGACGCAACATCCCTGCATGTCTGTCTTAAAAAATAAAACACTCGAGATTGCTAGAAAGCGCGCAGCAGGACGCACCGAAATATTACTCAAAGCCGAAGGCATCCCTCCTGCATTTATCTCTCTGGAAATTTATCCTAATCTAGGAGCTGATTCAATTGAATTGACTTTTCCTTATCCTGCTAAAGGTTGTTTGGTTCTTGATGCAAATGGAAACCTTCTGGAAAAAAATATCACTTTGCATGATTTACTTGGTTCAAGAGCCTACTTGTTTGGTAAAAATGGTGAACCAACTCGATTTTCACTGGAATTACATCTACGCACTATAAATGGTCAACAGGCATGGCATGAATGGTTTTATACGGCAGGAGAACGCCCTATTGAACTCAATTTATACAGTCTAAGAGAGCATATTGAAAATTTGCTATCTCTTGAGTCAGGAATTGACCAGGTTGTGGATATGCGAATCAGAGGTGCTGGCGTAGCGATGAGCTGGCAGATTCGGCGCTACAAATACAGTTTGCGTTATGATTATGAAAAAGAAATTCTGATCAGCCAGTCTACAAACTATCGTGCCGGGCAATTCCCTTCTCCCGTCCTCATGTTATTGAGCGAGCCAGAGAGAAAAGCAGTCTCCTTGTCATCGAGGTTAAGTGAGGGTGTACCTGTTGGTGAATATGAACTGAGTTCTATAGTTAGCAAAAACGGGCCTTGGCTAGTAGTCCCAAAGGAAGGTGATGAAATGGCATTTCGTCCATGCTTCATTCGTGGCGAATCTTCCTTACATGGCGATGAAAGTAGCGTTCGTTCACTTCAGAAAGCCACCCAACTTTTTAATCCCCAGGCAAAAGTGAATACCATTACGCTGGTGCTTGATCAGATGGCTACCGATCCTGCTCACTCCGGTTGGCAGTTTATGCGCAGCCTTTATGAATATTTTGGCTATCTTCCGCTGGCTACATTTGAAGTATGGCGAGCACTCGTACAACATCCAAGAGCGCTGGCGATGTCCCTCTTCAAGTTTGAAATGTCCGCCGAGTATTTAAACCGCATTGAGAATGAATTCCCTGTTTTTTGGGAGTTTTTCCCTATATTAGAAATCAAATCCGCAGCAGAAACCTTCAAACGATTCCTGACCCAAAAAGGGGCACCAGATGAAGTTTTGGTAACACTGCTGAGTAAGATGTATCGACAATTAGGGATCGTATTTCCAACTTATGCCGATGAAGTTGAAAAATGGTTAAGTTATGGGAAATTCCCTCCTCCCATTCCAACATCGTTTGTCCGTGAGTGGTATCAGGAGCTTTTACGCGAACACAGTGAAGCTCGGTGGCCAGAATATGGCTGTAAGCGACTGCATAACTGGATGTCATCACAAACAGATGTAGTGATAGATATTTATCCCGAGGCTGATTATCGCTATTCAGTTGCCTGGTTACCTGTTTTCGCGGCTGCAGTGGCAAGCGGTAAAACTTCCTTTGAAACTGTGTTTGAACACAAACCTGGCGCCGTATTTTTCCTGAGACAAGTTCGGGACTTCGATTCTCGCTGGTTCAAGGCCATATTCCAGTGCAGCCTTCTGCGTTATATTTCAAAAAATAAAAAGGATTAAAGATGACTACACGCTTTTTTTCGTCGCTTATTGAACAATCGTTGTCTCGCTCAACCGAAGCAACGCTCAGTATTATGGGGATCACAAACCCGAACTTACGCAAGCATCTCACAGAGCAAATGGGTGCCGATTGTGGGAAATCAGGCTCATTTCTTGCCTCACCAGTATTCCAGCAAATGTTTGGCTGGAAAGAGTCGCATTATACAATGCGCAACCTGACCGAAGGTAAGGCATTACTGAGTAAAGCTGTTGTTGATTCACTAGATGATCATAACAACGGTCGTTACCGTTTTGGTGCAGACTGGAAACCCTTCACTCACCAGCTAGCCAGTTGGAAGGCTTTACTGGAAGATAAACATTCGGTAGTGGTGACAAGTGGTACGGGGTCAGGCAAAACGGAATGTTTTATGGTTCCTGTGCTGGAAGACCTCTACAAAGAATTACATGAAAATTGCAACAACCCACTTGTCGGCGTCAGGGCCCTTTTCCTCTACCCCCTCAATGCCCTAATTAATTCACAGCGGGAGCGCTTGGATGCGTGGACACGTGGATTTGGTACTGGGATCCGTTACTGTCTTTATAATGGCAATACAGAAAATCTTCACGCTTCGGTAAAAAGCGAGCAGGCAAAAAGGCCAAATGAAGTGCTTTCACGCGAAAAGATGCGTGAAGAACCCGCACCAATTCTGGTAACAAACGGCACGATGCTGGAATATATGATGGTCCGCCAGATTGATGCTCCAATTATTCAACAGTCTAAAGCACAAAAATCATTACGCTGGATAGTACTGGATGAAGCGCATACCTATGTCGGATCGCAGGCCGCTGAATTAGCTCTGCAGTTACGCCGCGTGATGACGGCCTTTGGCGTGACGCCAGACGATGTGCGTTTCGTGGCAACCTCTGCAACTATTGCCGGAAGCGATGCCGAAAAACAACTGAAAAAATTCCTCTCTGAATTATCCGGTATACCGCAGGAGCGCATCGATGTACTGGACGGAAGCCGGGTGATTCCGAAACTGGCATCGTGCAAACACGTTTATATTCCTTTAGAAGAAATTGAACAAATCCCTGATACGGACATGAAGGGCGTAAGCCCAGACCGCTTTGAAGCTCTTACGCATTCACCTGAAGCACATTACTTGCGTGAGATGTTAGTTACTCAGCCGGATCCAATGAAGCTGGATACGATGACGAAGCGGTTGAATACGCTGACCAAGCAGAATTATAGCCAGCTGGAAGTACTTCGCTGGATCGACGTCTGCTCTGGTACACAACCTAATCCTAAAGATCCGGCATTCCTGAAGATAAGAGCGCATATTTTCCAGCGCAATACCCAGGGAGTATGGGCTTGTGTTGATAAAGAGTGCAGACAAAAGCATGGCACTCCGCTGGAAAAGGGCTGGCCCTTTGGTTATGTGTATGTGAATCAACGGCAAAATTGTGAATGCGGGAGCCCGGTCTACGAACTGGCATTCTGCAATGAATGTAACGAACCGCATCTTCTGGCCCGGGATAAAAATGGCAAACTTGTACAATGGGAAAATAAAGGTGGCGATGAATTCTCTTTGCAGGATGAGGTGAATGTTGAAAACGACGCTACTGAAGAAAAAGTTGAGAAAGAAAGTAGTTACCGCCCTCCACTTATTATTGCGGCAGAAAAGGCCAGTGAAACTGGTTATATTCTACAGCGACTCGATCGCAAGACTCGTCGTATTGGTGTAGTTAATAATGAAAGTATTGAACTGATTATTAACGATATTGAACAGGTATGTAGTGCCAGCAGCTGCGGCTACAGAGGCACGAGTGGAAAACAACCTTTCCGCCGCGCATTGTTGGGTGGACCGTTTTATGTCACCAATATTGTGCCAACCGTTCTGGAGTATTGTCAGGACTTTGTCTGCGAAGATGGAAAGGAGGGAGTGGGGCCTGATTCACTGCCAGGTAGAGGCCGCCGTCTCATTACCTTCACCGACAGCCGTCAGGGAACAGCGCGCATGGCGGTACGCATGCAGCAAGAAGCTGAACGCAGTCGCTTACGTGGCAGCGTAGTAGAAATATTGGGCTGGCATCAACGGACACAGACTTCCACCACACCAAATGCCAATACAGATCTTGAAAAGTTAGCAGCGTTGGCAAAACAGGCACGCGAACAGGCCGATGAATTTAGAAGCTGGGGATTACCTGAACAAGCGAAGCTGGCAGAAGTACAGGCCGAGCAGCTTGAACAAGCTTTTCAGGCTGCGACCGGAGGTAACGTAGCGACCATTCTCATTTCCCGAACCTGGACAGAAATAGTCAATGAGCTTAGAGAGAAAGCCGATATTAGCGGCCCTATTCTGCAATATAATCACTATCTGAAGCCTGAAATTTTCAACGAAAACGGCGGGCCGCTGAAGCTTTCGGAAATGTTGCTTTTCCGGGAGTTCATGCGTCGTCCTAAACGAACTAACAGCCTGGAAACGCAAGGGCTGGTGCGGGTTGGTTATCAGGGGCTAGAGAAGATTCATAAGATGCCGATGCATTGGCAAGAGCAAGGGCTGACGCTGGATGACTGGAAAGATTTTCTTAAGGTTACTCTGGATCTGTACGTACGTGAAAGCAACTTCACACAACTGGACGATGAGTTAAAAAACTGGATTGGTAGTCGTTTTTCGTCAAAATTCGTCCGTAACCCGGAAACAAAAGATCCTGAAGATAATCAGAACAGACGCTGGCCACAAATTCGTAATGGCAATTTGTCCCATCGTTTGGTGAAGTTATTAATGCTTGGTGCGGGATTAAAAAAAGTAAATACGGCGACGATTGATATTATCAATACATGGTTAAAAGAAGCATGGAACCAGCTTACCGGATCACTTGCCGTACTGAAGCCTGATGGTAACCGTTTCTATTTGCCGAAAGAGCATTTGACCTTCTCTTTAATAACGGATGCCTGGATTTGTCCGGTCACCAATAAAATTCTGGACACTGCTTTTAAAGGGTTAACCCCATATCTACCCACTCACATTTCCTTTGAACAACTCACCCAGACGCAATATGACACATTTGTCGCGCAAAAGGTCACCATGCCAGAGATCTGGAAGGTGGATCGCTCACAAGAAGACTACGCTCCGGGTTTGGCTAAAGTACGTGACTGGGTCAGCAACGAGCCGCTGATCGCACAATTGCGTTCGGAAAATGTCTGGACGGATATCAACGATCGTGTCGTAGAAGGTGGCTTCTACTACCGCACTGCAGAGCACTCTGCCCAGCAGTCTTCAGAACGCCTGCAAAGCTACGAAAAGATGTTTAAGAACGGGCAGCTTAATGTTCTCAACTGTTCCACCACCATGGAAATGGGGGTTGATATCGGTGGCATTACCGCCGTGGTGATGAATAACGTACCGCCGCATCCGGCAAATTATTTACAGCGAGCCGGACGAGCCGGACGTAGCAAGGAATCGCGCGCGATATCTTACACATTGTGTAAAGGTAACCCGCACGATCAACAGGTATTTGCCAACCCGCTCTGGCCGTTTGAAACGATGATCCCTGCACCGATGGTGGCAATGAACTCAGCCCGGCTGGTGCAACGCCACGTCAATGCGTTATTGCTCTCTGACTTTTTATGTCACGTTATTGGCGAAACGGACAAAGAAAAAACCAGCCTCGACAGCCTCTGGTTTTTCGGTGATGACGAAGATCAATCAAAATGTGAACGCTTTAAAGTCTGGCTTGAACGCCCCGTGCTTGATATTGACGCGGCGCTGGAAAGGCTGGTAAAAGGCACGGCGCTGCATGGCGCCAGCTCCCACAAATTGCGAGAGAAAACAGTTGATGCGATTACTTTTCTGCAACAGAGATGGCTTTCCGTCTATCGCGATCTTGTTGCACAGGAACGCGAATCGCAGCCGCAAACGCCTTATCGCAAGCGCATAGAACTGGAAAAAAAACGACATTGCGGCGAATATTTACTGCGCGATCTGGCGGCCAGAACCTTCCTTCCCGGATACGGCTTCCCAACGGATGTGGTGACGTTTGATAACTTCACAATGGAAGACTATATTCGCGAAAAATCGCAGAAAAGCCGGGATAAAAAAGATCGCGAAGATAACGTGTCGCGTTATAAAGGGCTCCCGTCCCGCAACCTTGGGGTTGCTATCCGTGAATATGCACCAGGTGCAGAAATTATTCTTGATGGCAGGGTCTTCCGTTCTGCCGGTGTCTCCCTGCACTGGCACAATATTAATGCCGATACGAATGAAGCGCAGCGTCTGGATTGCGCCTGGCGCTGCCACAAATGCGGGACCATCGGCTATGAAGAGGGAATGAGCAGTTCCGGGGTATTATGCTGTACCAACAGCACCTGTGGTGAAAAAATCATCATGGATAATCGCCGCCAGGTGCTGCAGCCTGCCGGGTTTGTGACCGATGCGCATGCACCTGTGACAAACAACATTGAAACCATGAAATTTATCCCGGTTGTCCCTGCCTGGGTATTTGTTAAAGCTGAACCCGTACCGCTGCCTAACCCGATAATGGGGTATATGACGTCTGGTGCTGATGGTCATGTTTTCCAGCAAAGTCTCGGAGAAGGTGGGCATGGTTACGCGTTATGCCTGAGCTGTGGGCGTGCAGAGTCGATGCTGAATGAGAATGATGCACCGAGAAGTATGGAAGCTCACTACCCACCTCGTCCAGGAAAAGCGGACCGCGATAGCCAAAATCAGCGGCTGATTTGCCCCGGTTCGACAGCACTGATGAAAAACGTCACGCTGGGGGCATTAGCACGAACAGATGTATTTGAAATGGTTTTGCGAAAGCCTCAAAACGGTGAATACCTGCCGGATAATACAGAAGAAGGTCGGCTTGTCGCCATGACTCTGGCGGTTGCCCTGCGTCAGGCGCTGGCGGGTGTATTGGGTATTTCTGCTGCAGAACTGGGCTACGCAGTACGTCCAGTCAGACTGGAAGATGGACAATCGGTGTTAGCCGTTCAACTCTACGATGTGATTAGCGGTGGCGCAGGTTTTGCGTCCAGTGCTCCATTACACATTGAGACCATTCTGCTGGGGATGGTGAAACAGCTGGGCTGCAACCATTGTGGTACCGCATGCAGTGAATGTTTGCTCGATTCCCAAACCCGCCACGATCATGACCTGCTGGATCGTAAAGCGGCGCTGACCTGGCTTGGGGATGACTTCAGTTTCTACATTGGTTTACCAGATGAAGAGACATTCTCGCTACCGGATGCCCGCTACTGCCCGGGAGCCATTGGCGATACCCTTCGTCGGGCGATTAACGAGGGAGCTGAAAAACTCACACTGTGGATGAACGGGCCACTCAATGAATGGGATCTTTATGCCCGTCAATTCCGGGCGGCTATTCAGAACTACCGGATTAAAGACAATGTTGCGGTCGACCTTGTCATTCCTGCTGGCGTCGATGATCCAGAGCTGTTGCATGAGCTTTCGCAGTATACTGCTTTGGGTGTGCGTTTGTGTCATAGTGAACAGGCTCTGGAATTGCCGATTGTGGCGCAAATCGCTTTTGCCGATCGCGTAATGACGCTGGCTTCACGCAGCCAGCAGGCAACTATCCCGGGGCCAGGCTGGCACCTGAATGACGAACTGGTCGTTCGCAGCCTCGGCTATAAAACGGTAAAACTGAACGAGTTTGTTCTGCCGGGGAAAGCGGCGAACTCTGTTGAGCGTGTAAAAGACATAGAGATTCATAAACAGCTAAATGGCCCACTTTCGCAATTCGGACAACGCTTCTGGGACACGCTGTTTAACAGCCATGAAGAAGCACAATCGCTGATGAAAAACCAGCGAATCACCAGCGTTCACTATACCGATCGCTATCTGCAAAACCCGGTTGCGCTGGCACTGCTGGGGGCGATACTGAAACCGCTAAAAACAAAGCTGACCGATGACGCGGAGCTTGAGCTTGATACTCTGTTTAAACCCAAAGATCGTCCCGGCAACCGGCCGTTCCATGACTGGATGAGCGATGCGGATTTTCAGGATTTCGCCGACCAGTGGTTTACTGCGGCAATGGGCAGAGCGGTAGAACTGACGGTGTTCGATTCGCCACGTGATATTCCACATCATCGTAAGCTGACGGTGACCTTTGAAGATGGTCAGACGTTGAAGATTCGATTCGACCAGGGAATGGGATACTGGCGTATCGACTTCCCGTATGTATGGCGTAATTTTGACTTTGCCGAAGATGTGACTTATCAACTAGTAAAACTGGCGCAAGCCTGCCAGGAGGGCAAAGTCCTTAATAGCGAGGAAAGCTGGGCAACGGATGTGCTGGTAGAGGTGATGCCGTCTTAATGGATTAGCGCTCCCAATAAGGAATTGGGAGCGCTAAAACGACTCGAGTCAGCGATGGCCGATAACCCCAATTACGCTTTTTTACGCGAGTTTTTTTTACCGCTGCTGGCCGCGCGTTCGGCTTTAATCCTTTCCAGCAGGGCGGCAGCGCTGTTTTCTCCGCTGATAAGACTTGGGTTTTCAGCACGCCACTGGGCGGTAAGCTCGCCGCGGAAAGCCTTCGCCAGGATCGACTGGGTGAGGCTGTTGACGCGGGTTAAGGCGCTGTTGACCTGCTTTTCAATGGTGTCGGCGTAGGCGAAGAGTTGTTC
Source organism: Enterobacter cloacae complex sp. I2 (assembly GCF_014896205.1). Taxonomy (NCBI): domain Bacteria; kingdom Pseudomonadati; phylum Pseudomonadota; class Gammaproteobacteria; order Enterobacterales; family Enterobacteriaceae; genus Enterobacter; species Enterobacter cloacae complex sp. I2. The sequence goes on from NZ_JADBRA010000011.1 coordinate 136,985, forward strand.
GACGCGGCGGACGATTTCGTGTTGTTCATGAAGCGATATAAGTTTGAAACTGAATTCTTTGACATCACGAATGTAAATCGCTTGCTGGGCTGTTGCTCCAGAGGCAGAGACCAGCTGTTGTTGCCCAGAAATATCATTAAATATTAATTTCATATATTCAGGTATTACTTGTTCTGTATCCAACTTAATAAGTAAAACACTACCCATCAGACAAAATGTTTTACTCGTTGATACTAAATGTGTTCTGCCAACAGTTGCTCCTCTGCTTACAATCAAAATATCATTTTTTTCTGGATTGCATCTATTCATTGCTTTAGCTGCAACGGTATCTGATAAATACTTGACATTATCAAATAACAATTCATCTTCTTGCACATCTTTAGCTGATAATAGTGGAATGCCACTATTAATTGTTTTAGGTGTAAGATGTTCTCCATCAGTAATTTTTTTAGTGACGTCTATGAGTTTAACTATTTTAGCAGTGTTTCGTGATTGTTCTGAACTTCCATTTAGCGCCATAGCCAGCACTGCCTGACGAAAACGTTTCAGGATTTGTGGGATTTGCTCAAGACGTGCTTTGGTGCTGTTCACCTGCGCCAGCAACGTATCGAGTTTTTCGGCGATGATTTTTTGTTCAGCAAGCGGTGGTAGAGGAAACTCATAGGATTGAACATCACTTGACTTTGCAGCTGGGTATAATGCTCCCTGAACTAATCCTGAAATTGAGTCAATAAAATGACGTGAGCGAACCAGTGCAAAAATATAGCGACTTTCTACCAGAGCTGGTCGAATAACCTCGAAGCCAGTTGAGGCAATTTGTTCATCATATTTTTCGCTTACTAAAGCAACAGCATTTAAATTCGGTCTTGTTAGCGAAACAATGATGTCATGGGCTTTAATCTCTTTTCTTGCCCGGCTTGGAGCATCTTTACCAATAAGGTATTGAGGATTTTCAATTATTTTGAGCTCACGGTTTATGCTACCAATATCAACATAAATGAATTGCTCGTTTTCTTCAGGCACTCGTTGTGAACATTTAACCGAGATGTCTCCAATGGTTGTGTTTACCCACCCCTCCGGCAATTTCCCTTCACTCATGCCTTCACCTCGCCAAACGCCTCTTCCTGCAACTGACGCTGCGCATCCGCCTCATCCCCCGCGCCCAGCTCGCGCATAAGCGCATCCAGCTCACCCAGCGCCTGCACCAGCTCGCCCATCGCTTCAGCCGCCAGCACATCCGGCTCCGGCAGGCTGTCGGCGTCGATACTGTATTTATCCTTCAGCCAGGAGATATCCAGCGAATCGGATTTCGCTGTTCGGATCCACTCGCGGCTGAACTTGCGCCAGCGGCTGGTGGCCTGATGCTGGTCGGTGTTTTTGTTCTCTTCGCTGTCCGCAACCTCGCTCTCTTCGGCGTTAAAGCTCCACTCGCCTTCGGTACGCGGGCTTAAGCCGTGCGGATCCTCACCGTAGACATTTTCAAACGGCAGCAGATGCTGTTCGGTAAACGGCGTGCGCTTGCCGAAGCTCGGCATATTGGTACGCAGGTCATACACCCACACGTCGTCGGTGCAGTTTTTATCCTGATTCGGATTGGCTACCGTGCCTTTGGTAAAGAACAGCACGTTGGTTTTTACGCCCTGGGCGTAAAAAATACCGGTCGGTAGACGCAGGATGGTGTGCAGATGGCATTTGTCCATCAGGTCACGACGAATATCGGTACCCTTGCCGCCTTCAAACAGCACGTTATCCGGCACCACCACCGCCGCGCGACCACCGGGGTGCAGGGTGTCGATAATATGCTGCATAAAACACAGCTGTTTGTTGCTGGTTGGGTGCACGAAGGTGCGGGTAATGTTGGTGCCCGCAGCGCTGCCAAACGGTGGGTTGGTGGCGACAATATGCGCCTTCGGCAGGTTTTCGCCGTCGCTGCCCAGCGTGTTGCCCAGACGGATGGCGCCTCCGTGATCAAGGTTGCCTTCAATATCGTGCAGCAGACAGTTCATCAGCGCCAGACGGCGGGTACCAGGCACCAGTTCGAGGCCGATAAACGCGCGGTGGATCTGGAAATCCTGGGTGTCGCCATCAAGGTCATCCAGATCGTGAGTCTGAGATTTCACGTAACGGTCGGCTTCAATCAGGAAGCCCGCCGTACCCGCCGCCGGATCCTGCACCACTTCACGCGGCTGCGGCTTCAGCAGATGGATAATGGTTTTGATCAGCGGACGCGGAGTGAAGTACTGGCCCGCGCCTGATTTGGTTTCGTTGGCGTTCTTTTGCAGCAGCCCTTCGTACATATCGCCGAAGTCATCGCGGGACTTCCCGTGGTTGCCGTTGTACCAGTCCAGCGCGTCCATATAGCTGACCAGCTCAGTCAGCTGTTTGGGTTGCTCAATGGTGGTACTGACATTATGGAACACCGCCTGCACCAGCTTTTTCTCATCAGCGCCTAACTGGACCAGCAGGTTACGGTAGAACTGCATCTGATCCTGGCCAATGCGCGACTTCAGATCATCCCAGCGGTAGCCTTCCGGCAGGTAGTCCGTTTCCTGGCCGGTCTCTTTACACATTTTCAAAAACAGCAGCGAGGCAAGTTCATTCACGTAGTTTTGATAGGAGACGCCGCCGTCGCGCAGGTTGTCGCACAATTTCCACAGTTTGGCGACCAGATCGTTATTGTTCATTGAAGATCCCATGTAAAACAGCGGCCCTTATCGGGGCCGCAGAAGAAGAAATTGCCGGGGATGATAACGCGTCAGGCGAGCTCATCCCAGATGTAATCGCTGAACTTATCCAACACGCTGTCGAGGTTGTCGTCAAAGGTGCGTTGTAACATTGGCTTACCGCCGCGACGGTGGAAATTACCGGTTTTGAAGACGTCGTCGTCGAGCACCACCTTCTCTTTGAGCGCCTGCGCTAAACGGTCGAGCCAGCTTAGCTGTTCATCGCTCCAGTCGTTCTCGCCCTTGATACGCGTCAGCGCGTGGTCGACACGCTCGTCGAACGGTTTGAGCGCATCGCCCACCGCCGCACGGCGGATATGACCAATCAGCCTGGCGGCGATATCCTGATTGCGCGTCGCTTTCCATGCGCTGCGCAGGGAGGACTCTTCAAAATGCTGGCGGTCAAACCACTCCTGCAATTCCACCAGCCCTTTACGGGTGAGGTCGCGCGGACGATTGATCACCGCCTGCAGCGCGGGCTGAGCGTTAGGAGCGTGCTGCACCAGCGCATCGAACGCTTCGAGGAAATCCTGCGGCGTGTCGTAATCACCGTACAGCGATTTAACGCTCACTACCTCATCATCAATATCGAGGAAGATGGGGGCGTCGCGCAGAGCATTGATATCGGTTTTCAGCCTTTCGAGGCGGGCGATAAAGCCAGGAAGCTTATTGAAAATCTCGGCGCTCCAGTGCGGTCCTTTTTCCCGCAGGCGTGAGGCCAGACCGCCAAAGTTGACACCTGCGGCATCCATGCACAGTTCATCCAGACGGCGGATCTGCTTATCCACCGCTTCGCTGCGATCGCGATTATAAGTAGCGAGGCCGATGATTCTCTGCAACTTGGCGACCAGCTGTTCATGGCTGTGCTCGGCAAAACTGCGGCCATCCGCTTCAATGGTTTTGTAGGTTTCTGAGTCGGTAATTTCATTGACCAGCGTTTGCAGTTCCACCTGTGGACGCACAACCACAGGGCGCATGGTATCGACGCTTTCCAGCGAGCTGTAGATATCAACGCAGTCGAAAATCCTAAAGCTGGTTTTCCCCACCGACGGGCACAGACGCGTGGCACGGCCCTTCATCTGCTCGTAGAGAATGCGGCTTTTAACTTTACGCAGGAACACAATATTACAGATAGACGGGATATCCACGCCGGTGGTCAACAGATCAACGGTGACCACAATATTGGGCAACCGCTCTTTGTTGAAACGGACGATCATGCTTTGCACTTTCTTCGCGTCTTTATCGGCATCACCGGTGATCTTGATAATGGCGTCGTGTTCAAGCTGCGGATAATTTTTCTTAAACGCGGTGCGCAGCTCGTCAACCACCATGTCGGCATGGGCGTTGGTGACGCAGAACACCAGCGTTTTTTGCTGGCCGGTGGGATCCAGGTATTTGGTGAGCTCACCGCATACCGCACGGTTAAACCCCGGGATCACCAGACTGCGGTTAAAGTCGGCGACCTCAAAATCCTGATCGTCGGCCAACGTGTCGTTGATCAGCTCGCCCTGTGGGTTCAGGCGTTCCACCTGTTCGCCTTCGGAAAGATAGACCCCATCCTGCGCGTTGCGGGTGACGATCTGAATAGGCGGATCCTGGTCGATCAGGTAACCGTCGATCACCGCCGTACGGTAGGTGTAGCGGTAAACCGGTTCACCGAAAATATCTACCGTGTGAAGGGCTGGCGTGGCGGTCAGGGCAATTTTTACCGCATCGAAGTGGTCGAGAATGCGACGGTAGGCGGAAACGTAATCCAGCTGGCTGCGGAACTGCAGCTCGCCTTCGGTTTGCTCTTTATCGAGAATGTAGCCGCGGTGGGCTTCATCGACGACGATACAGTCGTAGCGGCCGACCGGCATCGGTTCATCAGATTGCAGCGTACGCTTGACCAGTGACTGCACCGTGGCAACGTGAATTTTGGTGCTGTCTTCCGGGAATTTATCGGTCAAGCCTTTGATATCAAAAATACTGTTAAAGGTGTAGCCGTTAATGCGCGTATCTTCGAACGACCCCAGCGCCTGCTCGCCAAGCGAGCGACGGTCGACCAGAAACAGGACGCGTTTGAAACGCTGCGACTGGATCAGACGGAACATCAGGGCGATGGCGGTACGGGTTTTACCAGTACCGGTCGCCATCGCCAACAGGATCTCTTGTTGGCCGTTAACAATGGCCTTCTCTACCGCGCGAACGGCATCCTGCTGGTAATAACGCAGGCCCAGTTCGCTCATTCCGGGGTTATCTGCAAACCACTGATTCTGTTTTTGCGGGTCGCTGCCCAGCATATCCAGCAGCTCTTCCGGGCGATGCCATTCCGGCAGCGCTTTCGACATATTGGTGGTGTGGCGGACGTCGCGATACCAGATACCGCTTTTGGTCTTCATTGCCGCGCGGTATTCACGCCCGTTGGTGGAATAGCAAAAGGGGATTTTAAAACGCTGTGTTCCGCTGGAATCTTGCCAGCTGATTTCGTAAACCGGTAGGGCTTCGTGTATATCGTCGGGGGTAAATTGCTTCAAAAGCGTATCGCGCAAAAACGCATTATCGAAATATTTACTGTATCGATAAGCCTCATTCAGCTTGCCGGGAACATCAATATTTTTACGTTTTGCTTCCACTACGGCGATGGGCTTGAGGCCAACGAACAGAACATAATCCGCAAATCCTTGCTTACCCATTTCATCTATACCCGTAGGCCATTCGGCAATCGCTTTATTGATACCCGGTTCCGGGCGAGCGCCTTTGGCAAAGCGCAGCATTTTACTATCCGCCTGCCAACCCGCTTTACGTAACTGAGCGTCAATCAGGAAGCGACTCTCCTCTTCACTGAGATTCAGTGTACGCTTGACGGCCTGGTCGGTGATTTCTTTATGGTAGGCTTTTCTTTCCTGTTCCGTGAGCTTAGCAAGCTTCGCATTTTTCTCAGCTAACTGCGCTTCCAGAGCTGAGAAACGAGCCAATGTCTGTGCTTCAGTTTCCTGTTGCTTACCTTCAAGAATGGCAATATAGCCGTTCAGAGCAATCAGTTTCTGCTGCTGTGCTTCGAGTTCAGCCTGACTGAGTGCTTTCTCACGTGACTGCTCTTCTAACTTTTGTTTTAACGTCAGTACTTCCTGACGGTAAAGATTTTCTCCGCGCTCCGGTAAAACAAAAATAGGCACAGGGAAGTCATAATCTTTCGTAACCAAACGGTAGTACCAGACCCCCAGCCGAAAACCCAGCCTTAAGCACATCTGAGCATCATCAAGATCGTTATGGTATTCGTGGACAGCCTGGTTACCAATACGACGTAATTTATGAAAAACGGAAAGAATGCTGTCGTCAACGAAGGCAATTTTGCCAAGCTCACGCAGGAGTTCGTGCTGATTTTCACAGGGAGGAATATCCAGCAGCAGGCCAAGATGTTTTGCTGTCGCTTCGCCAAACATCCGCATTTTTACCAGCGCCGTATTGGGATCATCCGGGTAGTTATTTTCCGCCGCGCATGCGATGGCATAGGTGAAATCGTTCACGCCCTTCAGGAACTCAAAATTGGATTTATTCATCATTGTTATGCAGGCCTGCGCATACATTTTAGGAACATAACTTTTACTTTAACTATCTGAAGATTCTGGAGCAATGACTAAAGTCACAGCAAGTTAATCATTGATGAAGAAATTTTGATGCTCGTTACAGCAGATGAGTGATATTTAAACCATGCGGGACATGCATACATTCCTTTTCCAGGTAAAGCGGAAAGCATCAGGCTAAGACAAATATCCTTTCAAAATCACCGGAAGGCTTATGAACAAATATGTCAATTATCGAATGAGGATATTCTGTTCTATACTCGCAAGAAATTTGATATTGGCTGAATCAGATTGTCTTCCGTTGAAAGGAAAACTTTACGTAGATTTCAGACACAAAAAAAGCCGCCCTTAAGCGACTTTGATATGCATCTTATGGTGCGAAGGCCGGACTCGAATTTAACACCCAATATGCTGATATCAATGTAGTTTATAAACAGGGATAAATAGTTATACCCGCACTTGTACCCACAAGTTAAAATCCGCACAAAAAATATACACTACGAGTGGGTATAAAGCCATACCAGTAGAACACCGATATGGCTATCAAAGCAAGATTCAGGCAGGCAGGAACGTTTTCTTCAGAGGTACCAAAAGTTTGGTCTCAATATCCACTTGCTCATAGTTCTCAATAAGCGCACGGACGAGATCATCAAGCGTCCAGAGCGTTAGTGGTATCGTCGAACGGTCGGCTTCATATCGAGCATCTTTCGTAAAACCCCCTGTACTGACATAAAGCCCGCGATCGTCTTTATGGCGACCGCCGATAAAGCTGCGGATCTGTTGGCTTCCCATTTGCTCCCTGCGATGTTTTACCTCAACGATAATACGTGGATTTTCAAAACCGAATCCATCAGGTGAAGCAATGATATCTTTACCCCGATCGGCTCCCGCAGGCGAGACCTGCGTTTTATAGCCCATACTGCGTAAAACTCCGGCAACCAGATTTTGCATCTCGTCCCAGTCAAGAGAGTTGATGCGATCTTTGATACCTTCAAACGCGAGCATTTCCATATCGCGGAGCGGATCAGAAACGACCTCATCTTCATCCATCGCAATTGGATTCTGAGTAATCACATCTACCGTAGGTTTCTTATCCTGCAAAAGCTCTTCTAGAGCATATTCCGGAATCTGGAAAACCGTCAGCGTAGAACCCAATGTGTTTTTCGTAGCAACAGATAGTCGATCGCGATCGATTTCTTCAGTATTCCATTTAACCTGTCGAGCGATTCCCATCCCCTCTTCTACCCATTCAGGGTGGTACTGGAAATCAGATGTAACCTTACCTAGCAGATAAGTACGATTGGCTGGCGAATAGGTAATAACCCAATCACCCTTTTGGATCTCATTCACAAAACGCCAGACCTGCGATGCACCAGAACGCACAGTTCCCAGCTTTGTTAAAGGGTCTGCCTCCTGGTATAAGGCGAGTAACTGGGCTCGGGATAGGCCGGGTTTGACTAATGGAGCCAGCTGAGACCAACCGATGCCTACAATTTGCTTATCGCGAAAATCGTCATAGAGCTTGCCGCCGTCACCGCGGATCATCCACATTCTGTTGCCCATACCCGTCCCTTTATGAGGAAAAGAAATTATGCTGGATCATAAGCTTGTTCGTAGTATGCGTCAAAACCATCAACAACGACGGCCCAGCATTCCCGGATTGTGCTTGCGATAATGTGCCCAGTTAAAATTACAGCTTCAATTTGCATGATATTTCGTCCATATAAGTAAAAGCACCAACCAGCATCGGCAGGTGCTTTTTGGAGTGAGTAAATAAGTAAGACTGCAATGTGAATCAGGGAGGCTATTCCCAATGTTCACCGTGCCGCGCTAATACGATTTCTTTTCAATAAACCAGTTGCCTGTCGCGCCCGCAGAATATCGACCGCCCGCAGATATGGGGACTGTTCTTGCCAGTTGAATCCCCTGCGATCAATACGAACCAGCCCGTACTTTTCCACCAGAAAATTAACGGCATCGGCCAAAGATATACCGGCATCGATATGTTCCTGAATTACCGTTTCATCACTGAATGGCGTGTCGTTGAGTGTCAGGCCATAATGTTGTTCCAGCAGGCGTGCAAGCAGCATTTGCCACACTGCCACGGGCGACAGACATAGCTTCGCCGCCTGCGGAGTTGTTGCAGGTAGAGTTTTCATATTTGCTCTTGTAGAGTTAGTTAACGTTGAGTGGGGTAAACGGCGATGTATACGTAGCCGTAACTGCCAAGGGTATCGGCTTCGCAGGTGAAACCATTGTGGTACAGGGTGACACAGTGGGCATGGCGAGGATTCATTCCACCAGTAGTCAACATCGACTCCATCTGGCTGATAAAATGTGGGAATGCCACATCCAGCTTAAGACATTCTGCTTCGCTGAACTTACCGGTGATACTGACCCGGTCAGCCAGATAGTGCAGCCGGTTTCCCTCCTGTACCAGACGAGCGCCAAAGCAAGGTGTCACATTACGATTCAGACCCCACTTGAGAAATGAATCGTTCTCTGAGTCAGTAGATTTCATTGAAGTGCCCTCATATCCAGCCTCGCTCTGCAAACGACACAATTCCATCTGAACCGATAACCAGATGATCGAGAGTGTTCACATCAACCAGTGCCAGCGCTTCTTTAAGCCTGCCCGTAATGTTGCGGTCACATTGGCTGGGCTCCGGATCACCGGATGGATGGTTATGCGCCAGCACAACAGCAGCAGCATTGAAGCGAAGCGCTGACTTCACCACCTCACGGGGATGGACCTGGACATGGTTAACCGAACCGGCAAATAGCGTTTCACTCTCCAGTAAACGGTGCTGGTTATTGAGATAGAGCACCATAAACACTTCCCGCTCTTGTCCTGCCAGCTGTAACCGAAGCCAGTCACGGGCAGCCGTGCTTGAGGTAAAGGACATGCCGGGCTGGCGCAGATATTTATCCAGCAGGTTGATAGCACGTCGAATGGTCCGTTGGGCATAAGGTGTCAATCCGGAGGTCGCGGGGAGCAGGCAACCATGCCGGGCCATAACCGCCAGCGGAAAGAGTTCAGGCTGCGTTGACACCGGGGATAATGCGGTATTCATGTCAGGTATTCCTCAGTCGATTAGATGCATAATGGCGCTGCATTCCGGATGGTTCAGCGCGTAGTCGCGTAAGAGATAATAGTGTTCAGTCATCGCGTCACACTCGGTGCGACAGGCATGGTGGCTGTATGCCATCAGGCAGACGACAATCCCTGCCGCTACACTGATAAGCTCTGCACCGTTGCCGTTCATGCTGTTGAACAATGTCCACGTCTCATTGTTCTCTGGCTCAGGAGCCATAAAAGCGCCGCCGTTGCTGAGCGTCGAAAAGCGCCAGATACCGCCGTGGTAATCGGCACAGAGACGGTCCATCCAAGCAAAGATACGGGGCCCAAGCGTTATCCACTGCGGGATTGCGCCAAAGTGCTGAGGCCAGAAACTGATGCGTAATTCATCAGGGACCGTTGAGGCAGTAATTGCTGCCTGCTCAGCGAACTGAAGGTTTTGTGTATTCATTAAACTATCTCCTTATGCCGGAACGGTTGTTTAACGCCCGAAAAAATCGAGCATGTTTTCTGCCATTACCCACAGGGCGCGATTGAGCTTCACATCGCCATCAATACCGGTAACAGCACGGGTGCGGCTGCTTTTCCCCTGAGCGGTTCGCCCTGACAATCCACCTTTCATCAGGTTCTCCTGCACGCGCTGGTATACGGTCCACAGGTCATCGCTGTAGTCCTCCCGGCGACGTGGGGTCAGCACCTGCGATACCGTGACCGGCTGGTGGTCTTCACCAAAGCGATACTTCAGCGCGGCATTCGCCAGGGCATTACGGGCTGGTTCTGGCAGTGCCAGTGACTGCATTGCATCGCGCTTCTCCTCCACCCGGTCAAAGACCCCGAGCACTTCGTAAGCCCCTTCAATCACCTTCTCAACAACATTCCCTTTATGTGGTACCCGCACTTCGCCAAATGACTGTCCGCAGACCAGACCGTTGGTACAGACGCCTCGAAACAGCCCCGGTAGCATCTGGTAGCTTGATGAGCCGTCATGGCTGTTAAGAAGAATGATTTCCGGCACCTGATGTCCGGTCAGTTGACCGGCACGACGCAGGCGAAGCATATGTTTGGTGTGTTCCCGCTTGCTCTGGTCGCGAACCTTTGTCTGGCAGGCAAAGAACGGCTCAAAGCCTTCACGCTGCAGGTTTTCGAGGATGGTGATGGTCGGGATGTAGGTGTACCTGTCTGAACGAGATTCATGCTTGTCACTCCCGAACACGCTGGGGACATGACTCATCAGCTCTTCGTGGGTCAGAGGCCGGTCACGGCGTATCTGATTTATACGACCAAAGCGGCTGGCTAATCGCATGGCTAACTCCTTATCTGATAATGAATTAAAAACAAAAAGGCCATGTTCCCGAAGGAGCATGGCCTGTTGCTATCTGGTGTTGGTATGTTGTGGGGTGGAGAGGTCTGAAATGTAAGTAACTAATCGCTGTAGTGTGTGGTCCGGCACTCACTGAGGTCAGACAGCTCTTTTTGCGTATTCTTCAGACCCGGACTGAAAGTGCCTACTTTTTTATCGCTGACATAAACATCGAAATTTGCTGCCTGCCCCAGTGCGTCAATAAATGACACCCAGGCATTATCGCCATTCCTCCAGCCGAGGGATGAAGGTAATGGGAACTGACTGTTATCCATGACGACCGTTATTTCCTTCCTGTCGTCATGAGAACTTACTGATGTTCCATCAGGCAGGGTGAGATTAACGCCGTGTTGCAGAATATTCTGCGCATCCGGATTGCCAGTACAGTTCAGATTAAACACCACCTTATCCGGGCTGGTAATGATATATTCGGTCACGCCCATCCCAAAACCACTCGTCCACATATTGGGAATAGCCTGTGCTGTTGATACAGAAGCCAGCATAGCTAATGTAACTATTACGTAAGGCAGTCGCATAATGTTGTCCTCAAATCATGTAATAAAGCTTTTGTTCTTTAAAACAATAAAGTAATGAAAAAAGTTGGATTATTTTATTTGTTTGTAGCGAAACGCTTCTTTCCCGGCATAAATCCCGACGAGATCGTCATAACGAGGGTCCTTTTTATTCGGGCGGAACGTTACTTTCATATCGGGACTGCACATATCCTTCATGGTGAGGTTGAATTCTTTACCTGGCGTAATGGTATAACCTGTTGCCACATCGTCTTTACTGGGAGTGATCCACCCCCATATGCCACCCGGACAATCTCTGGAAGCTTTCGAGCGAACAACAATAAACCATCCCATTGAATCCACTTCCGTCGCTGTACACAGTTTTCTGACCTGGCGGTGGGCATCACACCAGAATATATTCCCACTCTTATTATTCACTGCCGCAGGCAGGAACCCGTTATAAGGACGTGCTGCGTGAGCATTACCTGCGATAAGTAAGGGGAACAACATGACTGGCAGTAAAGATAATAAGTTCAATTTTATCATTGCATTAACCTTACATTTAATTATGGAGACCATCTCTAATCAGTTTGTCCGGATTGCCCCCGAATTTCTGAGGGAGAAAATGAATTCAGCGACTGCTGAATAAAACGGAAATGAGGTAAGGCAGAGATAAAATGCTTATCCTCCGACAGCTGATAGAGAAGCTCACTGCGAATAAATGTTTCCCGCGATGGCCTTACCAGATGAATCTCATCCAGCCGGAAGACACGTAATTGCCTGTTATATTCAGCGACAAGGTACCAGTAACCGTCAAGAGCGATTAGCCGGTAAGGTGCGATGGCCTCATGACGCTCCCCTTCTGTCAGAACGGTGATCCGCTGACATCCCGAAATAGCTCTGACCAGCCTGTAGAAGGAGAGCTTTCCTGCCGGGGGATGAGGTCTGTCCTGATGCCATACCAGACAGGGTCGCTCATCACAGTCCAGCAGGCTGCTGACCAGTCGCCGGTCAAAGCCCGGGAAAACCCCGGCCAGCCCCGTGCGGTGAGCAAAGGTCAGAATATCTATTTCCTGCCGTGTACTGTGAATATCCGAGCGCAGACTGCACTGCCCCTGGTAGTAATCCAGGTCGAGATACATCAGACGTTCCCGAAAGTCACGACGCAGCGTGCGCTCTGACACCCCGAATTCAGTTGCCAGTTTGCGAATAAACAGAGTTTCACCGGACACCAGGCGGCTGATAATCAACGACAACCTGACGGCAAGCCGGTCATGTCGCCGCTCCTGAAGCGTCATGAAAGATTTCTCCTGAGAAGTTAACTATCTGAATTAATAATGATTACTTTAAAGGAAGGGGTGGACAGGGTATGGACAACATCGGAACTATTTTTTATGAGCAGCCCGGCCTTATGAGCGCTCGTCTGACAAATAATGATGCTTCTCCTGATTTAGTTGATGATAAAACGCAGTGGAAAGGACGTGTCCACAAACAACACATCATTAACAACCAGTTCATCGTTCGCAGAGAAAATTGCGATATCAGAAGAATATCCAGTCCCAGACGGCCCGTGCGACCGACACCACCGCATCACGCACGGTACGAATCACCGTTTTCAATGGCGCAGGCAGGAATGACGATGACTCAGCCGTATCGAAAACCCGGCTCACAGCTTCACCGAAACTGTCACGGGCCTGCGACTTTACCGGCTCTGTGCAGAATCTCCCTTGCAGTTGTGTCACCAACGGGCTGGTGGCGCGGTCAGGCAGACAGCGCATCATGGTTGCCACCATCTCCTCCACGCCCCAGCCGCTGCAGGCGGATACCACGCAGACCGGGTGATGCGGCTTAAACATTGCGGTAATGGCGGTCTGCTTTTCCTGAAGATTTGTCCGTTGCTGCGCTGAAGGCGTGCTGGTTCGGGTATCCCATTCGTGACAGGGTTCGATTTTGTCGGCCTGGTTCAGCACGAACAGCACCTGCTGCTGGTAAGGCTGCATCACACCGCGCCAGAACTGCTCGTCCACCGACAGCGCCCGATCATCGGCCTTGATGACCCACAGCACCAGGTCCAGCTCCGGCAGCATTCGACGGTACAGGGCCCGGTACTCATGATCCCGTCGCCCGTTTTCACCTACACCCGGTAAATCGACAATCACCAGACTGTGACGACCGCTGCGCAACCGGAAGCGCAGTACGTCGCGAGTACAGGCGTTCACATCACTCACCGGGGACACCTCGCCCTGAAAAAGTTCGTTGCAGAGAGAGGATTTACCTGTACCACTTTTGCCCATGATTCCAATCACCGGCTCGTAATGGGTCAGGTTCTGGATACGTTCAAGAATAAGCTGGCGAAGTGTGCACGGAAGCGACGCAAGCGGTTGTTCAAAGGCCTGAAGGCCGTCAGGTTTATTCATACAATAGTCTCAGCGTGAAAAATTAAAAACCCCGCGATCCAGTCAGGAAGGCGGGGGATTCACAGAGATGATATCCATCTGAAATTATTTGGAATTTTAGATTAAAACATAAAGGACCTTGTGTAGCCCAGAACTGAACGATTTCCGCTTAGTGCCAGTAGCGGACGTCTAGGCCGCTGAACCACAAAAAATATTTTCTAGCTATATTACTGGCTCATCAGCATCTTTATGCGATAATATTTCATACAAACTGAATTTATGACGAAGGGAGTGCAAATGGCAATTACGGTCTATTCTCGTACATTCAAAAAAGAATTGGACATAGTTCAATTGCTAAACCTTTACTTATCAAATAACGTACTTAACTTTAGTGATTTCAAGGAATTTGTTGCGTTTGATGCCGAGTGCCCAATTTGCAATGTAAGCGGTGCAATTGTTGTTTCAGAAGGTTCTTCGAAAACAACAAATAAAATAGTTAGCCAATCTCATTTTTCGTTTAGAACAAAAGACGGAACAGACGCGCACAAAATATTTTGCGATCATTACAATGGCGATGATAAGCAAATAGACTCTTCAAAGGATGGTTTTATAAAATTAGGCAATTCCGGCTCTGAGATTACAAGTATAATTCGAGAGCTTGTATGTAGAGGTATTGAACATGAAGAGTTCAATCAGGAAGATATTAGAAACATGCGACGGTGGTTTACTGAATTACGCCAATCAGGCACTTTTTCTGTTAACTACAGCCCTCACATGATCAACCTAGTAAGAGCCAGCATGTATTCCCGCAAAGGTGAAGATACATATATTGTCGATGAAGAGAGAAAAAATAATTCTTGGTTTGATATAAATGATGAAGTTTATCGTTCTTTAAGATTCAAATACCCATCATTGATGATCGATATGACCAATAAGAATAATGCTATTTTCTATAATCTTGTGAATAGCACCACATTTACTAAACAAGCATATCGGTTAGTAGCACGAGATCGAGGTTATCAGGTTTATGATAGAAGGTTGCTTAAAGATAAATATGAAGCAACGATAAGGATAGCACAAAAAATAACTAGACATCACGAGTTTCTTTTCAGAAAGATCAGGAGCTTATCCGCTGTAAAAAAAACAATCCCCTTTTGGCTGTTTCTGCCTTGCTTCTTTTTGTTTCTGACTGGAATGAAACAACTGCAATCAACAAATTCATCAAATTATGTGGTGTAGGAAAATCTAAAAATAATGATGAGGGAAACGTAATTGGCTTAAACCCCTTTATTCATTACGATGTTTGGAATGTTATTCATCAACTTAAGGATTTAATAGATACACTTCCAGACTTCTCGAACCTTGATGAAGAATTTGCCAAAGAAAAAGCTAGATTAACTGAGCTTTATAGGCTCTAGCATAAATTAAAAGGCTGTGTATACAGCCTTTTAATTTGCATAGTAAAGACTTCTTGTTCCGGTCTCGGATCGGAACTAATCGGCACATATCAACCCGGCAATACAACCGAATCTTTCATGGGTGGGTAGAAAAGCTTGGTCTCGAAAATTCGCTTTACAGCACACATTCCATGAGAAGAACAAAACCTTGCCTCATCTACAAGAAAACCAAGAATCTCCGGGTGATCCAACTTCTGATGGGCCATAAGAAACTGGAAAGCACAGTCCGTTATCTGGGCATTGAAGTCGATGATGCATTAGAGAGCTCTGAATCGATCGAAGTCTAAGGTTGTCAGGGCTGCAACAGCAGCCCTGTGCCAATGGCGGATCTTGCTAATCTGCCTGTGTATGGAGCAATGGGAACTAGTCACAGGACAATCTGCTTCTAATTGCTTAATATTCTGGGCATCGGTTGTGAAAAATTTCAATTTTCTGTCAGGACTATGCCGTGGCAATCTTCGATATTAATAAAGATGAATTACTCGGACTCTCGGATACTCTTTTGGAAGAGTTAATTGCGCGCCTTGCTGAAGCCGAAGTGGCGACCTGCGGTCATAGCCCGGCGCAGGTGCGCTGGTCGGGATCGATCAACGCACCTGATGGTGGAATTGATGTCCACGTACAGGTGCCGGTTGAACAGCTCAACTCCGGGTATATTGAGCGACCGGATACCGTCTTCCAGGCCAAAAAACACAGAATGCGCAGGGCAGATATTCTACGAGAGATGGCTCCTTCTGGCGTCCTTTCTCCCATGATATCCGGCCAGGCCACAAAGGGGGGAAGCTATATCATTGTCAGCCTGGATGAGGACTGTTCCCCCTCTATGCTTGCCGAACGCGTCAAGGCGATGCATGAGGCCGTCAGGCATGATCCCTCTCACCCAACTCTTCATCTGGCTTTCTATGATCGCGCAAAGTTGGCTCAGTGGATACGACAGCATCCGTCAGTAATGCTGTGGGTAAACAGAATACTGGGGCGGGGATATTCCGGCTGGCAGCCATATGGAGCGTGGAGTTGCCCTCCAGAGGGGGCGGAAGATACCCTGATTACCGCGTCCGGTATCACGATCTCACTTCCGTCAGAAAAAGGTCACCCCCTTAGTATTAAGGATGCCATCGGGCCGATACGCCAGCTTATTCGGACCACTCGGAAGGCCGTGCGTATTACTGGTTTATCTGGCGTCGGTAAAACGAGGATTGTTCAGGCCTTGTTTGATGAATCCGTAGGAGCCGATGCCCTGGACCGCACCCTAGCGGTCTATGCCGATACCGGTGACGGTCCGATCCCTTCGGCTGCAGCCATGCTGGAACGCCTCATCGCTGACCAGCGCAGCGCAATTATGGTTCTTGATAACTGCCCGTCTAAACTGCATGCTTCCCTCGCGGCGAGAGTTACTTCGGTGGGGAACAGAATCAAGCTAATTACCGTTGAGTATGATATTCGGGAGGACAAACCTCAGACCACGGAGGTGATCCACATCGAGGCGGTAGGACCGGAAGTAGCGGAAAAACTTCTGCTACGGCGTTTCCCCGGTATCGGACGATTGAACGCCCGTCGAATCGCTCAATTCGCTGACGGGAATGCCAGAGTCTCGCTGGCTATCGCCGAGAGAGTGGAGGAAGGGGAGTCGCTGGCCGTTCTGTCTGATGCACAACTCTTCAACAGACTTTTTGAACAACGTCATGAACCGGACGAGGGATTACGGGAGCAAGCCGAGCTACTTTCACTGGTCTACTCGTTTTCGATTAACTTTTCTGAAACAGGCGACAGTGAACTGGAGAGCCTAGGTACGCTCGCGGGCTATTCACATAACCAGCTGTACCGGACGCTCAAAAAGCTGACCGATCGCCACATTCTTCAGGCCAGGTCACACTGGCGAGCCATCTTACCCCATGCTATCGCGAACAGGCTGGCCGCCTCCGCGTTGGACAGCTTTCCGGTGGCGTTTCTTCGTTCATGCTTTGAAGTGCCGGGACGGGAGCGCCTGCTTATGTCGTTTGCTCACCGGCTGGGTCTTTTACACGATCATCCGGTGGCAAAGGAGATTGCGGCTGCATGGCTTCAGCCGGGAGCGTTGCTTAGTAATTTACTGGCGTTAGAGGACTTACCAGCTCGTATGCTGGAGTACATTGCACCGGTGGTGCCTGACGTTCTACTTAACCGGATTGACGAGGACCTCAGGGCTACAGACTTTAAAGGCCAGAAAAGACATTACGATCCGCGCTGGAGCACTATCCTCGACCTTTTGCAGGCACTGGCCTGGGAGTCTTCATACTTTGACCGGTGCGCCAGCCTTCTGCTGCAAGTCGCGGATCATGAAACGGATAAGCCTGGTCAGAAGAATGCACGGGACAAACTCACCTTGTTCTATCAGCCCTACCTGTCAGGCACACATGCTTCTCTGGAGCAGCGAGTTGCGCTTCTTGAAGAATGTCTCTCTTCAGGTATGTCACAGCGTCGGGCGCTCGGACTGAGAATGCTTTCTGCTGGACTTAGTGGTTCGACGTGGACAGGTTCGGGTATCTGTGAGTTTGGTGCCCGGCCGAGGGATTATGGGACAGAACCAGACTATGAAGAGTTGATGACGTGGCGGCGTGCGTTCATTGCGATTGCTGTTCGCATCGGGAACGCTGGTGATATGCGTCTTGCCAGCGGTGCACGAACTATTCTGGCAAATTCACTCAGCGGCCTGTGGAGTGACAAGAAGATGGGCTCAGTCCTGGTTGATGCCGCACGTACACTACATGCCCATCGTCCTTGGGGGGAGGGCTGGAAGGCGATTCGGACAAAACTGTACTTTATGCAGAAGGATCCTCAGGTATCACCCGTTCTGCTTGAAACTTTTGATGCTCTGCAAAGGGAGCTCAGACCGAATGATTTGCTTTCCGGTATCCGGCTTTATGTCCTGAGCAAAGGTCACCATAACTGGGTGCTTGATGACGAATTTAACCGAAATGATCAGGACCGATACGCTGAAGCTGAAGAGCGACTGATGGCCAGAGCAGAGCAACTGGGGCGTGAGTTTGCCGCTTCAACACTTTGCCTTTCTGATCTGAGACCCAATTTGTTCTCTTCTGAGTGGATGCCTTACCGGAGCGCATTCGGGCAGGGGCTTGCTCAGGGAACTGCGAGTCCTCGTGAAATCTGGCAATTGCTTATAAAAGAACTAGAACAGGACTCTACTGAAAATAAAGATTTTTCGGTCTTTCTTGGCTTTATCGACGGTGTGGATCGTATTAATGAAGCTATGGCCCATGAATTTCTGGATCAGTGCGCTGTGCATCCTTCCCTATGTCGAGTTCTGGTTAAATTGCATCCTCAGCGAGATTTTACAGAAAGGGATTTGAATCGATGCATGTCGCTTCTGGATAAACCGGATATCCATCCGTTTATGTTTGACACCTTTTTGTGGGATAAAAAATGCCGGCATCTCCCAATCTCCCGGGTGCTCGAACTGGCGGAACGACTGTTAGTCATGGAAAGCGGCGAGGAACCGATTTTGAATGGGCTCGGCATGAGGCTACACGGCAAAAAAGCGACAGAGGACATGCCTGGTCCGGAACTTCTTCAAATCGGTTTCAGGGCAGCCATTCAGGTTTTACAGAAAGATACTGACGCTCGGAGTAGTCTTGTAGATGTCTTTATGGAATCGGTCGTGGCGGAGGCATTGCAATTAGATGAACATGACGTGCTCAAGCATCAGTGGCTGGATGCTATCTTCTCAGCGATTGATAAACACTACGGCTATATGAATGAGTATCGTAAAACCATAGAGACAACAGTGGCACTTATACCTGAAGCGTTTCTCTCCCGCCTGTTTGCAGATTCTGAAGACCAAAGGTGTATGCGGTTGTTCTTTATGCGTGGAAGCATTGGGGATACTCCGCTGCTTTCAGGCGTTGACATCGAAATCTTGATTGACTGGTGCTCCAGCAGAGACGATCCGAGGATATGGGCCTTTGTGCCGCAGGGGTTAGAACTCTGGGTAAGAATTCCAGACACAAGCGGGACGGTCTTACATGAAAATGCTGTCAAATTCCTGGAGGCGGCACCTGAACCATCCTTGGTCCTTGATTCTTTTGCAGAATTAACGAGTCCTACAAGCTGGAGTGGCAGCCTTGCAAACATATGGCAGTCACGGGCTGACGCTTTCAATAAACTCATTGAACACGAGCGGGACGACATTTCAAACGTTGCAAAAAAAATCCACGAGAGATTGATGCTTATGATTGAGCGTCAAAGGAATCGGGAACAACAGGAAGATCGTAAAGGTGAACAGCGGTTTGAGTAATGATGACTACCCAAAAGGATCTTAATGACACTTTAACACAAGTGTTTTCAGACATCTCAATTGCAGTCAAATCGTCCGCTCTTCGCTAACAGCGGACCTCAAAGCGCTTCAGGCGGTCCGCTCTGTGCCAAGAGCAGTCGTTCAGCGGCGAGCGAGCTCTAGTCAAAGTTGTTCAGAGCTGCTTGCAACGACGAAGTTTCAAGTGCAGACTACAACCAGAAAAAACAACTAATTGTGATGAAAAATGGCTGAAAGATACTCAGGCGAAATTACAATGCTGCGGCAGTGGTTTGGTTTTTTGAAAACAGATGATAGTAAGTCGAAACTTTATTTTTCGCGTTCAGAATTGCAGAAAAAGTCTGATTATCGAGTAGGTGATAAAGTCAGCTATATTCTTGGGACAAATAGTAAAGGCCCATGCGCTTGCGACATCAAGCCAAGCGTAGCCCCTGCCGATTTAAACCTCTCTCGAGAGATAGATACGGCTACTGGTCAAGACTACAGGGCCCAAGCAGTGATCGCTCGAGACAATCGGCAATTTGAACAGGCGGAAAAACTTTTTCGAAAAGCTTTTGAAGTATCGCCGTCATTACAGGTGGTTCTCAGCTTCGCCGCAATGGAGAAAAACCGTGGTCGAAAAAAAGAAGCTATGGATGTTTATCGAGAAGGGTTAAAAAAATTTCCTGTAAGAAAAATATATGAAGACGCTGCAACTCTAGCCATTTCTCTCGAGATTTTTTCGGAAGCTCGTAGCCTTCTTACAGAAGCACTCAAGAACGCTAAGCCTGGCACGCATGGTGGGATATATTTGCTTTTAGGGCGAAATGCATTTAAAGAAAACACTAATGCGTCACTCCAAGAGGCACTAATCTATTATGAACGGGCCATTCAGACACTATCACCTGCATCATTTCCTGAAAGCGACCTCAGGTCTCTGAACATTGCCCGGTTACGAAGCAAGCACCATAGGGGAAATCTTGCCTTCAATTTCTTTAATGGTGAAGGTTTTAAAATTATCGACGTTGAGCCCCTCGATGCGGTGACTGAAGGCGCTGATATTGTGGTTGGCATCGTAGATAAAGAGCTAATTGAAAGCTTTGGTGTTGAAACTACGATATTAGTAAGAGTCTACTTCAAGTCACAGGTATCATTAGCTGACATAAATGAACTCACCGAAAAAATTGCGGTTTCTGCTGCTGCGCGCGGCACAGATGAGCAACTATGCCTGATGGTCACTGCATCAGTTTCTGAAGATTTGAAGAAAGTACTGTTCTCAAGAATTGAAAACAAGAATAAACTTTACCCTGCTATAATTCCGCTTTCTCAAGCGGAAATAGAGGGCGGGGAGACTCATGCGACACTGAATGAATTATTTGGGCAGTGGCTTTACCGTAGAGACTTATTTAACGTTAATTTTCCCGTCGTCGGACGAAAATTTTTTGGTCGAAATCGTGACCTTGATGAGTTAAAACATTCAATTGCTGATTCGATGCCAGTAGGGTTGTTCGGCCTGCGAAAGGTTGGAAAGACGTCACTTCTTAAAGAGTTGTCGCGTAGAGCAAGAGATGATGGTGATATCTATGTATATGTCGACCTCTTACGCGTACCTGGAGATGTCAAAGATTTCAGTTGGATATATTGGCGCTTGTCATCGGAGCTTCATCGGCTCGTGTCGTCCAGTGAGACGTTAAAAGTATCTAAGTGGAGGCTAGGTGGGCACTTTGAAAGCGTTCTAGATATACCACATGATTTTCCTGTGGCAACAGCCTTCGACGCGGATCTAACCAGTATTCTTGAGTCAATCGATAGTTCGCCAGCTAACTCAAAGCCCAAATTGGTACTTCTTCTAGATGAAATTGAACGACTTCTTCCTACCTCACAAGGAAAAGAAGGTCTATCAGGCTATTTTGACTTTTTTAGTTACTTGCGGGGTGTTTCTCAAGAATCAAGCTCGTTTTCTCTTGTAGTGACTGGTGCAAATGCGGCGATTTCAGAAACAGCTCAGTTCGAGGAACGTGATAACCCCGCATTCAACTTTTTCAAAGAAATTTATCTTCGACTATTGCCTTCATCTGAATGCAACGCAATGTTAACCGCTCTTGGACGAGGCATGGGTATTAAGTTTGCAAAGGGAGCGGTACCTGCGATTGTTAAATTAACAGGTGGGCATCCGTTCTTCTCAAGGCAGTTCTGCAGTTTTCTTGCCGAAAAATATATTGATCGGCCGTTATTGATCACAGAAGCAATAATAGAGGAAAGCGTTGATCAATATATCCTTTTTTGCGACAAAGATATGCGAGAGATCTTCGAGAGGCTTTCGAGAGATTACCCAGATGAAAAGAATTTTTGTTTAAAGCTGGCATTGGATGGTAACGAAGCGCATATGTCAAGTGAGCTCGTCAAAAGCGGTTCCTCGGGTATGGCACTAAGGCACTTATTAGGTTACCAGCTTATTGAACTCGAGGGCGGTCATGCTAAATTCACTATGGACTTACTTGCCCTTTGGCTAAAAAGAAAAATTGGGGAGTTTAAATGATGCATACGTTTGACCCTTTTCAAGCCAACGTCAGTATCTTTGCTGGTAGAAGCAAACTTATAGTTGCTCTGGAGCGCGAGGCTATAAACAGAAGATGTGTGCTACTTTTTGGCGGACGTCAAAGCGGGAAGACAACGCTTCTCCTTAAGGTTCATGAGACTTTGCAGCGATCTGTCAGCGTCGAAAACCTTGATACCTTCACTTGCCCTGTTTATATTGACCTTACCAGACTTCCTGTAGAAGCAACCCCCAGCGACTTCTTTACTTACTTGGTTGTGAGGACTATTGAGTCGTGTAAGGCCACGATTGATGGGTTTCCTATAAATTCCCTCGAAGAAAACAGGTGCGTCACAGTAGAAGATTTTTCATCACGAATATTAAGTATAACCAGTAGTGCTGGCAACGTTGATTTAACAATCTTATTTCTCATAGACGAATCTGAGCGTGTTTTGGGTGAGCGTTTTCCACGCGGATTCCAAGATAACCTTTTTACTATTCTTTATGGGTCAGAATTAGCTGCTCAAGCAAAAATAGGTATGGTTTTTGCGGGGGCTCAACAGCTTTTTGTGTTTTCGGAAGATGATACATCGCCTATAGGTAGTCGAGCGGCATATTATTATATCCAGAACTTTTCAAAAGATGACGTGGGTGTTCTTGTAAAGAACATTGAAACAAGTTATGCACTCTCTATCGAAGAAAATGTTGCTCTCAAACTACATTCCATAACTGGAGGCCATGCAGGGCTTACGGTTAGGTTGTGGGACTTTATTCAACGTAACGAGATAAATACTGTTGAGCATCTTTCTTCGTCGCTTGCGATTTTCCGCACAGAGTGCAGTCAGCTTTTGCGCCTTTGGGCGGTAGCTTTGTCGAAACAAGCGCGAGCTGTTCATGATGTACTGGCGGTCAATGATAAAATCCCTAACAGTCAAGTAGTCTCCATCTTTAAAGATCATGGTTGGGACCCGATGCTTTCTGAAAAGGCCATTGACGAGCTTTTATTCACTGGTATCGGTAAATATGAAAACGGCTTTCTTAGTGCAATTAATGAAGTATATTGGGGTTATATAAAAGAGTATATTTTTGTCGATGAAGTTCCACCCGCCCCCCACAATGACATGAATGATGGCCCCACGCACGATGCCATCTGGAGTTTAATTGAAAGTGCTGAAATCAGCCTTCGCTCCTATGTGCGATACATCTACGAAAAAACTTTTGGTATGGCTGTTCAGGCAAAGATTGAGCAGGCTCTTGGAGGCGCTGCTTTTAAGAAGGTGCAGGGAAATGTCGTTAAGTCTAATGCGCGCTACAAATATACTCCACGAGACCAAATTTTAGGAATCTTTGATGGACTATATCTGGGCCAGCTTGGTCAATTAATGCTATGGAGAGATGCGTGGGCAGCCTTCAGTCATCTTGCGCAAGACAAACGAGAGTTGGAAATAATGCTGGCTCCGATCAATGCTGTGCGTACGGATAAAGCCCATTTTTACAGTGTTCCAATCAGGGAGCTTATTCGATGCAAATTACATTGTGAGGATTTGATTTATTTGATAGATCAGCATAGCCCCAAAAACACATTGTAAATTTAGGTTTTACGTATGGGTTTCCTAGCCGAAGGGAATAGGATATTTTAGGAATTTGAGATCATCGCATCCTCTTGTAAATGCCATCGCAAATGATCGCCTCTCGTTCGTTACAATTGGGAGCGATCATGGCGCTGAATGCCGTAGTTTGGTAGTACCGCGAGTACCTCCTTGTCAGCATAACGACTCATAGTCAGTACCTACGGCGCAGACTAATCTGCTCCCTGTTGATTCACACAGAATGATCTAAGTGATGTCCGTTCCTCGCTCACAGCGGACCTTCAGATCAGTCAGTTTGTACGCTTCGAGCCAGAAGTAAAAGTTCTAACTTCCATGCCTCGGCTACGGTGCTCTGTACGTAACGGGCAAGAGAGAGACAGCTATAGAACCTTGGTCGATTAAGATTCATAACAATACTGAGAAATCAGGCGAAGAAACCACTGGGATCACAACGCTATTTAGCAGACCGCCGATAAGATTTCGCCGCTTGCCAGGCATGTTTCATCTTCTCAATAAACTCCAGCTTCTCTTCAGGTTGGACGTTCCACACATCTATAGCCGCAATAATCATGTCATAACGCATAGAGGTATTATAAGGGCGAAGATAGCCTGCTATTCGTCCTTTTCCTTTGAGATAGTCCCAGAGATAGACTAACTGAATTTCATCATCACGTGACATCCAGTCAAAATCTGTCAGAAAAAAATCATATTGCTCAAGCCAGCGCTCATGCAGTTTTTTGAAATAAGAGATCTTATCTCCAAGTGAACATGGCGCTTCATCAATGTACCTCATCACACCATTGATGAGTTCACGCTCAGTTACCGGAGTGGGGTTATACAGAGAGGTACTAGCTCCCGCGTTCAGATAAAATCGGGAGAAAACGCGTTTCGGTTTCTTTGAAGCAGTGGCCTGTGGATTTCTTATCAGGTCCCAATCTATATCGTCCAGGTCGGTATTCAAATTAGAGAAATCAAGATTTGTGAAGATATTATCGTCCATTAAAAGAGAATTAAAACTACCAGAACAACCGACGTCATTCCCCAACCCACCAAGCGTCAGCCCTGCAGAGAATACTGGGTATTCAAAAATATAATGGTGAGCAAACCACAATGCTCTTGGTGTACCTTTGAAACAATCAAAATAATCTTTATCAATCAGTAGCAGCTCAGCCCATTCTTTAAGAGTTTTCCGGCCAACTTTGATCCTGTCCTGATCGCCCAGGAAATGCCGTTCAAGGATCTCAGAGATTAAACGTCGAAACTGATCCGGCGAATCATAAGTACTCCACTGTAAGGAGTAATCAGTGTTGGAAAGCGCACCAAGCATTTTTAGATACATTATCTCGTAACGGATCATATCGTAATGCAACATCGTCTCTTCCCTCTAATTCTGGCTCCTGGACACAGATTAGCATGAGCATTTTTTAGGTAGAGGGGGGCGGGTCACAGGCTGAGAAATGGCTGATTTTTTACTGATATCCCCATGATTTTATTGTGATAATACTCTGACACTTTACTGCATTATTCCTGTGATTTTTTCCCTAGGATCGTCCTCTGTTCACCTCATTAGCATCGTTCAACAGTAAATATGAACATTTGGGTTTTTAGTATAATTAAGGGGGACTCCCTGTTTCTATACCACCCTGTTCATAGCTTCTTCCCTCATTCATTAACCCTGCCTGTCTTCTGCTGGATACACAGTTTCCTTTATCTGCCGTTTCCCTGCTTCTCTTAAAAATTACATCTCATCCCAATCCTTTGTACTCCACCTGACAAAGGATAAATCAATGCACACACCTTACCCTTTTAATTCCAGATACACGATGAACTGGTTTCTACTGTCTCTACTCAATGACCACCTGAATCAGCTACTGAACCGATACTCCCGAATACAGGCACTCAGACTCGACCTGTTCTATCAGAAAGGTACAGAGCGTTATAAACGTCATTCATGGAACGAAACCGAGCAAGAGGTGCGCATGCTGGTTGAACGCACCCTGCAGCACACAAATCTGGCTGGGTATTTCTGGGTACTCGAGAATTCTGTAGACCACGGCTGCCATGCCCATATCGTATTCTATCTCGACAGGCACCTTAACCAGGCTACCTACCCAATAGCTGAGAGAGTCGGAACAATATGGCGGGAAATAACGCAACGAGAAGGGTATTACAACCGCTGCGAATACAAACCTACTTATGACGTCTGTATTGATAAGCCGGTGAACTACGATGATACCGAAGCCATCGATAACCTGCGCTACATCATCAGCTACCTTGCCAAAGAAGAGCAAAAGCACGGTCACTATCACTACGGAGCCAGTGAGGTACCGTCGCCCAGCGGACTGGGGCGTCCTCGCACGTTGTAACCTACATTCTGCACTTTTTTACGTATCAATCCATTGATGTGGAAGGGCTGGTGGTAACGAGCAATCACCCACCAGCTCAGGATAATCCCACACTGGAAGACAGCATCATGACAAAAAATATTTCTTTACTTGATGACCAACTGGTGGATATGCGCTTCATCACAAAGCTAACGGGGCTGACGGATAAATGGTTCTATAAGTTGATAAAAGACGAACTGTTCCCGAAGCCAATTAAGCTGGGCCGCAGCTCCCGCTGGAAGAAAAGTGAAGTCGAATTATGGTTACAGCAACGGATTGCCGATTCACGCGGTCATTGATACAACCCATTCAATTAAGCTACACCTTTCCCGATATCCCAATCCTTAAAGCACCATTAGACTCGGCACAATTCAAGCGATATCGTTTATCACCCTATTAACTAAAGTTCTCAATTCTGAAGCTGAAAAACTGAAGCTCCCCTATCCCCGGCCTATCTGGCATTATGTTGAACCGCTGCCACACGGGCGTTTATTACCTCAGGGGAGCTTAATATTTTAACGATGCGTCAGAACAATCCTGCGCCTGGCATATAACGTTTCCACAGACAGCTGGAATTCATATTCCGCTGCCTTTAGCTTTCTCGATTTAAGCATCTTCATCGTAACGCCGCTGATCTGCCCTGACTCCAACCCTCTCAGAATTTCACCAGCGCTCAGCATGAGCTGTTGCTTCAAAATCGACAGCAGACTTACCTGAAATGAACGGGAGATCCTGACACTAACGCGAACCCGCTGGTGGGCGGTGATGCTTAACGGCCAGCGCTCCTGAACGGTAAAATCAGGCCGACCCGATAGCTCGGCGTTGTTCCGCTTCAGCGTCGCGATATCACAGGCAAAATGTTGAACCGTGGCGGCATCGTTTGTCATTAGCCGATGATAAAGCTGGCGGTCAATTTTGCTGACGTGCAGACGCGAAAACAGGGAGATATCCCAGGTGTAATCACAGTGTGTGCATTTATAGATACTCCACACGTCCAGCACCTTCTTTTGCGAATTAACCCGAAATGCACCTGACGGCGTGAAGTCCCGTTTAATGTTGCATGAAGGGCATCGTTTCGCGATGCGCTGATACCCCACAGGCGTGACGGTCCATGTAACTTTCATAACGTACCTTTTTTAACCCATACAAAATCGGATCCGTACTGAACGGACCATAAATTTTTATGTATGAAAAATATTTAAGAGATATTTTTCAGCAGGTTAAAAAAAGATTTCCAACGTTACATTCCTGTAGATGTTCAACGAGATAAGTCGAGACTATCAAAATGGCGCTTTTTAGGTAAATGAGTTCAATCAATATTTATGGTGGTTAATCACGCTACTTAACCCCCCGGGAATCCCCCGGCCAGGATGTAATTGCATTGATGGCTAATCAGAAGCAATTATCTCTCCAGTTCTCATGAGCGCCTATCAATTAGCAGTACTTGATAGTCCCACCTTGTTTATTATTTGAGTGCGTATTATTCGGAAGGCATTATTTAAATAAACGCTAAACAACCATTTATTTATTATGGATATACTGATTTTATCCGTTAACCTGTTCTGGCTAACAAACGAACAGTTCTACAGGAGGAAACTGTCAACCCGGAAGGAAAACGGTTAGCCACTTGTGGCTTGTTTTTACCGTTACGTTAGCACCAGGGCAACTAACCTTGCTCACAAGTGCCTTGTTTGTGGAATGATTCTTTTTTCATTGTTTAGCAGCCTGTGCAGGCGGCTCTTTTTAAGGAGGCAGCATGCCACTCAATAAAATGAAGCGTCATGCCATACTCCACACGCTCTCTATACCTGAACGTAAACTACGCCCCGTAAAATGGCTTGCTCTTATCTCATCCCTGCTCGTTATATTACAACTGGCAATTGAGAGCCTGGTCATAAGCGAATAACGGAATAGCAATTCCTGTACAAAGACCAAATCTGGAATGATTTTCTGATATCTGTCGGGTTCAGAGCACAAAACTTAATGTATTTTTTTCCAACAACACAATCATTACGTAGAGCTGTGCCTCTGTTGAGTTTCATAGGTAAAGACCTGACTGACAGAATCTGAATAAGGAAATGAACCATGGATAACTATACGCTGCATCGTGGCAGACTTATCGACCATATCCAGCTCGTGGTAAACAACTTTGCCGCAAGCAAAGCGTTTTACACTGCTGTTCTGTCGGAACTTAAGATCCCCATGGTTATTACCGATGACGATTATATCTGGGCTGACGAACTGGTCATTTCGTCGGTAAAAAGTTCGGAGTCTGGCAGAGTGCCTACAGGACGGCACCATCTGGCCTTTCAGGCCGCAGACCGTGAATAGGTGAACGCGTTTTACCACGCAGCACTAAATCATGGCGGACGTGATAACGGCGCACCTGCCGAACGAACCTATCATCCCGGATACTATGCCGCTTTTGTTCTGGATCCGGACGGTAACAACATCGAAGCTGTTTACCATGGTGAGGGCGATCGCAGTGCCCGCTCTGTAGAAATCAGCTTCACTGTCCGAGAAAACAGGGAGCATATTTTCCCCCTGTAGCTCCCGGTAACCGCAATGGAGAGCTTTATCTATGACCGTTATTCCGGTATCAGCCCTTGAATGCAGCATTACTGAGCTGTGCCGTATTCTTGCAGACAGCTTTAATGAATCATTGACACCGTTTGCGTTGCCACCGGAAATGTTTGCCTCACGTTTCATTTCCGAAGGACTCAGCCTTGAAGACTCGTTTGTCTGGCTGGTCAATGATAACCCAGCGGCAATAGCCATCGTAACCCGCAGAATGGACAAAGCGCGTCTGGCAGCATTTGGTGTGTTACCCGAGTACCGGAGCCAGGGACTGGCAAAACAGATGCTTACTCCTCTGTTTATCTCCTTAAAAGAGAAAAAGTTTTCCAGCGTGAGGCTGGAAGTGATGCGCGAAAATACCCAGGCCATCGCTCTCTATCATGCGCTCGGTTTTCAGGTTCGCCGACATCTGTGCAAATACCGGGGAGATTCACAGTCTCGTCTGGAAATACCTTCAGAGGATATGGAATCCAAGGCTGTTGATGACTTCCTGCGTACCGTCTGGTCTGCACCAGATGATGATCTTCCCTGGCTGGCCAGTCCCCTGCAGCTCTTGTCTATTCCCTGCGACATCCTCAGGGATAACGAACATGCATGGTGTGCTGTCGCGAAGTTCATGGGACAACCTCAGCTCCGCTGTTTGTTTGTGGAACCGGTGTATCGTTACCAGGGACGGGCTAAAAAAATGCTTCAGAAAATGAATGCCAGATGGCCTGGCATAGGTACATCAGCAGCGATCCCAGAAACGCTGGCACCATTATTTACTGCGGCAGGTTATCAGGCTGAACCGTTATGCCAGTTTGAAATGGAACTGACATTTTAAACTATCGTTATGCTGCGTTCCGCATGACAGGAGAACAATGATGAGTTGCAAGTTTGAATGGATCAATGAGCCCGCCGTATGGTGCTACGAAAATAACGCCCTGTCGGTAATCACTGATGAGCATACTGATTTCTGGTGCCGTACCTGGTACGGGTTTGAGCGTTTTACCGGCCACATCTACGCTACTGATGTAACAGGTGATTTTACTTTTCAGGTCAGGATCCGCGCAGACTTCACCACACTCTATGACCAGGCCGGAATTATGATGCTCTCTGACGAACAGCACTGGCTCAAAGCTGGCATCGAATTTAACGATGGAGCACCTGCAATCGGGAGTGTACTCGCGATGAGAAATTCCGACTGGGCTACAGGACTCTTTCCTGGGGATCCGAAGGAATTCTGGCTGCGTCTGACCCTTAAAAAAGATGCGTTACGATTGCAGTACTCCTCAGATGGACAGCACTGGCCATTACTTCGCTTATGCCATTTCCCTACGGGCCCTGTAAAAACGGGCATCATGTGTTGTACACCTCAGCGCAAGGGGTTGGAGGTAGAATTTCTTGATCTCAGACTGACTCCTGCGATGGATAAGGAACTGCACGATCTAAGTTGATAATAACCATTCAATAATAAAAAACAGAGAACCCGTTTATGAAGCCATTTTCGGGACGCCTTAGAAGGTATAGCAACGTACTATTATTTCCACTGGCGATGATCATCTACGATTTTTCAGCCTACCTGACAACGGACCTTATTCAGCCGGGCGTCATTAACATTATAAATGAGTTACAGGCGGATGTTACGCTGGCTCCAGTATCAGTCAGTTTGTATATGGCAGGCGGACTGGCGCTCCAGTGGCTCCTGGGTCCTCTCTCCGACCGGATTGGACGCCGCCCGGTCCTGCTCACTGGTGTAATGATCTTTGCCCTGGCATGCCTGAGCATGCTGTTTGTCACCTCGATCGAACAGTACTTTATTGCCCGTTTTATACAGGGAACCAGTATCTGCTTCATCTCCACCGTTGGTTATGTATCAATACAGGAGGCCTTTGATGAAAAGGATTCCATCAGGATCATGGCTGCGCTGACCTCTATTGTTCTGCTTGCCCCAGTTATCGGGCCGGTGGCCGGCGCTGCGCTGATGGCGTTCATTCACTGGAAACTGCTCTTTGCCATCATCGGTGTGTTTGGTCTGGTAGCATGGTTCTTACTACTGTTCAAAATGCCGGAAACAGTTATATCTCAGGGAAGAGAATTCAAACCGGGTGAAGTACTGTCAGATTTCATCGCGGCATTTCGCCATCCAGTGGTGCTGACCGGCTCACTGGCAGTCGCTTTTGGTAACCTGCCAATCATCACCTGGGTGGCGCTCTCCCCCGTGATCCTGATTGAGCACGGGGGTATGTCTCCCGGTACCTATGCCTGGACACAGGTGCCCGTGTTTAGTGGGATCATTATCGCCAGTGCGATCGTAGCGAATTTTATCAAAGACCCGACTTCACCGCGTTTTATCTGGGGTACTGTTCCGATACAGCTTGCTGGCTTGCTGGCTTTGCTGGTCGGCAACCTGCTATGGCCACACGTCTGGCTATGGTCAGTACTGGGAACGAGCTTTTATGCCCTGGGTATTGGACTGCTCTATCCGGTGCTGTTTCGCTTTACGCTCTTTTCTCATAACCTGCCAAAAGGCACCGTTTCTGCCACGCTGAATATTCTGGCGCTCGGCATAATTGCCCTTAGCATTGAAATAACCCGCTGGGTTTACTTCCATGCTGGCGGCAGGATTGCTTTCCACTGCGTGGCGCTGCTGGCCGGTATAGCCGTCATCATATCAGTTGCCCGCCTGCTTAAACTGCGTGGGCAGCATCAGAGCCAGTCAGTATCACCGGTAGGCTGCCAGGAGCAATAATGCAAAAGAGATTAAGGAGGGTTTATGTTTTCTTACGTGATGCTGGGTACTAACGATCTACAGCGCGCCATAAGGTTCTACGATCCGCTGATGGAATTGCTTGGACATCCAAAGGCAGGCTGTAATGAAGAAGGCGCATCCTGGGGGACGTTCAGCAATAACCATACCATCGGATTGTGCGTCGGCAGGCCCTTTAACCAGCAACCAGCGAGCGTTGGTAATGGCACGATGGTCGCACTGAACACCCACTCGTTTGAACACATCCAGCAGTTGTACGAACTTGCTATCAGTCTGGGCGCCAGGGATGAAGGTACACCGGGGCACAGGCCACAATACGGACAGGGATTCCATAGTGCCTATGTACGCGATCCGGACGGGAATAAGCTGGCGTTTGTGTTCTATGCCGATGAGGGTTGAACATCAAACTGACAGTTTTCGTGTTGTGTATGAAAGCGGCGACGCACCGGACATAGTCAGAGAGTAGCCGTCGGGCGTAGCGTCAGGCGGTAACTCTTGTAGTCGCAGAGACTGGGGCAGGAGAATCACTAAACAGGAAGCCTTATGCAAATAATATCGTCAAGATGCATCATTCGACCATTTCAGTCACACGAAATTGATAGTTTTATGGTGTATCGTAATGATGCTGAGTGGATGAAATATCAGGGATTTAAGGGGCTAACAAAAGAGGACTATGAAGCAGAGTTGCTGGGAGTTCTTACACTTGCTCGCGGTATTCAATTGGCCATTGTCAACAAGCTGACGCAGGTTTTGATTGGTGATATCTATTTACATCAGCAATGCGATGTGTTTTGGCTCGGCTATACCATCAGTCCCGCTTATGCTCGCCAGGGATATGCAATTGAAGCAATTACCGCCACGATCGACTGGATAAAAGAGAACGGTTTTTCACTCATCAAAGCCGGTGTGAATCCGGAAAATATCCTTTCAATAAAATTACTTATCAGGATTGGCTTCAACTTTTCAGGCATCGAAGATGGTGAGCATGTTTATGTTCTGGATTTAACAAAAGGAGAATAATCTCCCGAGGGGAAAAGCCGATGAGGCCATTTCTGGCGTACTTCAACATGCATTCGTCAGTGCCATCAGCCTTTCCCAGTAAATGGGTTGGCATTCAATTTCCAAAGTACATCACACTTTTTCTACTGAAACATATCCCTCCTAAAACTACGTGTTACTATTCGCTCCGTAAATACCTTTCAACTCAACCCGAGGCTTTGATGCTGGAGAATGTAATCATCCGATAATCAGCTTACCGACCTTTTCAGGCCGGACTGATTATCAATGCGCCGAAATCGAATGCGGACACCGCTGTGTGTTTGCACGTTTTGCACATGATGATTAAACAGGTTCTTCAGTATGAATTTATCCCGTCAGGAACAACGTACCTTACACGTTCTCGCTAAAGGTGGACGTATTGCGCACGTCCGCGATTCTTCAGGCCGCGTCACTTCCGTTGAATGCTACAGCCGCGAAGGGCTGTTGCTGACCGACTGCACGCTCGCCGTCTTCAAAAAACTCAAAACAAAAAAACTTATCAAGTCCGTCAATGGTCAGCCCTATCGAATCAACACTACCGGGTTGAATAACGTTCGCGCTCAGCTCGATAATCGCTAAGGAGAGTTTCTATGACAGCACACCACTTCACTTTTCAAATCACAGATGAAAGTGATGCCAGTGATATCCGGGAAGTCGAAACCCGCGCATTTGGTTTCAGCAAAGAAGCCGATTTAACGGCCTCTTTACTTGAGGATGAAAGCGCGCGCCCTGCGTTATCGCTGCTGGCCCGACATGAAGGCAAAGCCGTCGGGCATATTTTATTTACCCGGGCAACCTTCAAAGGGGAAATGGATTCACCGCTGATGCATATCCTCGCTCCTCTGGCGGTCATACCGGAATACCAGGGGATGGGCGTGGGAGGACGGTTGATACGCACTGGCATCGAGCACCTGAGATCGATGGGCTGCCAGATAGTATTTGTTCTCGGCCACGCCACCTATTACCCCAGACATGGGTTCGAACCCTGTGCCGGAGACAAAGGCTATCCGGCACCTTATCCCATCCCGGAGGAGCACAAAGCCTGCTGGATGATGCAATCACTCACCGCTCAGCCCATGAACGTGACCGGCCACATCCAGTGCGCGCAGGCCCTGATGAAACCGGAGCACTGGCGTGAATAACAATCTTGTTGTGCCCTTTTTGGTGCTTAACCCAATAACAGGAATTAAATAATGGATATCCCACGTATTTTTACCATCAGCGAAAGTGAACACCGCATCCATAACCCGTTCACCGAAGAGAAGTACGCCACGCTGGGCCGCGTGCTGCGTATGAAGCCGGACACCCGCATTCTTGATCTCGGCAGCGGCTCGGGCGAGATGCTCTGCACCTGGGCCCGGGATCATGGCATTACGGGGACTGGCATCGACATGAGTTCGCTCTTCACCGCGCAGGCAAAGCGACGCGCGGAAAAACTCGGCGTCAGCGAACGCGTACATTTTATTCATAACGATGCGGCCGGTTACGTCGCCAATGAGAAATGTGACGTGGCAGCCTGCGTCGGAGCGACATGGATTGCTGGAGGCTTTGCCGGGACGGTCGAACTGCTGGCGCAGAGCCTGATACCGGGCGGGATCATGCTCATCGGTGAACCCTACTGGCGTCAGGTGCCTGCAATGGACGAGATAGCCCAGGCCTGTGGCGTCAGCTCGACGACCGATTTCCTGACGCTGCCGGGGCTTGTCGGCGCGTTCGACGATCTCGGCTATGACGTGGTGGAAATGGTACTGGCAGACCAGGAAGGCTGGGACCGGTATGAAGCCGCGAAATGGCTGACCATGCGCCGCTGGCTGGAAGCCAATCCTGACGACGACTTCGCCGTCGAAGTCAGGGCCGAGCTAAACATCTCGCCGAAACGCCACGTAACTTACGCGCGGGAATACTTTGGCTGGGGCGTGTTCGCGCTCATCGCCAGGTAATAACAGGTTCCGGTATTTCTGACTGGAGATACCGGGGCTTCGCCTTTGCTTTGATCTGTTGCATCACCTGCACAATACATATTCTGTATGTTTATTAATCAGGACGTCACTATAAGGAGCATCATATGTCACAACATGAAAAGTTCTGTCAGGCTTGCGAAATGCCGATGTCTGCACCCGATGCACACAGTGCCAGCGATCAATATTGCGCGTACTGCTGTGACAGTAACGGCAATCTTAAACCCTGGGAAGAAGCGGTATCAGGCTTAGCCAGCTTCCTTGATTCCTGGCAAAAAGTCGGCCCGGAAGAAGCACAGAAGCGGGCAAAACGTTATCTGACGGCAATGCCCGCCTGGGCGCATAAAGCGGACGAGTGATTTGAGCTGATTATCTACACTCCCCCTGAATCCTTTAAGGAGAGCCGATGTTTTCTTACATTATGCTCGGAACCAACGACCTGCCACGCGCTATTACATTCTACGATCCGTTGATGGAGATGCTGGGGTATCCCCGTGGTGGCAGGAATGAGGACGTCGCATGGTGGGGCGTTTTCAACGGTAATAACACGACAGCACTGGGTGTCGGTAGACCTTTTGATAAACAGGATGCCACGACAGGAAATGGTGTGATGGTCGCCCTGATTGCACGTTCTGCCGAACACATCCAGCAGCTTCACGCGCTCGCGTTAAGCCACGGCGGCACTGACGAAGGAGCTCCGGGCCTGCGTCCACATTACGGCGAAGGATTCTACAGCGCTTACGTCAGAGACCCTGATGGCAACAAGCTAGCTTTCGTCAATTACACCGCACAATCCTGAGAACTATAAATCGGGGGCCTTAGGGCCCCTACCTGCCGCTCATATATCCTTTATAAAACCCGCTCCAGACCAAACAGCTACGCATTCTAAAAGTCGTTCTCACATTCAAAAACACAGTCGCCATTTTGCCTGAAGTCATGGGCCTGCCGGTAATATAAGTCACGGAACCGCATTTCATATTGATCGGCGCCCACGATCAATATCGAAAAACTGATCTATCAAAACGATTATCTTTCATGCGCCCTGCTTGGTTATCCTTGTCTTAACTTACTCGAAGAAAAGCCTTTTATTACGGTTAGTTATCTAGCCGAGGGCTTGCTACGCCCATTTTCCATGTATCCCAAATTACGAGATCGCAAAGACGCGGAAAGATGAAGAGATGCGCACGTTGCAACAAAAAAGAAGTGTCCTTGAGCGATTGCTCTCACTCGATAAAGAATTCTGCGACGAGTGCTTGTTTGATATCGACCAGGAAATCAGGGAAAGACGGATTATCCCAATCAGACGCCTCAGGGATGACAACGAAGGAAAATCATAGCTCAATATGAAAAATAGAATCGATGTCAGCGTCATTATCCCTGCTTACAACCCCGCTGAGACCATTGATAGTCTGGTTAATAAAATCCTCAGTGAAACCCGCGTGGCTATTGAACTTATCATTGTCGATGACGGTTCTACTGATGAAACAGCTAATGTTCTTCGTCAAATCCATGATGACCGACTCATTCTCATCAAGCAGGCCAACGAGGGGGTCTACGGAGCACGCAATGCAGTACTAGACATCCATCGGGGAGAGTGGGTTATTTTCCTCGATGCTGACGATGATATTACCGACGGGTTCATTGAAAAACGATGGCAAGCAGCTACCGCGTCGCAAGCCGACGTCGTGATCTTTAATGGCTGGTATTCTGGCGCTGACAACCACCGAAGAGCCGTTCATACTAAGCAGCCCTGTGAAGCGACGTTGTCAGGTCATGAGTGGATCAGACACTGCGTTATCCATCGCGAATGGCCGCATTACCTGTGGCTGCAAATGGTCAGATCATCCTATATCAAACAGCATTCACTGCACTTCCAGCCCGGAAGAAGCCATAAAGACATTCTCTGGACGGTTCATCTTGCGGCGAGCAATGGTCGATTCTGCACATTGGATATTAAGGACTATATCTATATCAACAATAAGGCCTCTATCACGCATCGGCCGGATTACTACGATGTTCGTGCTATAAGCTATGTTGAAGTGATCGAAGATATCATCCAGTTAGCGGATGATAAACAAAACAAAAAAATAAAGATATTTTTGTACCGGCATGCGCTAGTTGAGGCTCGTCACTTTTTGGGGTTATATCGGAAAAAGGTTATGGATAAATCCAACGTTAAAACCAGTTTCAACAAAAATATATCCTTTATTAGTTTATTCCAAGGTATTAGCAGCCTCAGTGACATATTTTTCTTTATCAAGCTAATGCATAAAATTTTTTAGCATGCATAAAATAATGCTCTGTTGGTACTATCTAACCTTCTTAAGTGCTGAGCAATTGTAGTCCTATAGCTACAAAATACTGCAGTAAGTAACCACCAAGTAGCATCCCTAAAGCGATATTACCTGGTAGTGTCTCGGCAGTTAACCTAGAAACGATAATTGAGAATTACAACTGACGTTGTTCCAGGCTAGAATATATCGTTTTAATTTCGCTTTTTAAACTTTCGCCACGGTATACCATCGACGTATCGTATCGTTGATATCTCTCATCGCGCGTAGCGCTAAACCAGTTAAAGGAACCGACGCAGAGCAGCCCCTCATCACCAATCACAATCTTACTGTGAACACGATTAACCAGCTTCGTCGTGACGCCCATTTCATTCAACCTTTCCACTGCTTCATTTAGGCGCTGATGTTTTTCTTTGCGCTTTTCAAAATCTGCATGCTCTGTATTAAACGTTTTATCCGTTACTACAGTGATATCAATACCACGGGTGCGCGCCTGAGACATCGATGCCAGAAAACCTGTTTGTTCCAGCTTTTGCCAGGTGAGCCATGGAGAAACGATAGTAATGCTCTGGTTAATGGCGTCAAAAGTCTGATTCAGAAACGCATCATGTTGCTCCACCCCGTGTAGGGTTGAAATCTGCGTTTGTGAGGTACTTAAATCCTGACGCTCCTGAAACTCAAACTGCAATGCATTATCAGTGGAAGCAAACAGGTATTTCGCCAGCAATCCCCGAGGTGACAATCCGGGTTGGATCTCAAACAGATCCATATCACCAAAGACCAGGAAGCTGTCTTTAGCTCGTGAAACGGCGACGTTCAGCATGCTACTGTCGCTGTCAATAAAACTGCCATCTTCATGCTTCGAATATACAGGAGAGAAAAGCATAATCGCCCTTTCCGCCCCCTGCAATGAATGGACAGTACCGACTGTCAGCGAATTTTCATCGCCACTACAATTAATATCCAGCTGACGTAATGACGATTTAATGGTACTGACTTGTGCCGAAAATGGGGTAACAACCCCCACTACTTTATGTAGAGGTTCGCCATAATGGTGCTCGATGTCCTCTTTGTGCGCCGCAAGCCACGCAGCTATCGTCTCAGCTTCAAAGGCGTTATAACGGCTTCCCCCATTGGCCTGCATACCTTTACCATCAATATGCAAATATCCCATTGCTGGAAATATTGTCTCCTTTTCTTCCCCTCGTTTGGGCTGCAACTTACCGTGATAGCAGAGGGTGTTACAGTAGCCAATAATGTTATCGAAGCAACGACGGTGTTCATAAAGGTACATCCCTCTCGCCAGATCCGGATCGTACTGGTAGCGGGAATTAAACTGTGCAACCTTCATAACGCTGCCAGATGCAGCACTTTTTCCAGAGTCACACACCAGGGCATAAGCTTCAGTAAGTTCTTCCTGCGTACCTCCCGGAAGAATGTTCTCCTCAACCATATTGCCGATATCAATACCGGGCAAGCTATTCCAGATAGGCGCAATCTGTTCTGTGTCACCAATCACCAGGGCTTTCTTCGCCAGTGCAAAAGAAGCTGCCGCAACCTCAGGCAACACCTGCCCCGCTTCATCGACAATCAGCAAATCGGCAAAGTTATATAAATAGCCATCATCAAACTTCTTGCCGCCAACATGCTCCCTGATGAGCATATGGTGAGGAAGCATAAAGCAGGTCATCACGACACAAGGGGTTAGTTTCATTCTACGCAGCCAGCGCGCTTTAATGGCCTTCGCCCCTTTAAGACCTTTTTCTTTTTGAAGGTTATCGATAGCAGCCATATCCATCAGCCACCGGCCTTCCCAGTAATGCGTCGCCAGCAGAAACGCCGGGAAACGGAGCTGTGTATCTGCAAGCTCATCGGCTTCATGCAGACTCAACTCTGTTTCGCCCGGATTTCCCAGTGAGTGAGTAATATCGTGCCAGCGTATAGCTGCTTCGCTTTCACGTCGGGAAATGTCCTCAGCAAGATCAATTTGCTGTTGATACCCAGCCTGCTCTTTATGAGCTTGTTCAATCAATCCATCGATAAAGGCATCAATTCCATCAGGCTGAGATCCCTGGAATGCTGTCATTCTTTCGCCAAACGTAGCCTCCAAAAACAGCTTCATTTTATAGTGACGCTTAGTACGCACGGCAGGAAGCCAGGAGAAGAGAGCGTACATGATCGACTCACCGGCTCGATATTGCTCCCACTGTTTTTTGCCTTGCGTTAATAGCGAGATTTCATTTGTGCTATTGAGCAGTAACGTTCTCTTATCCTGAATATACTGTTCGAGATCGTCACTGATGGCATGCCGCTCCTGACGAATTGCGTTGAGGTCATCCCACGCAGGCTCGATTTGCTCAAGCTCTGCAGAGATTTCAACCAAACGCTGATGCAAGAGATCCACAACCTGTTCAGGTGAATGACATTCCTTACTCGGAAAAGCTGCCCTTGCCTTTTCAAGGAAGAAGCACCGGGCATCTTCAACATATTCAAGGGATTCAACACGGTTAAAAAAATCTTCCGTCTGGTATTTTTTTAACCGCCTCGGCTTTTCGGCTTGAAGAAGGGAAGTAAGCACCAAAGCTTTTTACATCAGGTAACCAACGCCCGGCCATAGGCCCAGTGCCGGTAGCAAAATCTTTTCCGAAGGCCTCAATAATATTGGTAACGGCCTGATTGTTGGTTGATGTCGCAATCACCACTGGCGGTTCAGTTTTGTTTACAGCCGCTCTCACCCACTCCGTAGCAATGATGGAGAGTACTAGAGTAGTTTTTCCTGTTCCCGGAGGACCGTTCACGGCAAGAATATCGCCCGGCTGTTGAGTGAGATAATGGCTAAGGGCATCGCGCTGCGCCACAGCCAGCGGAAATTTATCACCGGAATGCCCCAGACGCTCACTGAACATGGCATTACTGGCAAGGAGCTGCTCAACAGGAAACTTATCTTTCGAGGCAAAGCGCGCCAGCAATGGCACCTCTTTTTTGCACGACAGCAGATGATCGTACATAGGCAGGATATGGAGGCTGGCCCCTCCAGGCTGGTTGGCTTTAATAATGTAGCCATATCCAGCTGGTTCATATTGCTCAGGTGATGCGAGCCATCTGCCAGCAACATTTTTTAAAAGTTCATCAGTGTCTTTAAGGTACTTTTGCCACAACTGCTGATAACGAGCATATCGTTCCGTTCGTTTTTCGTCAGTCTCCTCATGCAGCTCATCTTCATTACCGGGACTAAAAGTGATCGAATCATGCGTGGTTTTGTATTTGTCATACTCCGCCATTTCACCAATAGAAAAGGTACCTTTAGGGAGAGGTTCGAGCAGGTCACGGGGAATGGTGGCAGGAGATTTGGGGAACAAAAAGCCTTCACGGTTCAACAGTGCGGAAGTCACCAGAGGCGTAATTATACCTGGTGCGCCTGCCGTACGTTCCTTGCCATGCTTTAACAGGCGGATCCAAACTTGTGGCCGTAGTAGTACCTCAACGGTCTTAACCTGCTCGTCTTCGCCCTCGAAGAACGATTGCACGATATCTTCACCCAACCTTCCCTGTTCAACGTTCATCCATTGCGTGAATGAATCTTCTTCTTTGCGCTCAAATGCCCCTTTTCCAGACTCGGTATCAGCTAAGGTATTACGCCAGTATGAAGTGAATCCTTGAGTATTGCTGTCCATTCCCCGTCCCGTGACTTAAATAAAACTATTGATTTCGTTGATATAAAACCCTCATGGTTAAACATTGTCCACGATGCGAGTACGATCGCAAGGATTTGTTTGTGTTGGGAAATTTTAGTGCATTATGGAAACTGTTGATGGCGATTGGCATCAGCCATTTGCAAGTCAGAATGATATCCTAGATAGCATGACCGCTTACCTTTAAGCGTTTCCTCACAATAAACGAACGCACTGTACCAATATCGTTAAAGCCTAGTGTAGAATCTGAACCAGTCGTGATTAACATATTGATTATGAGTAATATTAGGCAATATTTGATACCCAGCTACTGGCAGGGAGCGTTAAAATGCAATTGTCATGTGGTGAGCCCCACATGCAGTTAAAGCAGCCGAGTGGTATCAACGAGCTAAGAGTACAGCATCCTGCATATGATTCGAGGATGAACCTTCAGTACGGCTAGATAAACCTGCGGCGTGTTGGCGTTTTAACAAATGAGTGAAAACGGTTATCGTAGAATAAATATTCTTTTGCTAAGAGGACAAAAATGGAAACCTTAATTTCAACTTCTCGCCACCGAAAATCTAGTGCAAAGCATGACACCATCTTGGCATCTACACAAAGTGATCGTGCAAGATTGATCTACTCTGCTGCGTTCAGAAGATTGCAACAAAAAGCACAGGTTTTTTCCTTAGAAAGTAATTCAGCAGTACGATCTAGACTGACTCACTCTATAGAGGTTTCGCACATTGGTCGCTATATTGTTGCAGCAATTATTGAGAAAATAGCTGAAAGTTCTGATATAGATAATGAAATTAAAGAGTTTTGGCAAAAGAATAGCTTGTCTGTATCAAATATAGTTGAGACTGCATGTCTAATGCATGATATTGGAAACCCACCTTTTGGTCATTTTGGGGAGGCAGCAATTGTTGAGTGGAGTAAATCAGACTCAGTTGAAAACGCATTGAAAACTGCACTTGCTGAAAC
This sequence comes from Enterobacter cloacae complex sp. I2, assembly GCF_014896205.1. Classification (NCBI taxonomy): domain Bacteria; kingdom Pseudomonadati; phylum Pseudomonadota; class Gammaproteobacteria; order Enterobacterales; family Enterobacteriaceae; genus Enterobacter; species Enterobacter cloacae complex sp. I2. The sequence goes on from NZ_JADBRA010000011.1 coordinate 178,146, forward strand.
TTTTTCAAAAAAAATATGTCAAAACTTACTTTCTGATTTTATACATTTTGATGGCAACCCACAGGGTTTAAGAATAATAACAAAATTACAAGGTGATGATGGATATTTCGGACTTAATTTAACCTACACCCAACTTACCGCATTTATAAAATATACTTTTTGCCCAGATGAATTAGATTCAAAAAAACCATTTAGTAAAAAAATAGGTTATTTCTCAACTGAAAAAGACGTAATGGAAAGTGCATGGAACACCTTGAAGATGAAGAAAAATTCTCGTCATCCTCTTGGCTTTTTAATGGAGGCATCTGACGATATCTCATATTGCATCAGTGATATAGAGGATGGTATTGAAAAAGGAATAATCACTGTAAAACACTTTAGTGACTTCACATGCAGCCGAATTGAACAACTAAAAATAAACCACAAATATTTAGAAATCGAATGTGATGAATTAATATCATGC
>NZ_JADBRA010000012.1:0-166641 GCF_014896205.1 Enterobacter cloacae complex sp. I2
GGGTCGTTAGCTCAGTTGGTAGAGCAGTTGACTTTTAATCAATTGGTCGCAGGTTCGAATCCTGCACGACCCACCAATGTAAAAAAGCGCCCTAAAGGCGCTTTTTTGCTATCTGCGATATAACACATCCCCATTGCAGCCAGACCGCTTGTTTTACTCAAGCTCACGCCTTCTTTGCCGATACCTCTATTTTATGGCGAAAAGGATCTCAATATGACAACTCTTAAGCCCGTTTCTCTGTCGGCGATGGACATCGGCAGCGTCGACAACAGCTCCGGCGGAAACGATATTGCTTCCCGGATCACCCGTCTGACCAAACAGATAACGAAAGTCACTCAGCAGCTCAAAGAAGTCGCCATGGGTGATGCCACGGCAGAAGAGAAGCATAAGCAGCAGGAATTACTCGAATCTCAGCTGGCTATGTTGCAGGCACAGCTGGCGCAATTGCTGCGTCAGCAGGCAGAAGAGGCAATGCCAAAACAGGAAAACGGTCAGGCCGTGGCGGAAGGCATCAATAAGCCCTCCGCAGACCATATGGTTGATATCTACATCTGATCGCTGTTTTCGTTAAAGAGCGGATCGCGCGTGCGGGCCTCCATCAAACGCCCGGCCTGCATGCGCACCACATCCCAGCAGGCGTGCGCCGCTCCAGAAAGAGACCTGTTTTTACGGCGTACCAGCATCAGCTGGCGTTCAATACAGGGCAAGAAACGCTTCACCGTTAAACGACTCCCCTGCGGCAGTGGCAGCGCCAGCGCCGGCAGAACGCTGATGCCAATCCCCGCTTCGACCATCGGGAACAGCGTGGCAGGATGCCCAATTTCCTGCACAATGGTTGCCTTAACGCCCTGCGCGGCCAGTGCGGCATCTATCAGCGGACGGCTGCCTGAAGCATAATCCTGTAGCACCAGGTTTGCCCCCTGCAAGGCTTGCCAGGTCACCTGCGGCAGCGATGCCAGGGGGTCATCATCGCGGCAGAGCAATAAAAAGGGCTCCGAGAGCACCACTTCACATTCCAGGTCGCTTACCGCTCCGGGGTCAATGACAATCCCGAAATCCACGTCTCCCTGACGAATACTCTCCAGCACCCACTGCTGCGGCCTGTCGTGCAAAACAAAATCGATATCCGGATAGCGGTGATTACTTTCCGCAATGCACTGAGGAATAAGATGCGCCGAAATCGTCTGGCTCGCCGCGACTCTCACGGTGCCGGAAAGCTGTTGCCCGAGCCGCCCGACATCCCGCAGCGTACTGTTCAGCTCATCCAGCAGCCTCTCCAGACGCGTTGCCAGCTGCTGTCCCGCTTCGGTGAGCACCACTTCTCGCGTCGTACGGTCGAGCAGCTTCACCCCGGTTTGCGTTTCAAGCTCCTTAACGCTATGGCTCACCGCCGACTGGCTGAGGCCAATGATCTCCCCTGCCCGGCTAAAGCTGCGGGCCTGCGCGACGGTGACGAAAACGCGAAGCTGGCGTAACGAATAATTCATCTGTTTAATTCATGAATGGATGCAATAAATCAATTTTATTTCTCAAAGGGAAGAAAGCACAATAGCGACATCTGTTTTCAGGAGTGATTATGAAACTTTTTCGTATCCTTGATCCGTTCACGCTGACCCTGATTGGTGTCGTCTTGCTGGCCTCGTTTTTCCCGGCGCGAGGCAGTTTTGTGCCCGTTATTGAAGGCGTGACCACGGCAGCCATTGCCCTGCTGTTCTTTATGCATGGCGCCAAGCTTTCCCGGGAGGCCATTATTGCAGGCGGTAGCCACTGGCGACTGCACCTCTGGGTAATGTGCAGCACCTTTATCCTCTTCCCGGTACTGGGCGTGCTGTTTGCCTGGTGGGCGCCGGTGAATGTCGACCCCGCGCTGTATTCCGGCTTCCTCTATCTGTGCATTTTGCCGGCCACGGTGCAGTCCGCTATTGCTTTTACCTCGCTGGCGGGCGGCAACGTCGCGGCGGCGGTTTGCTCTGCTTCCGCTTCCAGCCTGCTGGGGATCTTCGTTTCACCGCTGCTGGTCGGTCTGCTGATGAACATGCACGGTGCGGAGGGCAACCTGGAACAGGTGGGTAAAATTTGTCTGCAACTGCTGCTGCCGTTTGTGCTCGGACACTTATCCCGCCCCTGGATTGGGGAGTTTGTGGCGAAACACAAAAAATGGATCGGCAAAACGGATCAAAGCTCCATTCTGCTGGTGGTTTACACGGCCTTTAGCGAAGCCGTTGTGAACGGCATCTGGCACAAGGTGGGCGCCGGATCGCTGCTGTTTATTGTGGTGGTGAGCATTGTTCTGCTGGCCATTGTCATCGCGGTAAACGTCTTTGTGGCCCGCAGGTGCGGCTTCAATAAGGCCGATGAAATCACCATCGTTTTCTGCGGGTCGAAAAAGAGCCTGGCTAACGGGATCCCGATGGCCAATATCCTGTTCCCGACGTCGGTCATTGGGATGATGGTGCTGCCGCTGATGATTTTCCATCAGATCCAGCTGATGGTGTGTGCGGTGCTGGCGCGGCGCTATAAGGCGCAGACGGAAAAGCTGGCGCAGGAAGAGACCCGCGCCGCGAAAGCTTAAGGACGCTTCAGGGGCTGAACCAGCTGGGTCAGCCCCTCAGTCTTGATCACTAACGTGATAGCCATCAGCTCGCCCAGACGCCCGGCGGGGAACTCATCCTTACGGGCAAACCACAGCAGATACTCTTCCGGTAAATCAATCAGCCTGCGGCCCTTATATTTACCGAACGGCATCTCCGTATTGGCGATCTCAACGAGCTGCTCTTTTTCCACGTTATTCTCCTAACAGGCGCATCATTTCGTCTTCGTCGATCACCTCGATGCCGAGCTCCTGTGCTTTGGCCAGCTTCGAGCCGGCCGCTTCCCCGGCAATCACCAGATCGGTTTTCTTCGACACACTGCCCGCCACTTTCGCCCCCAGCGCCACCAGGCGGGCCTTCGCGTCATCGCGCGAAAGCTGACTCAGGCTACCGGTCAGCACCACCGTTTTACCGGCAAACGGGCTGTCGATCTCGTCGGCATTCACTACTACCGGGGCGGGCCAGTGAATCCCCTGCTCCAGTAATTTACCGATCACCTCACGGTTGCTCTCTTCGGCGAAAAAGTTAAAGACGTGGGTGGCGACCACGATGCCGACATCCGGGACTTTCTGTAGCTCGTCAATGCTGGCTTTCTCCAGCGCCTCTAGCGTGCCGAAATACGCCGCCAGCCCCGCCGCCGTCGCCTCCCCGACTTCACGAATGCCGAGCGCGTAGAGGAATCGGGCAAAGGTGGTGTTTTTGGCTGCCTCAAGCGCGTTGACGACGTTCTGGGCGGATTTCGGTCCCATACGATCGAGGCCGGTCAGCTTGCCTGCCGTCAGCGTAAAGAGGTCCGCTGGCGTATGGACATACTCTTTCTCAACTAACTGGTCGATGATCTTGTCACCCATTCCGTCCACGTCCATCGCCCGACGTGAGACGAAGTGCTTCAGGGACTCTTTACGCTGCGCGCCGCAGATTAACCCGCCCGTACAGCGCGTTACCGCTTCGCCTTCCACGCGCTCCACGTCAGAACCACATACCGGACAGTGGGCCGGAAACTCGATGGCGCGGGTGTCGGCAGGACGCTCTGACTCCACAACGTTGACCACCTGCGGGATCACGTCGCCCGCGCGGCGAATCACCACTTTGTCACCGATGCGCAGGCCCAGGCGGGCAATTTCATCGGCGTTATGCAGCGTGGCGTTGCTCACCAGCACGCCGGCCACCTGTACAGGCTCCAGACGCGCTACCGGCGTAATCGCCCCCGTACGCCCTACCTGAAACTCCACGTCGCGAACGAAGGTCATCTGCTCCTGCGCCGGGAACTTAAAGGCCACCGCCCAGCGCGGCGCACGGGCCACAAACCCTAACTGTTCCTGCAACGCCAGGGAGTTAACCTTGATCACCACGCCATCAATATCAAACCCGAGTGTGGGGCGATCCTCTTCAACCTTACGGTAGAACGCCAGCACCGCCTCCGGAGAGTCGCAGAGCTGCACGCGGTTGCTTACCGGTAACCCCCACTCTTTGAACTGCAATAAGCGCCCGAGATGGGTATCTGGCAGCTCGCCGCCCTCCAGGATCCCGACGCCGTAGCAGAAGAAAGTAAGCGGTCGCTTCGCGGTGATGCGCGGATCGAGCTGACGCAGAGAACCTGCCGCCGCGTTACGCGGGTTAGCAAACACTTTTCCCCCGGTACGACGCGCTTCTTCATTGATCTTTTCAAAGCCCGCCTGCGGAAGAAACACCTCCCCGCGCACTTCCAGCCGGGCTGGAATGTTCTCGCCACGCAGCTTCAGCGGGATCGCACGTATGGTGCGCACGTTGGTGGTGATATCTTCCCCGGTGGTGCCATCGCCGCGCGTTGCGGCGCGCACCATCACGCCGTTCTCATAAAGAATGCTGACGGCCAGACCGTCCAGCTTCAGCTCGCAGCACCAGCTCAGATTGTCGACACTCTTCAGGCGATCCTGCACGCGCTTATTGAAAGCCAGAAAACTCTCTTCATCAAAAACGTTATCCAGCGACAGCATCGGCACTTCGTGACGCACCTGGCTGAAAGCGCCCAGCGGCTCGGCGCCGACGCGCTGCGTCGGGGAGTCTGGCGTAATCAGCTCCGGGTGCTGCGCTTCCAGTTCGCGCAGTTCACGCATCAGGCGGTCATATTCCGCATCCGGCACTTCCGGTGCATCCATAACATGATAGAGATATTCATGATGGCGAAGCGTGGTTCGCAGTTCAGTAAGTTGTTGTTCGATTGAGTCCATATCGCACCATCAATGAGAAAAACCCCCGACAAGCGGGGGTTGAGGAGGGGTTGACGTTAACGCGACGATTACGCGTTCGCTTCCTTAACTTCGCGGATGCGGTCCTGATATTCGCGCAGTTTCTGCGGCGTCATCATTCGACGCTGATCGTCGAGCACCACACCGCCCACTTCGTCGGCGATGTGCTGAGCGGACTGTAGCATCAGCTTAAAGTTTTGCAGTTCGTCACCGTAGGACGGCACCTGCATAAAGATCGTTACGCCTGGCGTGACGAAATCACCGGTCATTTCCGGGTCAAACGTGCCTGGATTCACCATATTGGCCAGGCTAAACAGTGCCGGGCCGCTGCCGTCAGGACTCAGGTGGCGATGGAAAATATTCATGTCGCCGAACTTGAAGCCTGCCTGCTGGATGCTGTTAAGCAGCACGTCACCGTTCAGATGGGTGCCGTGATGGGCAGCCACGTTCATGATGATCACTGCTTCTTTACGCTGCGGCTTTTCAACAACCGGTTCTGGCGCTGCTACCGGCTCTGGCTCAACGCGCGGAGCGGGCTGTGTTGCAGGCGGTACGGGTTCAGGCTGCGGCTGCGGTTGCTGCACTGGCTGCGGCTGCTGTACCGGCTGTGGCTGCTGAGCCGGCTGCGGCTGTTGCACTGGCTGAGCAGGCTGATGCACAGGTTGCGGCTGTACAGGCTGTGGCGCAACGGGCTGCGGTTGCACAGGCTGCTGCGGCGGATGACGCACAGGTTCTTCCACTGGCGGCGGCGCTGGCTGGCGCGGCTGGGCAGAGGCATACGGTGGTTGATACTGGTGCTGCGGAGCGCGGGGAGCTTCATGCTCTCCATGCGCTGCGCCGGGCGCAGTATTGACCCGATGAACACGGACTTCACCCACGCCGTCGTCGTCAAGGCCGTCGACGTCGTCTTCCACGTCATCGTCGTCACGACTGGACTTCATGCGCTTCAGTGGACGATCGCGAAACATAGAAGAACGCTCTTTACGGCTGGTCCAGAAACCATGTACCAGTAAAGCGATTATGGCGATCGCGCCAACAATGATTAATATCAGACGCAAATCCTGCATCATTATATTCTCTGTTGTTCTAACACCTTGCCACCACGGCAAACATTTACTCACTAAGAGTATTTGCCGTTTACGTCAAGTGCAAGTGTATGCAGAGCATTCACAGCATAAAGATGAACTAAATCGTGCTTTTTGCTGGTTTTTCGAACATTTCCGAACTGGTCATTGGCCCGTAACTGGATAATATAGGCGGGCAATTCCACTGGTTGTGTAAAAAGGAGTACAGCCTGGTATGGTTTCAACATCTTCTTCTGCCCCACGTAGCGGGGTCTGGTATTTTTCACAGGGCTGGAAACTGGTCTCCCTGCCGGGCATTCGACGCTTCGTTATTTTGCCGCTGCTGATCAACATTCTTCTGATGGGGGGCGCGTTCTGGTGGTTGTTCACCAGGCTGGAAAGCTGGATCCCTTCCCTGATGAGCTATGTGCCGGACTGGTTACAGTGGCTTGACTACCTGCTCTGGCCGATAGCGGTCATTTCCGTGTTGCTGGTTTTCGGCTATTTCTTTTCGACGATAGCAAACTGGATAGCCGCGCCGTTCAACGGTCTGCTGGCCGAACAGCTGGAAGCGCGCCTGACCGGTGCGACCCCGCCTGACACGGGCGTACTGGGGATCATGAAGGATATCCCGCGCATCATGAAGCGCGAGTGGCAGAAATTTGCCTGGTACCTGCCGCGCGCGATTGTGCTGCTTATCCTTTATTTCATCCCTGGTATCGGCCAGACGGTGGCACCCGTGCTGTGGTTCCTGTTCAGCGCCTGGATGCTCGCTATCCAGTACTGCGACTACCCGTTCGATAACCATAAGGTGCCGTTTAAAGAGATGCGCACCGCCCTGCGCACTCAGAAGGTTGCCAATATGCAGTTCGGCGCGCTCACCAGCCTGTTCACCATGATTCCATTCCTGAATCTGTTCATCATGCCCGTTGCCGTTTGCGGCGCGACGGCAATGTGGGTGGACTGCTACCGTGCTAAGCACGCGTTATGGAAATAATGCAAAAATGTGTAAAAGAGGGGTGGCTTATGCCGCCCCTTATTCCATACTGATCCCCATTATTTCCTTGCAGCATATAGATATGCGATTTCCTTACTTCCCCATACTTATTCAACAGGTATGCTGGGTCGGTATCCCAATTTCATACAGTTAAGGACAGGCCATGAGTAAGATTTATGAAGACAACTCGCTGACTATCGGTCATACGCCCCTGGTTCGACTGAACCGTATCGGTAATGGACGCATTCTGGCGAAGGTCGAATCTCGTAACCCAAGCTTCAGCGTGAAATGCCGTATCGGTGCAAATATGATTTGGGATGCTGAAAAACGTGGCGTGCTGAAGCCCGGCGTTGAGCTGGTGGAACCGACCAGCGGTAACACCGGTATTGCCCTGGCCTACGTTGCGGCGGCACGCGGCTATAAGCTGACGCTGACCATGCCTGAAACCATGAGCATTGAGCGTCGCAAGCTGCTGAAAGCGCTGGGTGCGAATCTGGTCCTGACCGAAGGCGCGAAAGGCATGAAGGGTGCGATTCAGAAAGCGGAAGAAATCGTCGCCAGCGATCCGGCAAAATATCTGCTACTTCAGCAGTTCAGCAATCCGGCCAACCCGGAAATTCATGAGAAAACCACCGGTCCGGAAATCTGGGAAGATACCGACGGCCAGGTTGATGTCTTTATCTCCGGCGTAGGTACCGGCGGTACGCTGACCGGCGTGTCTCGCTATATTAAAGGCACGAAAGGTAAAAAAGATCTGATTACCGTTGCCGTTGAGCCAACGGACTCACCGGTTATCGCTCAGGCGCTGGCGGGAGAAGAAATTAAGCCAGGCCCGCATAAAATTCAGGGCATCGGCGCAGGCTTTATTCCGGGCAACCTGGATCTGAAGCTGATCGATAAAGTGGTTGCCATTGCCAATGAAGAAGCCATCTCCACGGCGCGTCGCCTGATGGACGAGGAAGGCATTCTGGCGGGCATCTCTTCCGGCGCGGCGGTTGCGGCTGCCCTCAAACTTCTGGAAGATGAAACCTTTACCAATAAGAATATTGTGGTTATCCTGCCTTCTTCGGGTGAGCGTTACTTGAGCACCGCACTGTTTGCCGATCTCTTCACGGAGAAAGAACTGCAACAGTGATGCCAGTATGTTAAAAACGCGTAAAAAAGCACCTTTTCAGGTGCTTTTTTGTGGCCTGCTTCAAACTTTTACCCCTCCTGGCATTGCTTCACCCCGTTGGGTCTGGTATTTAAACCAGCAATTATTTTGATGCGCGAAATTAATCAGTGAACGAAATAGCGCTGCTGAATCGATTTTATGATTTGGTTCAAGTCTTGCTTTCACTGCATAATGTTTAATGACGATTGAAACGTCAGCGCTAACAATACAGGCTAAAGTTAAGTCGCCAGGCTAGACTTTAGTTCCACAACACTAAACCTATAAGTTGGGGAAATACAATGTTCCAGCAAGAAGTTACCATTACCGCTCCGAACGGTCTGCACACCCGCCCTGCTGCTCAGTTTGTTAAAGAAGCGAAAGGCTTCACTTCTGAAATCACTGTGACTTCCAACGGCAAAAGCGCTAGCGCAAAAAGCCTGTTCAAACTGCAAACTCTGGGCCTGACTCAGGGTACCGTTGTTACCATTTCTGCTGAAGGTGAAGACGAGCAGAAAGCAGTTGAGCATCTGGTTAAGCTGATGGCTGAACTCGAGTAAGTTTACCGGGTTCTTTTCAATATCAGTCACAAGTAAGGTAGGGTTATGATTTCAGGCATTTTAGCATCCCCGGGTATCGCTTTCGGCAAAGCACTGCTGCTGAAAGAAGACGAAATCGTCATTGACCGGAAAAAAATTTCTGCCGACAAGGTTGATCAGGAAGTTGAACGTTTTCTGAGCGGTCGTGCCAAGGCATCTGCGCAACTGGAAGCGATTAAAACTAAAGCTGGTGAAACTTTCGGTGAAGAAAAAGAAGCCATCTTCGAAGGGCACATTATGCTGCTTGAAGATGAGGAGCTGGAGCAGGAAATCATAGCCCTGATTAAAGATAAAGGCATGACGGCCGACGCGGCTGCGCATGAAGTTATCGAAGGTCAGGCTTCTGCCCTGGAAGAGCTGGACGATGAATACCTGAAAGAGCGTGCGGCTGACGTACGTGACATCGGTAAGCGCCTGCTGCGCAACATCCTGGGTCTGGCCATCATCGATCTGAGCGCGATTCAGGACGAAGTGATCCTGGTTGCCGCTGACCTGACCCCGTCTGAAACCGCACAGCTGAACCTGAACAAGGTGCTGGGTTTCATTACCGATGCAGGTGGCCGTACTTCCCACACCTCAATCATGGCGCGTTCTCTGGAACTGCCAGCTATCGTGGGTACCGGTAGCGTCACCTCGCAGGTGAAAAACGACGACTATCTGATTCTGGATGCCGTAAACAACGTGGTTTACGTCAATCCAACTAACGATGTGATCGAGCAGCTGCGTTCCGTTCAGGAGCAGGTTGCCACCGAGAAAGCGGAACTCGCTAAACTGAAAGACCTGCCGGCCATCACGCTGGACGGCCATCAGGTTGAAGTGTGCGCTAACATCGGTACCGTACGCGACGTTGACGGCGCTGAGCGCAACGGTGCGGAAGGTGTAGGTCTGTATCGTACTGAATTCCTGTTCATGGACCGCGACGCACTGCCAACTGAAGAAGAGCAGTTTGCCGCGTACAAAGCGGTTGCCGAAGCGTGTGGCTCACAGGCCGTAATCGTTCGCACCATGGACATCGGCGGCGACAAAGAGCTGCCGTACATGAACTTCCCGAAAGAAGAGAACCCGTTCCTGGGCTGGCGTGCCGTGCGTATCGCCATGGATCGCAAAGAGATCCTGCGTGACCAGGTTCGCGCAATCCTTCGTGCTTCCGCTTTCGGTAAACTGCGCATCATGTTCCCGATGATCATCTCTGTTGAAGAAGTGCGTGCACTGAAGAAAGAGATTGAAATCTACAAGCAGGAACTGCGTGACGAAGGTAAAGCGTTTGACGAGTCAATCGAGATTGGCGTGATGGTGGAAACACCGGCAGCCGCGACCATTGCGCGTCATTTAGCCAAAGAAGTTGATTTCTTTAGTATCGGTACCAATGATTTAACGCAGTACACCCTGGCAGTTGACCGTGGTAATGATATGATTTCACATCTCTACCAGCCAATGTCGCCGTCTGTACTGAATTTGATCAAGCAAGTTATTGATGCTTCTCATGCAGAAGGTAAATGGACTGGCATGTGTGGTGAGCTTGCAGGCGACGAACGTGCTACACTTCTGTTGCTGGGTATGGGTCTGGACGAATTCTCTATGAGCGCCATTTCCATCCCGCGCATCAAGAAGATTATCCGTAACACGAACTTCGAAGATGCGAAGGTATTAGCAGAGCAGGCTCTTGCTCAACCGACAACGGACGAGTTAATGACGCTGGTTAACAAGTTCATTGAAGAAAAAACAATCTGCTAATCCACGAGATGCGGCCCAAATTACTGCTTAGGAGATAAGTCTAATGGGTTTATTTAGTAAACTGTTCGGTGACAAAAGCAATAGCGACTCCGGAACTATTGAGATTGTTGCTCCGCTCTCCGGCGAGATCGTCAACATCGAAGACGTGCCGGATGTAGTGTTTGCTGAGAAAATCGTTGGTGATGGCATTGCTATCAAACCAACTGGCAACAAAATGGTTGCTCCAGTTGACGGTACCATTGGTAAGATTTTTGAAACCAACCATGCGTTCTCTATCGAATCTGATAGCGGTATCGAACTGTTCGTTCACTTCGGTATCGACACCGTTGAACTGAAAGGCGAAGGCTTCAAACGTATCGCGGAAGAAGGCCAGCGTGTGAAAGTTGGCGACCCGGTGATTGAATTCGATCTGCCACTGCTGGAAGAAAAAGCGAAGTCTACCCTGACTCCGGTTGTTATCTCCAACATGGACGAAATCAAAGAGCTGATCAAACTGTCTGGCAGCGTTACCGTGGGTGAAACCCCGGTTATCCGCATCAAGAAGTAATTCTTGCCGCACGGTAAAATGGCGCCTTTGGGCGCCATTTTTGTTTATGCAGGCAGAATAAGCTCGTCGTAGCCTTTCGACTGCGTGTAGATCATCACGTCAGTCACTCTGTCACCCGCCATGCGAATGGCGTCAGCCACGGTTTTCCCCCCGACGATACCGCTCACCAGCTCCGAACAGAAGAGATCGCCCGTCCCTTTCAGGTCCGTCTCTACGCGCGGGTGCGCGCTTACGGTAACGCCCTCTTCGCTGACCAGCACCACGTGGATATTCTGCGGATCGTCAGCCACTGGCGCGCTGGTAATGGCTACCCACTTCAGCGTGTCGGAGAGCAGCCCCTGCGCGGCGGCGATGGCGCTCTCTGGCGTACGGCACGATTTACCGCTCAACACTTCCAGCTCATACACATTGGGCGTAATGCCCTGGGCCAGCGGCAGCAGGTGCTCACGGTAGGCTTCAGGAATTTCAGGTTTCACGTACATCCCGCTGTCGACATCCCCGATTACCGGGTCAACCAGCACCAGCAAATCGGGATGCTGTACCTTTATCGCCTTTAGCCACTGCGCCAACAGCACGATCTGGCTGGCGCTGCCCATATAGCCGGTCGTGACCGCTTTTAGCTCGCGCAGGATCTCCCGCTCTTCCAGCGCCTTAAGGTAGCCGCTGAACCACTCATCCGGGATGACACCGCCGTAGAAGGTATCGTAGTGCGGCGTATTGCTGAACAGCACCGTTGGCACGGCGGTAACGTTCAGCCGGTGGGTGCGAATATTCGGCACCGCGATGCTGTTGCCTACGCTGCCGTACACCACCTGCGACTGTACGGCGACAATATCGGTTTGCTGCGCCCGGGTATTATCCCGGAATAAAATCATCTCCATGACGCTTAGATCCCCGCCCCCTGCGAATAACTCTCTTCACCAAAGACGCCGGTAGACAGGTAACGATCGCCGCGATCGCAAATAATCGCAACCACCACCGCTCCCGGCGTGGACTTGGCCACCCGGATCGCGCCCGCTACGGCACCGCCAGAGCTGACGCCGCAGAAGATGCCTTCACGCACGGCCAGCTCACGCATGGTATTTTCCGCCTCGCGCTGATGAATATCCAGCACCTGGTCCACAAGCTGCGCATTAAAGATGCCCGGCATATACTCCGCGGGCCAGCGGCGAATGCCCGGAATACTGCTTCCCTCTTCCGGTTGCAGGCCGACAATCGTCACCGGGCTTGCCTGCTCGCGCAGAAAGCGTGACACACCGGTGATCGTGCCCGTGGTGCCCATGCTGGAGACAAAGTGGGTGATACGCCCGTCGGTTTGCTGCCAGATTTCCGGGCCGGTGGTGGTGTAGTGCGCGTACGGGTTGTCCGGATTGTTGAACTGGTCGAGCAGCTTGCCTTCCCCGCGCCCGGCCATCGCCAGCGCCAGGTCGCGCGCCCCTTCCATCCCCTGCTCTTTGCTCACCAGAATCAGCTCGGCCCCGTAGGCGCGCATGGCGGCCCGGCGCTCCTGGCTCATGTTGTCCGGCATCAGCAGCTTCATGCGATAGCCCTTCAGCGCGGCAATCATCGCCAGTGCGATACCGGTATTACCGCTGGTGGCTTCAATTAACACGTCTCCGGGCTTTATCTCGCCGCGCTTTTCGGCCTGGACAATCATCGACAGCGCCGCCCGGTCTTTTACCGAGCCTGCCGGGTTATTGCCTTCGAGTTTGACCCAGATTTCGCTGCCGTTGTCTGGCACCATGCGCTGAAGTTTGACCAGAGGGGTGTTGCCGATGGTGTTTTCTAATGTATTCATGATCGCTGTCCAATAAAAAGCCCGGTGGCGCGCATCGCTTACCGGGCCTACAGACGTCATATTGTAGGCCGGGTAAGCGCAGCGCCACCCGGCAAAACTACGTAATCCTAACCTATCAGGCTGACTCCGCCAGAGCAATATCCTCGCGCGTCTCGATGCGCTCGTTGCCGTGATAAATGCGCGCGTGTTGCAGCCCCACAAACAAGCGTTCCCCCCGGTGTGGCGGCTCGTCGTCACGCATAACCACGGTCAGCGGCTCGGTATACCAGCCCAGCGGCTGAACGACCAACTGGGTGTAGTGACCTTTGGGGCTCGCTTCCAGCACCTGCACCGGGAGCGGTGAATCCAGGCTGGTACGGCGGCTGACGTCCACTTCCCACGGACGCAGGAACAGATCGACCGGCCCCTGATGCGCCGAGGTGTAGCCCAGCGGCCAGCGGTGCGCGCCAACGTGGAACTGACCGCCGCGAATGGTGCCCTGAAGACGGTTCACCTCGCCCATAAACTCCAGCACGAAGCGGGTCGCCGGTTCACGCCAGAGCTGCTCTGGCTCGTCAACCTGCTCAATGTTGCCCTGACTCATCACCACCACGCGGTCGGCCACTTCCATCGCCTCTTCCTGATCGTGGGTCACGAAAACGCTGGTGAACTGGAGCTCTTCATGCAGCTGACGCAGCCAGCGGCGCAGCTCTTTTCGCACCTGCGCATCCAGCGCGCCGAACGGTTCATCCAGCAGCAAAATTTGCGGCTCAACGGCCAACGCGCGCGCCAGCGCCACGCGCTGCTTCTGTCCACCCGAAAGCTGGGCCGGGAAGCGGTCCGCCAGGTGAGCCAGCTGCACCATCTCCAGCAGTTTGGTCACTTTCGCTTTGATGGTGGCCGCATTCGGACGCTCACGACGCGGCAGTACGGTCAGGCCAAACGCGATGTTGTCGAATACCGTCATGTGGCGGAACAGGGCGTAATGCTGGAACACAAAGCCCACCTTACGGTCGCGGGCATGCAGGCGGCTAACGTCCGTACCGTGGAAGCGGATATGTCCGCTGGTCTGATGTTCAAGCCCGGCGATAATACGCAGCAGCGTGGTTTTACCGGAGCCAGACGGCCCCAGCAGCGCCACCATTTGTCCGGAAGGGATATCCAGCGAGATATCATTCAGCACCTGGGTGCGACCAAAAGACTTCTTAATATTGGCAATCTCAATGCTCATGATTTCCCTCCTGATGCTGACGTTTTTCCTGATTCTCTAAACGCCACTGCACCACACTCTTCAAAAACAGGGTCAAAATCGCCATCAGCGTCAGCAACGCTGCGGCAGTAAAGGAACCGACGGTGTTGTAGTCCTGTTCCAGTAATTCAATCTGTAGCGGCAGCGACAGGGTTTCGCCGCGAATCGAGCCGGATACCACCGACACCGCGCCAAACTCTCCAATCGCACGGGCGTTGGTCAGCACCACGCCGTAAAGCAGCGCCCAGCGGATATTCGGCAGCGTCACGCGGCGGAACATCTGCCAGCCGGAGGCGCCCAGCAGCACGGCCGCTTCATCCTCATGGCTGCCCTGGCTTAACATCACCGGCACCAGCTCGCGCACCACGAACGGACAGGTCACAAAGACCGTCACCAGCACCATGCCCGGCCAGGCAAACATAATTTGCAGGTCGTGTTCATCCAGCCAGCCGCCCAGCGGGCCGTTAGAGCCGTAAAACAGCAGATAGACCAGACCGGCCACCACCGGCGACACCGCAAACGGGATATCCAGCAGGGTCAGCAGCAGCTGACGCCCCGGGAAGTTAAAGCGGGTCACCAGCCAGGCCAGCAATACGCCAAACACCAGGTTCACCGGGACGGTGATCAGGGCAATCATCACCGTCAGCCAGATGGCGTTGAGCATGTCCGGATCGGCCAGGTTTTGCAGCGCGGGCATAATCCCTTTGCTGAAGGCCTGAACGAAGATGTACACCATCGGCACAACGAGAATGAAGGCAGAGACCAGCACGCCCGTACCAATCAGAAACCATTTGCCCCAGTTGATGCGGGGCGCGTCATAGCGCTTCAATTGCGTAACTTCCGCCATCAGTGACCTACCACACGTCGACCAAAGCGACTTTGCAGAGTGTTAATCGAGAACAGCAGCAGCAGCGACGCGGCAAGGATCACCGAGGCAATCGCGCTCGCGGCCGGATAATCAAACTCCTGCAAACGGACAAAAATCATCAGCGAGGTCACTTCGGTTTTCCACGCGATGTTCCCGGCGATAAAAATGACCGCACCAAATTCACCGAGGCTGCGGGTAAACGAGAGCGCAATACCCGCCAGCAGGGCCGGAGAAAGTTCCGGCAGCACTACCTTGCGGAAGCTTTGCCAGCGCGTGGCCCCCAGCGTTTCCGCGGCCTCTTCGTATTCGGGGCCTAATTCTTCCAGCACCGGCTGCACGGTACGCACCACAAACGGGATGCTGGTAAAGGCCATCGCTACCGCGATACCGAGCCAGGTATAGGTCACTTTGATATCAAACTTCGCCAGCCATTCGCCGTAGAAGCCGTTTACGGAGAACAGCGACGCCAGCGTCAAGCCAGCCACCGCCGTCGGCAACGCAAACGGCAGATCCATCAACGCGTCGAGCAGCGTACGGCCCGGGAAGCGATAGCGGGTTAAGATCCACGCCATCAGCAGGCCAAACACGCCGTTGAAAATCGAGGCCACGAACGCCGACAGCAGCGTGACCTTGTAGGCCGCCACCACCTGCGGGTTGGTGACCACTTCCCAGTACTGGGACCAGCTCATCTCAGAGAGCTGCACCACCAGCGCGCTGAGCGGCAACAGCAAAATCAGACAGACGAACAGCAGGCTGGTCCCGAGGCTTAAGGTAAAGCCCGGCAGCACGCGTCTGGAGGAGACTGCAAACATTACTTACGCCCCGCCGCCAGCAGTTTGTCTAACTCACCGCCGCTGGCAAAATGGGTTTTCATTACCTCAGGCCAGGCGCCGAAATGGTCTTCCACGCGAAACAGCGCGGTCTGCGGGAATTTATCCTTCAGCTTGTTCATTACGTCCGGATTGTTGACGCGGTAGTAATAGTCAGTAATCACCGTCTGCGCCTGCGGGCTGTACAGATAGTTGAGATAGGCTTTTGCGGCCTTTTCGGTGCCGTTAGCCTTAACGTTTTTATCCACCCACGCCACCGGGAACTCGGCCAGAATATTAGTTTTCGGGATAATGACCTCAAACCCCTGCGCTTCATACTGCTTGCGGATGTTGTTCACTTCAGATTCGAAGCTGATCAGCACGTCGCCCAGCCCGCGCTCGGCGAAGGTGGTGGTTGCGCCACGGCCGCCGGTATCAAACACCTCGACGTTTTTCAGGAACTGGGTCATAAACTGTTCGGTTTTCGCTTTATCGTTACCGTCAGCTTTGTCCGCCGCGCCCCACGCTGCCAGGTAGGTATAACGCGCGTTGCCGGAGGTTTTCGGGTTCGGGAAGATCAGCTTTACGTCAGAACGCACCAGGTCGTTCCAGTCGTGAATGTTTTTCGGGTTGCCCTTGCGCACCAGGAAGCCCATGGTGGAGTAGAACGGTGAGCTGTTGTTCGGCAGGCGGCTTTGCCAGTCCGCCGGGATCAGCTTGCCTCTGTCGTGCAGGATCTGCACGTCCGTCACCTGGTTATAGGTCACCACATCCGCCTTCAGCCCCTGCAAAATGGCCAGCGCCTGCTTGGACGAGCCGGCGTGAGACTGTTTGATGGTCAGCTTGTCGCCGTTGTTCTCTTTCGCCCACTGCTGTTCGAAGGCGGGATTAAGGGCGGCAAACAGCTCGCGCGAAACATCATAAGAACTGTTCAGTAACTCAGTTGCCTGCGCCTGCGCCACCAGCAGTAAACCTGCCAGTGCCAGCGATCCTTTTTTCAGTACAGTAATGGCCATTGCGCGCCCTTATAAATGTGATGACTATCTTATAGTCATAATATTTATAACGGAGTCTAAAGGAGTAACGGTTTTATATACCGTTTGGTGATTTGGAAGCAGAAAAGGGAATAAGGGTGCGGGAGAAATTGCCGGGTGGCGCTAACGCTTACCCGGCCTCTATGTGGAGTGCGTTTTACAGCGCCAGCAGGCGCTCAACGGACGGCGCAAAGTAGTAGCCGCCGGTGACCGGGCGGGTGAAGCGCAGCATGGCGTCGCGCTTGCCGTCGGTATCGCCAAACATGCTCAGCAGCTGCTGTTCAATGTTATAGAGGCGCGCGCAGTAGGCGCAGAAGTACAGGCCATGCGTACCGCTTGCGGTGCCGTACGGCAGGCTCTGGCGAACAATCTTCAGCCCCTTACCGTCTTCTTTAAGATCAACGCGGGTCAGGTGGGACGTCACCGGACGCGCATCGCCATCAATCTCTTCATTAGCGTCTTTGGTGCGGCCAATCATCATCTCCTGGTCATGCACGCTCATGCGGTTAAGCTGCTTGAGGTTATGCTCCCAGCGCTGGACAAACACATAGCTGCCGCCCGCGTCCACGCCGTCCTTGATAACAGCCACGTCGCGACGCGTCTCTTCCCCGGCCGGGTTTTCGGTGCCGTCGACGAAGCCGCTTAAATCGCGCTCTTCCACCCAGCGGAAACCGTGGATTTCTTCCTGCACGTTAATGCTGTCACCAAAGGCTTCAATCGCTGCCTGAGCGACGGAGAAGTTCACGTCGTGGCGCAGGGAGAGAATGTGGATCAGCACGTCGTACTGGGTGGCTGGCGCGAGACCTTTACCATAAGGAATGAAGTCCTTCAGCTCTTCCGCGCCTTCGCCGCCGCTCAGCTGACGCCAGACGGTGTTGCCGAAGGCCACTACCGCGCCCAGATGGGCTTCCGGGAATTTGGCCTGGAAGGTGGCCAGTTTATCAACGAAAATTTTGCTGGCCCCGCGCAGGGCATCCACGTCCCCGTTGACGTTGGCTTCAATCCAAATCGCCGCGCGGCAATGTTCTGGCAAAATGCCACTCTGAACCTGAGACATCGCTCCTCCTGAAAAAAAGATGCCACGACAGCGTGGCATTGATGGCGGCTATTATACCCGGATTTCAGCGAGGCGGTTTGCTCAGGCGCAAATTACTGCTTCCAGATAATTTTGCTCACTTTCCACTTTTTCAGGGTGTCGTCAGACGGCATTAACCCTTCCGGACCGTTCCAGGTGCCGCTGAAAACGTAGCTGATGTGTTGGCTTCCTTCGGCCTTACACTCAACCGCGACGCTGTCGTCCGACGGCGCGCTGGCGCAGTGGCCAAACGCTTTCTGATAGAGTTCGCCAAACGGCGTTCCCACCTTCACGCCACCCGAGGCTGGAATAGCTTCATCCATCACCGCGATGCGGGTTACCGTGCCTTTATCGCCGTTAATGACCATCGCCACCTTGTCGTCTTTCAACGCTTCGAAATAGCGCACGATGTTGCCGTTCTCGGTTTTCATGCCGCTGCGCAGGCGATAATCACCGCCGATGGCATCCTGAATGGCGTCCTGATCCAGTGCCGTCGAGGCGGTGATGTTGCCCACGCCCTGCTCGGTCACTTCCATTGAGGAGCCAAACCAGTTCCACGGATAGGCCGCAGACCAGTTGATGGAGGAGAGCGTGGAACAGCCGGTTAACGCCAGCGGGAGAGCGCATAAAAGTAAACGCAGCGATTTCATTGAGACGTCCTTACGTAGTAAATCAACGCTAGTTGGAGTGCGGTATCGGCAAAAAGTGCCGTGTTAATCTGACTCTTGCGTAAAACAGGCGCGTAAACGGGGGTTAGTGAGTAACCACAGCAGCGCGACAATATCCGCCACCACCAGCGCAATTCCGATACCGGAAAGCGGCTCGCCGTACAGCCAGAGCACGGGTTGCCAGACCAGGAGCACAACCTGCGCCAGGATCAGCAGCCAGCGAAGCGCGCGCCAGAAGCGTGGAATGGCCTGCCGCCGTCCGCTGCACAGAAACGCCAGGACCGCCGGTACGCCGGGCAGCAACCCCAGCCAGAACGCATTGTGATCGGGATAAAAGAGATTCAGTAATGTATCGCCCTGCCCGCGCGAGGCGCCAGCCATCACGAACAGCACCCAGGTTCTGGCCTGCAACAGCAGAACGCACCAGAACAAAAAAGGCAGACGCAGACGACCGTAAACATCATAGTCGCCGGGGTGGAACTCAGTACTCTTCATCTTCGATCAGGCGCTTACCCAGCGTCAGCACGTCCGCGTGCTCGTAACCCAGACGTTCATACATGCCCAGCACCACGTCGTTATCTTCCCGGACCATAATCTGGATTTTCGGGCAGCCACGGGCGATCAGCTTCTTTTCCAGACGGTTAAGCAAAGCATTGGCGATGCCGCGCGCACGATATTCCGGGTGTACGCCCAGATAGTAGGCCGACCCGCGGTGGCCGTCATATCCGCCCATCACCGTCCCGACCACCTCGCCGTTGACCTCCGCGACCAGAAACAGACTGACGTCGTGATTCAACTTGCGTTCGATATCCATTTCCGGATCGTTCCACGGACGCAGCAGATCGCAGCGCTCCCAAAGGGTGATGACCTCTTCGAAATCTTCCTGGCGAAAAACGCGTATCTCCATGGTATTAACCGCCTTTTCGGGTTTAAAAACAGTGATTATGGCGTGAACGCCGCGTTTAGCCAATAACCAGCGAAAATCGTCTAAAAATTTGGCATAATGTCACTTTGTCACGTATTGAAATGAAAAGTAAAACAATTCTCAATAAGGACTGTCGTAACGGTAAACACGATACGATATAACACCAGGACCTCATTTTTTAGTATTCAGGCCGCATGAGCACATTCAAACCATTAAAAGCACTCACATCGCGTCGTCAGGTTCTCAAAGCGGGGCTGGCGGCCTTAACGTTAACGGGCATCGCAAAGCAGGCTCAGGCAAAAGAAGAGAGCACGCTTAAAACCAGTAACGGACACAGCAAGCCGAAAACCAAAAAAGCCGGCGCAAAGCGTCTGGTCATGCTCGATCCGGGCCACGGCGGGATCGACACCGGCGCCATTGGCCGAAACGGTTCGAAAGAAAAACACGTCGTGCTGGCAATTGCAAAAAATGTGCGCGCAATTTTACGCAGCAACGGTATTGACGCCCGCCTGACGCGCACGGGCGACACGTTTATTCCGCTGTACGACCGCGTGGAAATTGCCCACAAGCACGGCGCCGACCTGTTTATGTCCATTCACGCGGATGGCTTCACAAACCCTTCCGCCGCCGGCGCGTCGGTGTTTGCGCTCTCCAACCGCGGTGCCAGTAGCGCCATGGCGAAATACCTTTCCGACCGCGAAAACCGCGCGGATGAAGTGGCCGGTAAAAAAGCGACCGACAAAGATCATCTGTTGCAGCAGGTGCTGTTCGACCTTGTGCAGACGGACACCATCAAAAACAGCCTGACGCTCGGCTCGCATATCCTCAAGCGGATCAAGCCCGTGCACCGCCTGCACAGTAAAAGCACCGAGCAGGCCGCGTTTGTGGTGCTGAAGTCCCCGTCCATTCCGTCCGTGCTGGTTGAAACCTCGTTCATTACCAACCCGGAAGAAGAGCGCCTGCTCGGCACTAAGGCGTTTCGTCAAAAGATCGCGAACGCCATCGCCTCCGGGGTGATCAGTTATTTCAACTGGTTCGATAACCAAAAAGCGCACTCCAGGAAACGTTGATGAAACCCAATGCACAGCTGGTCAAAACCTTCCTGATGCAGTTGCAGGATGAAATTTGCCAGAAACTGACCGCCGCAGACGGCGGTGAATTTCAGGAAGACGCCTGGCAGCGCGACGCGGGCGGCGGCGGGCGCAGCCGCGTGCTGCGTAACGGCGGTATTTTTGAACAGGCCGGCGTCAATTTCTCCCATGTACACGGCGAGGCAATGCCGGCATCCGCTACGGCGCATCGGCCCGAGCTGGCGGGGCGCAGCTTCGAGGCGATGGGCGTCTCGCTGGTGGTGCATCCGCATAACCCGTTTGTGCCAACCAGTCACGCCAACGTGCGCTTTTTCATCGCGGAAAAACCGGGAGCCGATCCGGTCTGGTGGTTTGGCGGCGGTTTTGACATGACCCCCTATTACGGCTTTGAAGAGGACGCCGTGCACTGGCACACCACCGCGCGCGACCTCTGCCTGCCGTTTGGTGAAGACGTTTACCCGAAATACAAAAAGTGGTGCGATGACTATTTCTATCTGAAGCACCGTGACGAGCAGCGCGGCATCGGCGGGCTGTTCTTTGACGATCTGAATACCCCGGATTTTGATACCGCGTTCAGCTTTATGCGCGCGGTGGGTGACGGCTTTACCGACGCCTATCTGCCGATTGTCGAACGCCGCAAAAATACCGATTACGGGGTGCGCGAACGTGAGTTCCAGCTTTACCGCCGCGGGCGCTACGTAGAGTTCAACCTGGTGTGGGATCGCGGGACGCTGTTTGGCCTGCAAACCGGTGGACGCACGGAGTCCATTCTGATGTCGATGCCGCCACTGGTGCGCTGGGAATACAGCTACGCGCCAAAAGAAGGCAGCCCGGAGGCTGCCTTGAGTGAGTTCCTTAAAGTACGCGACTGGATTTAACTGCCGGATGGCGCTGCGCTTATCCGGCCTACTCAATCCCCAGGTCGGGTAAGCAAACGCGCCCTTACAGCGGCTGCGTCTGCGCCTCAACCACCGCCAGCGCCACCATGTTCACGATACGACGCACGGAGGCAATCGGCGTTAACACATGCACCGGTTTTGACACCCCCATCAGTACCGGCCCTACGGTCACCCCTTCAGAACTCGATACGCGCAGCAGGTTGTAGCTGATACGCGCCGCTTCCACGTTCGGCATGATCAACACGTTCGCCGAGCCTTTCAGCGGGCTGTCCGGCATGCGCTCATTACGAATGCTCTCCACCAGCGCGGCATCGCCGTGCATCTCGCCGTCAATCATCAGCTCCGGCGCGCGTTCGCGCACCAGCTCCAGCGTCTGGCGCATCTTGCACGCCGCAGCGGATTTGGATGATCCGAAGTTAGAGTGCGACAGCAGCGCCACTTTCGGTTCGATACCAAAGCGGCGCACGGTTTCCGCCGCCATCACGGTGATCTCCGCCAGTTCGTCCGGGGTTGGATCGTCGTTAACGTAGGTATCGGCGATAAAGGTGTTACCGCTCGGCAGCAGCAGCGCGTTCATAGCTCCGGCAGTATGGACGCCCTCGCGATAGCCGAAGATCTCCTGCACCACGCTGAAATGCTCGTGGTATTCACCGATGGTGCCGCAGATCAGCGCATCCGCCTCACCGCGGTGTACCATGATCGCGCCGATCACCGTGGTATTGCTGATCACCGCCCGCTGCGCCTGCTCCTGGGTGATCCCACGACGCTTCATGATCGAATAGTATTCGTTCCAGTACTCTTTGAAGCGCGGATCGGATTCATTGTTAACGATCTCAAAGTCCACGCCCGGCTTAATTTGCAGGCCCAGCTTCTGAATACGCATCTCGATCACGCTCGGACGACCAATCAGGATCGGTTTCGCCAGCCCTAAAGTGATCAGCTCCTGTGTGGCATGCAGCACGCGCGCCTCTTCCCCTTCCGCCAGCACCACGCGCTTCGCGTCGGCGCGCGCCTGGGAGAAGATCGGCTTCATAAACAGGTTGGTTTTGTAGACGAACTCGGTGAGCTTATCGACGTAGGCATCGAAATCGTCAATAGGACGCGTCGCTACGCCGGAGTCCATCGCCGCTTTGGCCACCGCTGGCGCGATCTTCACGATCAGACGCGGGTCAAACGGTTTTGGAATGATGTAGTCCGGACCGAAGCTCAGATCCTGATCGCCATAGGCGGAGGCGACCACTTCGCTCTGTTCGGCGTGCGCCAACTCCGCGATGGCGTGAACGGCGGCCAGCTTCATCTCTTCGTTGATTGCCGTGGCGCCCACGTCCAGCGCGCCGCGGAAGATGAACGGGAAGCAGAGCACGTTGTTCACCTGGTTCGGATAGTCCGAACGGCCGGTGCAGATGATGGCGTCTTCACGCACCGCCTTCGCCAGCGGCGGCAGAATTTCCGGTTCCGGGTTCGCCAGCGCCAGGATCATTGGCGCGCGCGCCATCTTCTGCACCATCTCCTGGGTCAGCACTTTCGGGCCTGAACAGCCGAGGAAGATATCCGCGCCGTCAATCACCTCCTCCAGCGTGCGCTTGCCGTCGTCTTCAACCGCGTACGCCGCCTTGGTTTCCGCCATGTTCGGCTCGCGGTCTTTGTAAATCACGCCCTTGGAGTCGCAAACCACGATGTTGTGTTTCTGCATCCCCAGCGCCACCAGCAGGTTCATACAGGCGATAGCCGCGGCGCCCGCGCCGGACACCACCATGCGCACGTCGGAGAGATTTTTCTCCACCACGCGCAGGCCGTTGAGAATGGCGGCGGTACTGATAATCGCCGTCCCGTGCTGGTCGTCATGGAACACGGGAATGTTCATACGCTCGCGCAGTTTCTGCTCGATATAGAAACATTCCGGCGCTTTGATATCTTCCAGGTTGATGCCGCCGAAGGTCGGCTCCAGCGCCGCCACCACGTTGATAAATTTATCCGGATCCAGCTCGTCCACTTCGATGTCAAACACGTCGATACCGGCAAATTTCTTAAACAGCACGCCCTTGCCTTCCATCACCGGCTTACCGGCCAGCGCGCCGATATTCCCTAACCCCAGCACCGCCGTACCGTTAGAGATCACCGCCACCAGGTTGCCGCGCGCGGTGTATTTGTAGGCTGCCAGCGGATCTTTTTCGATTTCCAGGCACGGGGCAGCCACGCCCGGCGAGTAGGCCAGCGCCAGATCGCGCTGGGTCGCCAGCGGTTTGGTAGGGGAAACCTGGATTTTACCCGGAACAGGAAACTCGTGAAAATCGAGAGCGCTTTGTTTTAACTGATCATCCATCTTGTTATTCCTTTCACATTTCGGTCAAAAAGGGTGATGTCGACGGTCCTGTGCACACCCTGGTGTGCCGCATAGTATCGCCGCAGGCAGGCTCCTAAACTTTGAAGGCTGCCAAACTCTCACCATTGCAGAATAAAAATTGTTATCAATTTATAACAGCCATGTTACCCGTCTCAGAGGGCAATGCCTCCCCCGTCTGCTATGCTTTTTTGTTAAGTCCATCATGATTTTCTCAGAAGTGTGAACTAACGCACTCGACTAACTCTTTTATTTCCAAGGAGTAATTATGAACCAGCTAGACGGCATCAAACAATTTACCACCGTGGTTGCAGACAGCGGCGACATCGAGTCGATTCGTCACTATCAGCCGGAAGACGCGACCACCAACCCCTCGCTGCTGCTCAAGGCGGCGGGGCTTGCGCACTTTAGTCATCTGATTGATGACGCTCTTACCTACGGCAAACAGCGCGGGAAAACGCAGGAGCAGCAGGTCGCCGAAGCCAGCGACAAGCTGGCGGTCAATATCGGTGCGGAAATTCTTAAAAGCATTCCGGGACGCGTCTCCACCGAAGTGGACGCCCGCCTCTCGTTCGACCAGGAAAAGAGCATTAACAAGGCTCGCCGCCTGGTGGAGCTCTATCAGGAGCAGGGAATCGATAAGTCGCGCATTCTGATTAAGCTTGCGTCCACCTGGGAAGGTATCCGCGCGGCAGAAGTGCTGGAAAAAGAGGGGATCCACTGCAACCTGACGCTGCTGTTCTCGTTTGCCCAGGCGCGTGCCTGTGCCGAAGCGGGCGTGTTCCTGATCTCCCCGTTTGTCGGACGTATCTACGACTGGTATCAGGCGAAACAGCCGATGGATCCGTACGTGGTGGACGAAGATCCGGGCGTGAAATCGGTGCGTAATATCTACGACTATTACAAGCAGCACCGCTATGAAACCATCGTGATGGGGGCCAGCTTCCGCCGCACCGAGCAGATCCTCGCGCTCGCGGGCTGCGACCGCCTGACCATCTCCCCTGACCTGCTGAAAAAGCTACAGGAGAGCGATGAAACGGTGATCCGCAAGCTGGTGCCAACCTCTACCGTGCTGCCAAAACCGAAAGCCATGACCGAAGCGGAATTCCGCTGGGAGCACAATCAGGATCCAATGGCCGTGGAAAAACTGGCGGACGGCATCCGTCAGTTCGCCGTCGACCAGCGCAAACTCGAAGATCTTCTTGCCGCCAAACTTTAACCTTGCCACGGAGTGAACTATGTCCCGTAAAGAGCTCGCCAACGCCATTCGCGCCCTCAGCATGGATGCCGTACAAAAAGCCAATTCCGGCCACCCTGGCGCCCCCATGGGGATGGCTGATATCGCTGAAGTGCTGTGGAACGACTTTCTGAAGCACAACCCCACTGACCCGACCTGGTATGACCGGGACCGTTTTATTCTCTCCAACGGTCACGCCTCAATGCTGCTCTACAGCCTGCTGCACCTTTCCGGCTACGACCTGCCGCTTGAGGAGTTAAAAAACTTCCGCCAGCTGCACTCCAAAACGCCGGGCCACCCGGAAATTGGCTATACGCCGGGCGTTGAAACGACCACCGGCCCGCTGGGCCAGGGGCTGGCGAACGCCGTCGGCCTGGCAATTGCCGAGCGTACGCTGGCCGCGCAGTTCAACCAGCCCGACCACGAGATTGTCGATCACTACACCTACGTCTTTATGGGCGACGGCTGTCTGATGGAGGGGATCTCCCACGAGGTCTGCTCGCTGGCGGGCACGCTGGGGCTGGGCAAGCTGATTGGCTTCTACGATCACAACGGCATCTCCATTGACGGAGAAACCGAGGGCTGGTTTACCGACGATACGGCGAAGCGCTTCGAGGCCTATCACTGGCACGTGGTGCACGAGATCGACGGCCACGATCCGGAAGCGGTGAAAAAAGCAATTCAGGAAGCGCAGAGCGTCAAGGATAAACCGTCCCTGATTATTTGCCGCACCACCATCGGCTTCGGCTCGCCGAACAAGGCGGGCAAAGAAGAGGCGCACGGCGCGGCGCTGGGTGAAGAGGAAGTGGCGCTGACCCGTCAGAAACTCGGCTGGAAACACCCGGCCTTTGAGATCCCAAAAGAGATCTACAGAGCCTGGGATGCGCGCGAGGACGGTGAGAAAGCGCAGCACGCGTGGAACGAAAAATTTGCCGCCTACAAAAAAGTGCACCCGGAGCTGGCCGCCGAGTTTACCCGCCGCATGAGCGGCGGCCTGCCGGAGGACTGGGAAGAAAAAACCCAGGCCCTGATTGAGAACCTGCAATCCAACCCGGCGAAAATCGCCACCCGTAAGGCGTCGCAGAATACCCTGAACGCCATTGGCCCGATCCTGCCCGAACTGCTGGGCGGCTCGGCGGACCTGGCGCCAAGCAACCTCACCATCTGGTCCGGCTCTAAATCCCTGAAGGAAGACATTGCCGGGAACTACATCCACTACGGCGTGCGCGAGTTCGGGATGACCGCCATTGCCAACGGCATCGCCCACCACGGCGGCTTCGTGCCGTACACCGCCACTTTCCTGATGTTTGTCGAATATGCCCGTAACGCGGCGCGTATGGCGGCACTGATGAAAGCACGGCAGATCATGGTGTATACCCACGACTCCATCGGACTGGGTGAAGATGGCCCGACGCACCAGGCGGTAGAGCAGCTGGCGAGCCTGCGGTTAACCCCAAACTTCAGCACCTGGCGTCCGTGCGATCAGGTTGAAGCGGCAGTGGGATGGAAGCTGGCCGTTGAGCGCCATAACGGCCCTACGGCGCTGATCCTGTCGCGCCAGAACCTGGCGCAGATCGAGCGCACGCCAGAGCAGGTGAAAAATATCGCCCGCGGTGGATACATTCTGAAAGACAGCGGCGGCAAGCCGGACGTGATCCTGATTGCCACCGGTTCCGAAGTGGAAATCACCGTGAAAGCGGCGGAGAAGCTGACTGCCGAAGGTCACGCGGTGCGCGTCGTTTCTCTGCCTTCAACGGATATCTTTGATGCGCAGGATGAAGCGTACCGGGAATCGGTGCTGCCTTCGAATGTTGCAGCGCGCGTGGCGGTGGAGGCGGGTATTGCCGACTACTGGTATAAGTACGTGGGGCTGAAAGGGGCGATTGTGGGCATGCGGGGCTACGGCGAGTCCGCTCCGGCCGATAAGCTGTTCCCGTACTTCGGCTTTACCGTTGAGAACGTAGTGGAGAAAGCGCTAAGCGTGCTGTAGTGCGATCTGCGTTGCCGGGTGGCGGCTGCCTACAAATCGCCAAAACGTAGGCCGGGTAAGCGGCAGCGCCACCCGGCAAAACTACCTCGTGATCCACAGCGTGGGCCAGGCATCTGGCCCATTCCAGTTATCACAGCTTGGCTCTTCCGCGTAGCGCACCAGGCGGAAACGCTGGCCGTTAAAACGCCAGCGGGTCTGGATCCCACAGTCGCCAATCCCGCGTCCCAGCGCCAGCGTCGTCAGCTCGCGCGTTTTTTCATCGAAGCTGGCATTCATCAGCTCCATGTCGCTACTCTGGCTGGACGGGGTAAACGGCAGGCGCAATTTCACGCTTCTGGCCGCAAAGGGTTTTTTACGCGACACCAGCCACGCCAGATCGACGGTATTGTACGCCCCCGCCTCACAGCTGATGATCATCAGCGCTTTGTCATCGGTCAACGCGGTAACGCGCACTTCGCGTCGGTTCGGATCGAGGGAGCACTGGCTGTGGTTCATGCGCCAGGTACCGTAATCCAGCAGATCGTTCAGTTCGCGATGGGTCAGCGGCGTTGGCGTCGGGTTCACCACGGCCACCTTTTTTAAGGCGGGCGCAGGCGGCACGCTCAGCGGTGGACTGTCCCCTTTTTTAATCCATGCCGTTTCGCTGCCGACGCGTTTTTGCTGGGCGTCGATAAACAGCAGCGCCGCTTTCAGACCGGCCAGGGAGATCGTCTGCTTCCCGCCGCGCAGGGTCAGCGCCTGACCTTCCTGAATGGTTTTGAGAAACGTGGTGATGGTGCCCGTATCGTCTGTTTTAAGGTGCCAGGGGGTTAACTGCCAGTGCTTCGACGTGAGCGTAAGCGGAACATTGTCGAGCAGCAGGCGCGGGGCGATGTCAGGCTCTTTCACCGGAGGCGCAGAAAGCCCGCCGAGATCGATGCGCAGGCTGGCGTCCGTTTTGGCTCCCGCGCTGCGGCTCAGCGTCATGACCAGACCGCGATGCTCGCCGGTGTTTCGCGCCACGCAGAAATTCTGGTTGTTGCAGGTAACCTGCCAGTCAGAAAAAGACTGCTGCGCAGGTGCAGCCCACGCCAGAGGCGCAGGAAGCACGCAAATGAAGAAGAGAAGAAAAACGCAGTAGCGCATGAATGGCACAGCCCCGGAAAACGAAAAGGTCAATCTGGGGCGTATCTTCGTGCCCTGGACGGGCTGGCTCAATCGGATTTATCGGATAGATTTATCTCAAATACAACTTATCACGCTCGCGGCGCAGCGCTCATCAGCCCGCTGGTTTGCAGATACTGCAACAGGATCACCGCTTTACCGTCGCGGATCTCGCCACGTTTCACCATGTCGACAGCCTGAGCAAAAGGCATTTCCAGGACTTCAATGTCTTCGTCATCCACGCCGCCGCCCCGGTGCGTGCGCTGGGCATCGGTGTATTCCGCAATGAAGAAGTGGACCAGCTCGGTGACGCCGCCAGGGGACATGAAAAGCTCAAAGACTTTTTGCACCGCACCCACTTCAAAACCCGTCTCCTCAATGGCCTCTTTGCGGATACACACTTCCGGCTCATCGTCATCAAGCAGGCCTGCGCAGGTTTCAATCAGACGTCCGTCCGCGTTGCCATTGACCCACGTGGCGATGCGAAACTGGCGGATCAGCACCACGCTCTGCTTTTCACGGTTATACAGCAGAATGGTTGCCCCGTTGCCCCGGTCGTAGACTTCGCGTTTGTGGCGAATAACGTCCCCGTTCTTGCGGGTCAGATCGTAAGTGATGTTACGCAGGACAAAGTAATTTTCAGAAAGGATTTTGTCTTTAATAACGCTAATGTTCAGGGACATACGGGCTCCACGGCAAAATGAGTCTGTTTATACTACGCCGTGAAGCCCGCTTTGTCGCCCGTCGGCGTTAATGCATGCTGCGCGGCGGCACGCCAAGCCAGTCCATGATCCCCTGCGCGGCGTGGCGCCCTTCCGCCATCGCGGTGACCACCAGATCCGCACCGCGCACCGCATCGCCGCCGGCAAAAATCTGCGGATTCGAGGTCTGGTAGTGATAACGGCTCTCCACGGACGCCCTGATACGCCCCCGATCGTCGGTGTCGACGCCCTGTGCCTGAAGCCACGGCATGGCGTGCGGAGTAAACCCGAACGCCATGATCACCGCATCAGCAGGCATCACAAACTCGCTGCCCGCCACCGGAACAGGCCGCCGCCGCCCCTGCGCGTCCGGCTCGCCCAGCGCGGTGCGCAGCATTCGAATGCCGTTGACCTTGCCGTCGGCATCCAGCGTAAGCTCAACCGGCTGAACGTTAAATTCAAACGCCGCGCCCTCTTCTTTCGCGTTTTTAACCTCTTTTTTGGAGCCCGGCATGTTGGCCTCGTCCCGCCGATAGGCGCAGGTCACCTTCGCCGCGCCGTGTCGAAGCGCGGTACGCACGCAGTCCATCGCCGTATCGCCCCCGCCCAGCACCACCACGTTCAATCCCTGGGTGTCGATAAACGGCGCGTCAGCGACGGGCTCAAGACCCATTACGTTCCGCGTGTTCGCCACTAAAAACGGCAGCGCGTCATACACGCCCGGCGCGTCCTCGTGGGGAATACCGGCTTTCATGGAGCGATAGGTGCCGACGCCGAGGAAAATGGCATCGTAGTCGTTTTGCAGCTGGGCCATCGACACGTCTTTCCCCACTTCGCAGTTCAGCTCGAAGCGGATACCCATCGCGCTGAATATCTCTCTGCGCCGCGCTAACAGGGATTTATCCAGCTTGAAGGCCGGAATGCCGAAGGTGAGCAAGCCGCCGATTTCCGGATGACGATCGTAGACCGTGACCTCGACGCCGCTGCGCACCAGTACGTCGGCGCAGGCCAGCCCTGCCGGACCGGCACCGATGATGGCGACGCGCTTACCGACCGGCATAACGTGGCTGACGTCCGGCATCCAGCCCGTCGCCAGCGCCCGATCCGAGATATACCGTTCGATATTGCCAATGGTCACCGCACCCGACGCATCCCGCAGGGTGCAGGCGCCTTCACATAATCGATCCTGTGGACAGACGCGCCCGGTAATTTCCGGTAAACAGTTGGTCTGATGAGAAAGCTCGGCCGCGCCGACGATGTCCCCCGCCCTGACCCGTTCAATCCACTGCGGAATGTGGTTATGCAGCGGGCAGGTCCACTCACAAATGCTGTGCTCGCCGCATTTCAGGCACCGGGATGCCTCGCGGTGCGCCTGTTCCGGGCGAAACGGCAGGTAGATCTCGTTAAAATGGCGGGCGCGTGCGTCGGGGCTGAGCTTGTCCGGTTCACCGCGCGCCGGGGTATTTTGCCTCTGCTGCCGTTTGGTTTGCGGGCATTCTGCCTGAACCGCTTCGCTGTGCCACGGCTGCGCATCCAGCCTTGCACTGCGCTCGCGCCGCGACTTCGCCAGGTTATCCAGTACCGCCGGGGTAGCCAGCGTGAGCACGTTTGCCGGGCAGTTTTCGACGCAGGCCGGACCCTGCGGCCTTTCCAGGCAGAGGTCGCATTTATGCGCCGAGGCCTTCACGCGGTCGTTCTCCAGCGGGGTGACCAGCAAGTCCATCGTGCCAAACGGACAGGCCACCACGCAGGCTTTACAGCCAATGCATTTTTGTTGATTCACCTGTACGCTGTCGCTGTGTTGCGTGATGGCGCCGTTCGGGCAGCTTTGCGCACAGGGCGCGTTTTCACAGTGGTGACAGGTGACGGGGCTA
This sequence comes from Enterobacter cloacae complex sp. I2, assembly GCF_014896205.1. Lineage (NCBI taxonomy): Bacteria > Pseudomonadati > Pseudomonadota > Gammaproteobacteria > Enterobacterales > Enterobacteriaceae > Enterobacter > Enterobacter cloacae complex sp. I2. The sequence goes on from NZ_JADBRA010000012.1 coordinate 30,592, forward strand.
TTGCGGGTAGCGGAGATAAGGACCGTAATGCGGGGATGAAAATGGCGCTCGCCCAGTACGTGCTGTTCCCCGTTGTGCGCCATCACACAGGCGACTTCGCAGGCGCGACAACCGATACACTCCTGACCGTTGACCATAATAAAACGATTCATAACTACACCTGTTTTTGGTTCAATAACCTTATTCTTTCTATTGTTATCGTATTTACCCACAGCGGCATGGCGACGCAATGTTCAAATGCCCAGGAAGCCGAACTATTTCCAGTGAACCTGTGGCAGATCAATTTTATTCAGGAAGCTGATGAGTGACCGTTAAACGCCCCGTTTCGGGAAGCCTGGCTCGGGCTTTCTTTTCGATGATTGTATTGTCCGTATTAATCAGCGCCATTGCGCTGGTCACGCTCGCCAGCAGCCAGCGCGACGCCGAGGCGATTAACATCGCCGGATCGCTGCGCATGCAGAGCTACCGCCTGGGCTACGAGATGCAGCGCGCCAGCCCGTCGCTGGCAGAACACCGCGCGGTCTGGCAGAAAACCCTGAGCGCACCTGCGTTGCAGAAGTTAAACCGCTGGTATGTGCCGGAGGACGTCAAGCAGCGTTACCGGCAGCTCCACCTTGCCTGGCAGGAGATGGATAAGCGCATCGCCAGCGGCGACACCGGGTGGTATCAGGACCACATTGAGGATTTCGTTGGCCGCATAGATGCCTTTGTGCTGGCGCTTCAGCACTACACCGAACATAAAATTCAGCTGGTCATTTTCATGTCGCTGACCGGCGGGCTGGGCATTTTGCTGCTGGCGCTATTAACCCTGCGGCGGATCCGGCGTCAGGTGGTGCTGCCGCTGAATAATCTGGTGGCGGCGAGCGAGCGTATCGAACAGGGGCAATTCGATACCCCCGCGCCGGATACCGCGCTGCCTAACGAACTGGGCCAGCTTTCCCGTGCCTTCAACCATATGTCGGCAGAACTGCACACCCTGTATCGTTCCCTTGAGCAGTCCGTTGCCGAAAAAACCCGCCATCTGAATGAAGCGCATCAGCAACTCGACATGCTGTTCAAATGCTCGCAGGCGCTGAATACCGGGCAGATAGACAGCCACTGCTTCCGGCATATGTTGCAGATTGTGCATGAATATACGCAGATGAATTATCTGCAATTGCGCACCAGCGACGACTGGCGGCTGTGCGAAGGGCAGGAAACACCGGGCGAGAAGATGCACACGTTACCGGTGTTAATGCAGGATACCCTGTACGGCGAACTGCGCTGGCAAAGCACGACGGGCGATGTGCCCCTGCCGCTAATGGAAAGCGTGGCGACGATGCTGGGCCGGGGGCTCTATTTCAATCAGGCGCAGAAGCACTATCAGCAACTGCTGCTGATGGAGGAGCGCGCCACCATCGCCCGCGAGCTGCACGATTCGCTGGCGCAGGTGCTCTCTTATTTGCGTATTCAGCTTACGCTGCTGAAGCATGCCGTGCCGGGCGACAATGCTCCCGCACAGACCATCATTACGGATTTCTCCCGCGAGCTGAATAACGCCTGGCATCAGTTACGCGAACTGCTCACCACCTTCCGTCTGACGCTCAATCACGCCAATCTTCCTGCCGCACTACAGGAGTCTCTTGACGGGCTGCAAAGCCAGACCAGGGCGAAACTGGTGCTCGACTGCCGTCTCTCGTCCCTGGCGCTGGACGCGCAAAAACAAGTGCACCTCTTACAGATTGTGCGTGAGGCGGTGCTGAATGCGATTAAACATGCCGACGCGAGCGAGATCGTCGTCAGCTGCGTCACCGCTGCGGACGGCACGCACACGGTCACTATCCGCGACAACGGTATTGGCATCGGCGACGCCAGTGAACCGCCGGGGCATTATGGTCTGAACATTATGCGCGAACGCGCGGGACGGCTCGGCGGGACGCTAGGCTTTTCCCAGCCGCCGCAGGGTGGTACGCAGGTCAGCGTAACGTTCCGGACGCCTGCGGATCGGGCTGAAAAATAGCGAGAAAGCAGGCGCGCTGAAAAAAGCGCATGATAATTTACATTATCTCCTTTATTTCTCCACGTTTGGCCTGCGCCTTCCCGCTACAGTGTTGCGGGCAATATACAATAATGACGTGCTGCATAACGAGGTCACTTTTTCATGGCGAATTTTTTCATCGATCGCCCCATTTTTGCCTGGGTGCTTGCAATCCTGTTGTGTCTGACGGGTGTCCTGGCGATTACATCACTTCCCGTTGAGCAATACCCCGACCTCGCGCCCCCCAACGTGCGTATCACGGCGAACTACCCTGGCGCCTCGGCGCAGACGCTGGAAAATACCGTCACGCAGGTTATCGAGCAGAACATGACGGGTCTCGATAACCTGATGTACATGTCCTCGCAGAGCAGCGCCACGGGCCAGGCGACGGTCACCCTGAGCTTTACGGCGGGCACGGATCCGGATGAAGCGGTGCAGCAGGTGCAAAACCAGCTGCAATCCGCCCTGCGCAAACTGCCTCAGGCGGTGCAGAACCAGGGGGTTACCGTGCGTAAAACCGGTGACACCAATATTTTGACCATCGCGTTCGTCTCAACCGACGGCTCGATGGATAAACAGGACATCGCGGACTACGTCGCCAGTAATATCCAGGATCCGCTCAGCCGCATCAACGGCGTGGGCGATATCGACGCCTACGGCTCGCAGTATTCCATGCGCATCTGGCTGGATCCCAACAAGCTGAACAGCGTGCAGATGACCGCCAAGGATGTCACCGACGCTATCGAATCGCAGAACGCACAGATTGCCGTGGGGCAGTTGGGCGGTACGCCGTCCGTGGATAACCAGGCCCTTAACGCCACCATCAACTCCCAGTCGCTGCTCCAGACGCCCGAACAGTTCCGTAATATCACGCTGCGCGTGAATCAGGACGGGTCGGAAGTGCGTCTGGGTGATGTCGCCACCGTGGAAATGGGGGCGGAAAAATATGACTACCTGAGCCGTTTTAACGGCAATGCCGCGTCCGGATTAGGGGTGAAGCTGGCCTCCGGTGCCAACGAAATGGCGACCGCGCAGCTGGTATTAGATCGTCTGGACGAGCTGTCGCACTATTTCCCGCACGGCCTGGAGTACAAAGTCGCCTACGAAACCACCTCGTTCGTTAAGGCCTCTATCGAAGACGTGGTGAAAACCCTGCTCGAAGCCATCGCGCTGGTGTTCCTCGTGATGTACCTGTTCCTGCAAAACTTCCGCGCCACGCTGATCCCCACCATTGCGGTGCCGGTGGTGCTGCTGGGAACCTTTGCGGTGATGTATGCCTTTGGCTACAGCATCAACACCCTGACCATGTTCGCCATGGTGCTGGCCATCGGCCTGCTGGTGGATGATGCCATCGTGGTGGTGGAAAACGTCGAGCGCATTATGAGCGAGGAAGGGCTTTCGCCCCGCGAGGCCACGCGCAAGTCGATGGGGCAAATTCAGGGTGCGCTGGTCGGTATCGCCATGGTGCTGTCGGCGGTATTTATCCCGATGGCTTTTTTTGGCGGCACCACGGGCGCGATTTATCGCCAGTTCTCGATCACTATCGTCTCCGCGATGGTGCTCTCGGTGCTGGTGGCGATGATCCTCACCCCTGCCCTTTGCGCGACGCTGCTCAAGCCGCTGCACAAGGGTGAGCATCACGGTCAAAAAGGCTTTTTCGGCTGGTTTAACCGCATGTTCAACCGTAATGCGGCGCGCTATGAAGCGGGCGTGGGCAAGGTGCTGCACCGCAGCATGCGCTGGATGGTGGTGTATGTCCTGCTGCTTGGCGGCATGGTCTTCTTATTCCTGCGGCTGCCCACCTCCTTCCTGCCGCTGGAAGATCGCGGCATGTTTATCACCTCCGTGCAGTTACCGAGCGGCTCGACCCAACAGCAAACCCTGAAGGTGGTGGAAAAGGTTGAGAACTACTTCCATACCCAGGAAAAAGATAACGTGGTCTCCGTTTTCTCTACCGTCGGCTCTGGCCCTGGCGGTAACGGGCAAAACGTGGCGCGCATGTTTGTGCGCCTGAAAGACTGGGATCAGCGCGACAGCGAAACCGGCTCCTCCTTTGCCATCATTGAGCGCGCAACCAAAGCGTTCAACAAAATCAAGGAAGCGCGCGTTTTCGCCAGCAGTCCGCCCGCCATCAGCGGTCTGGGCAGTTCAGCCGGGTTTGATATGGAGCTTCAGGACCACGCGGGAGCCGGGCACGATGCGTTAATGGCGGCTCGCGATAAACTGCTGGAGCTGGCCGGGAACGATCCGCAGCTTACGCGCGTTCGCCATAACGGTCTGGATGACAGCCCTCAGCTCCAGGTGGATATTGACCAGCGTAAAGCGCAGGCGCTGGGCGTTTCCATCGACGACATTAACGACACCCTGCAAACGGCATGGGGCTCAAGCTACGTAAATGACTTTATGGATCGTGGCCGCGTGAAGAAGGTCTACGTTCAGTCCGCCGCCAAATACCGCATGCTGCCGGACGATATTAACCGCTGGTATGTGCGCAATAACACCGGCGGTATGGTGCCGTTCTCGGCGTTCGCAACGTCCCGCTGGGAGACCGGATCGCCGCGTCTGGAGCGCTATAACGGCTATTCGGCGCTGGAGATTGTCGGGGAAGCCGCGCCGGGGGTCAGTACCGGTACTGCAATGGACATTATGGAAAAGCTGGTCCAGCAATTGCCGACCGGTTTTGGCCTGGAGTGGACGGCGATGTCCTACCAGGAACGGCTTTCCGGTGCGCAGGCGCCTGCCCTGTATGCTCTTTCGCTGCTGGTGGTCTTCCTCTGCCTGGCGGCACTGTATGAGAGCTGGTCAGTGCCGTTCTCGGTGATGTTGGTGGTGCCGCTCGGGGTTATCGGCGCGCTGCTGGCCACCTGGATGCGCGGCCTGGAAAACGATGTCTATTTCCAGGTCGGGCTCCTCACCGTTATCGGATTGTCGGCGAAAAACGCCATTCTGATCGTTGAATTTGCCAACGAGATGAACGCCAAAGGCCACGAGCTGATGGCCGCCACGCTGCACGCCTGCCGCCAGCGCCTGCGCCCGATCCTGATGACGTCTCTGGCGTTTGTGTTCGGCGTCCTGCCGATGGCCACCAGCTCCGGCGCAGGCTCCAGCAGCCAGCATGCTGTGGGAACGGGCGTCATGGGTGGAATGATTTCCGCGACGATTCTGGCGATCTATTTCGTCCCGCTGTTCTTCGTGCTGGTACGCCGCCGTTTCCCGCTGAAGGATAAGCCGGAATAACCCGTTGAAATAAAAAAGGCGGCTTTATCGGCCGCCTTTTTATTGTGTGATGTTTTCACACTATGGTTATTTTAGTTAATTAAGTGCTCTTGCAATTCTGACCGGAATTTATTTACGAAGCATGCCTTCGATAAAGTCTTTCCAGTTCCCCATTTCACGTTCAATCATAACAACCTCTCTTATTATTATGCGCATTCTACGAAAACGTATCATCATTGTGAAGCCACTTTATCCGATTGCTGTGATTGCGCCCCGCTATGTGGGTGGGTTTAAGATCACTATGAGCGTTGCCGGATAAATTTTATGTGACCTACAGCAATATTTTGAAATAGTCAGAAAAATGACAGTATTTTAAATTTCCCTCTGAGTTTATTGGTTATTTAAACAGGATGGACAACTATGCTTAAAAGATGAAAGACTATTCAGCTTACAGCTGTTCGTTGAATTATGGAGAATTGTAAATCACGAAAAATTCCGAATGTGGTATATTCCACTTAAGGATATATCTTCGAAAATATTGAACATTTAATCCACAAAAGAACAAAAGGATTCACCATGGTTGTGATGTACGGCATTAAGAATTGCGACACGATCAAAAAAGCCCGCCGCTGGCTGGAAGCACACAGCATTGACTATCGCTTTCACGATTACCGTGCCGACGGGCTTGACCCGGCGTTTCTCCATTCCGCCATCAACGAGCTGGGCTGGGAAGCGCTGCTGAATACCCGCGGGACCACCTGGCGTAAGCTGGATGAATCTCTCCGGGCCACGATCGACAACGCCGACAGCGCCGCCAAACTGATGCTTGAAATGCCGGCAATCATCAAACGCCCATTGCTCTGCAAGCCAGGTCAGCCTATGCTGCTGGGTTTCAGTGAAACCCTTTATTCAGATTTTTTCGTTGAGGTGTAGTCTATGTCATGCCCGGTCATTGAGCTGACTCAGCAGCTTATTCGCCGTCCTTCCCTTAGCCCGGACGACGCAGGTTGTCAGGCACTAATGATTGAGCGCCTGCGTGCCATCGGTTTTACCGTGGAACCCATGGATTTTGGCGATACGCAGAACTTCTGGGCCTGGCGCGGTCAGGGGGAGACGCTGGCGTTTGCCGGACATACCGACGTGGTTCCTGCGGGTGACGCAGACCGCTGGATCAACCCGCCTTTTGAGCCGACCATCCGCGACGGTATGCTGTTTGGACGCGGCGCGGCGGACATGAAAGGTTCCCTGGCCGCGATGGTCGTGGCGGCAGAGCGCTTCGTTGCCCAGCATCCAAATCATAAAAACCGTCTTGCGTTTCTCATCACCTCTGATGAAGAAGCCAGCGCCCACAACGGCACCGTGAAGGTCGTTGAAGCGCTGATGGCGCGCAACGAACGCCTGGACTACTGCCTGGTGGGCGAACCGTCCAGCACCGAAGTGGTGGGCGACGTAGTGAAAAATGGCCGCCGTGGCTCTCTGACCTGCAATTTGACCCTACATGGCGTGCAGGGCCACGTTGCCTATCCTCACCTGGCGGATAACCCGGTACACCGCGCAGCGCCGATGCTGAACGAGCTGGTGGGCATTGAGTGGGACAAAGGTAACGAATTCTTCCCGCCAACCAGCATGCAGATTGCCAACATCAAGGCCGGCACCGGCAGTAACAACGTCATTCCCGGCGATCTCTTCGTTCAGTTTAACTTCCGCTTCAGCACCGAGCTGACCGACGAAACGATCAAAGCACGCGTGGTTGCGCTGCTGGAGAAATATCAGCTGCGCTATACCATTGACTGGTGGCTTTCCGGGCAGCCGTTCCTGACGCAGCGCGGTAAACTGGTGGATGCGGTGGTGAACGCCATAGCGCACTATAATGAGATTAAGCCACAGCTGCTGACAACGGGCGGCACGTCTGACGGACGCTTTATCGCCCGCATGGGTGCACAGGTTGTCGAACTGGGCCCGGTTAACGCGACGATTCACAAAATCAACGAGTGTGTGAACGCAGCGGATTTACAACTGCTGGCCCGCATGTATCAACGTATTATGGAGCAGCTCGTCGCCTGACGGGTGCTTACAGAGGATTAGCGAATGGACTGGCTTTCAAAGTACTGGTGGATTCTGGTGTTGGTGTTTCTGGTAGGCGTGCTGCTTAACGTGATTAAAGATCTTAAGCGCGTTGACCATAAAAAGTTCCTTGCCAACAAGCCGGATCTTCCGCCGCATCGTGATTTTAACGACAAGTGGGACGATGAAGACGACTGGCCGAAGAAGGACCAGAAGAAGTAATTGTGCACACCTCTCACCCTGACCCTCTCCCCAAAGGGGAGAGGGGCTGGGGGTGAGGGACAACTCACATAAACTCTACAATATCATCATCATTCGGCTTACCGCCGCTGAGCGCTTCATCAAAGTAGTGCTTCGGTACGGTATAGCGCAGATGATCGAGCGCAAACTGCATGCTGCGATCGTCAATGGCATGCCCCAGATCGTCCACGATATCCAGCGTCACATCCCCGCCTTCACGCATCAGCGCGTCCTGGGCTGCAACCGCATGCGAAAGCTCAATCACCCGGTCTTCACCCCCGTGGATCAGATGGATCGTGGTCTGCGTCGTCGCGCTTTGCGGCAGCGTCGCGAAGCGGCCGTTAAAGGCAATCACGCGGGACGCCAGCCCCGGCTGCGCTTTAACGCTCTCAAGGGACATGATAGACCCCTGCGAAAAGCCAATCAGCGCCGTCGCGTCGGCACCCACGCCGCTCTGCTGCTGCCAGTAGCGTACGGTGTCGATAAACGCAGGCATGGCGGCATCAACGCGCGCCTGACGGCTCTCTTCCGTCACGCCCTCAACGGAGAACCACTGCCGTCCGTTCGGACCGCACGGCTCCACGCCACCGATGCTGACAATCAGCGCTTCCGGAAAAACGGGTGCAAACCAGCTGCCTATCTGTCCCATGTTGACGGCATTGTCGCCGACGCCATGAAACAGAAGCAGTAACTGTTTAGCCGGTGTGTCCGGGCTTTGCACAACAAAATGGTCATGTTTCATGGCGATCTCCTTAATTGATAAGCAGGATTTTACGCCTCTGCGGGGTAATGACCATGCCACTTTACTGAAGAAGTCATTGAAAAAATTGCCATTGCAAAATGTCGGCTTTCAGCTGCTGGCTGCGGGGATAATCAAGCCTTTCAAGCGCTTGTGCGGTTTCTTCGCGTAACTTTGCCAGCAACGCTTTCCGTCCGACGTCGTGCGTATGCCCTGCCATTTTTCCGCGCAGCGCTGGAAGCGGCATCTCCACGGCTGACAACAACCGGGTCAGTGCCGCTACCGAGGTCGAAAACGCCCGGTGCGCAAAGGCAAATCCCGCCAGCTCCAGCCAGTCGTCACTATTAAGGGTAGCTTCCCACGCATCCGTCACCGGGATCTTTTCGCCGTTCCAGGCCGACAGGACGCGCATATCACGACATAAACGTTGATGTGCCTGCTCGCAGAGCTGATGCCCCGCCTCGCTTAGCGGCAGCAGCGCCATCGCCGTATAGCACCCGCTGCTCGCCTCCCGATGGCTGCCCATTCGCACCAGCACAAAACCGCACTGCTGCCAGAAGCGCCACAGCTCGTCGGTAAAGCCAAAGCTGACCGAGAGATAATCTTCTCCGCTGGCGCTGCGGATCAGCCGCTGGCCGATGCCTTCCCGCTGGCGATGGGGATGAACCGCAATGCGGCTGACGCGTCGGCCCTGAAGCGTCGCCGCGAGGGGCGATCCGCCGTGCGCCGCCAGCGACTGCGCCACCAGATTTCCACGCGGCCGACGAAAGCCCGCCCATACCGCGCGGCTCAGTTCAGGGGATAATCCCCCCTCCTCCACCAGCCAGAGCGCGCCCGCGATGTCGGCGCCCGCGTGCGCAACGGCAAAGTGCTGGCCGGGGGCGTCCATCATCCGGCGTAAATCGAGGGGTGAGGTGCGATAATGCGCGGCGCACAGCAGTTCGTATACGCTTGCCACACGCGCCGGATCGCTCTCCCACGCGCGTGGCTCCAGCGACCTTAAACATACTTCGCCTTCCGGTTTGCGGTCGATAAGCGCATCGTCAAACAGCAGCGCGTTCGCCACAATCCGCTCAAGCGGACATCCGGCAGCCCAGCGAACGGGCGTAGATAAGGTATAACGCCGCAGCCCGCTGAACCGGGCGCAGAATTTAAGCAGAAATCCCCTGCCCGTTCCTTCATAGCCCTGTACCGTTGTGGTTAACAGCACGCGCGGAAATCGCGTCACCAGCATCTCGAGCAGCGGGCCGGGAATAGCGGCCGCCTCATCGACAATCAGCCAGTCGGCATGCAACGGGGAGGCCAGCAGCGCATCCGGGGCCATAAAGTGAAAATATTCGCCGGCGAAACGCGCGATGACGTCCGTTGCCCCTTTGGCCGGTGCCGTCACCACCGCATTCCCGCGTATGCCGTTGAGCAACATGCCTGCCAGCGCTGACTTTCCGCGCCCGCGCGGTGCCGTAACGGCGGCCACGCCCGCAGGCATCGTCAGAAGGGCGTCGAGGATCTCAGCCTGCTCGCGCTGCGGTTCACCGCTGGCGGGCTGCCAGGCGGGGACATCTGGCGCAACGGGAAGGTGCAGGGAATGGTGCTGCTGCCAGACGATGGCGTCCGAATCGGCGGCAAGCGTCCGGCAAAAATGGTGAACAAAGTGCGGGGTGGCGATCGGCTCTGCGCTGTCGCTCCAGCGCAGAGAATCCCTGTCGGGCCTGTCGGCCCAGACGGCGAACGGCGGCACCAGCAGCACCAGAAGGCTCCCGGCGCGCAGCGTCCCGCTGAGGGCGGCGAAGGCCGAGACGTCAAACCCGTCTCGCGCGTCAAAAACGGCGTGCAGGTATTCACGTCCCAGCAGGCCGCTGATGGACTTAGACGGGTTCTCCTCCAGCCACAGCCAGTCTCCCGGTAACGTGTCGCGCAGGGTAGTCGCCTGGCTCAACGTCCACGCTTCATCGCCGCTGAGCACCACCAGCCGGCGGTGCCCGGTACGCTGAAGCTGACTAACCAGCGCTTCAAACCCCAGCATCACATTGCTTTGCCGAAGGTATCACACTGTGACGGGTTGCCGCTGTCGAAGCCACGCTTAAACCAGCTGTAGCGCTGTTCGGAGGTGCCGTGGGTAAAGCTGTCCGGCACAACGCGCCCCTGGCTCTGCTGCTGCAAGCGATCGTCCCCAATCGCCTGGGCGGCATTCAGGGCCTCTTCCAGATCGCCTGTTTCCAGCACGCCCTGCTGCTGCATGCTGTGTCCCCAGACGCCAGCGAAACAGTCCGCCTGAAGCTCCATGCGCACGGAAAGATGATTCACCTCCGCCTGAGACGCATTCTGCTGCATCTGACGCACCTTAGGCTCAATGCCGAGGAGCTTCTGCACATGGTGGCCAACTTCGTGTGCGATCACGTAGCCCTGGGCAAAATCGCCGTCAGCGCCCAGCTTGCTTTTCATGTCGTCATAGAAGGAGAGATCGATATAGACGGTGCTGTCCGCCGGGCAGTAGAACGGCCCCATCACGGACTGTCCGGTGCCGCAGCCTGTACGGGTTGCGCCCCGGTACATCACCAGTTTTGGCGGCTGATAGGTCCGCCCCATTTTCTCGAACTGCTGACCCCAGGTATCTTCGGTCGTCGCGAGAATAACGGAAGTAAATTTCGCCGCTTCATCTTCATTCGGGCTGATGGAGCGCTGCGAATACTGCTGCTGTTGCCCGGTTTCACCGGTCATTAAACCGGTCAGATCGACGCCGTAGTAGCCCGCCACCAGCACCACGACCAGCAGAATAATACCGCCCTTGCCGCTGGGTAACCGGAAACCTGGCCCGCCCATAGACGGACCACCGCCACCACTGCTGCGTCTGTCTTCTACGTTGTCACTTTCACGACGCCCTTGCCAGCGCATAAACACCTCGAACTATTCCATTTATAATAGCTATGATCGTAGGCGGTTAATGAAAGGATTACCATAGTAAACAAGGATAAGACGCCAAAGGATGCAAACATCCTTTGGCAAATGCGCGTATTAGTCGAGCTTAACGCCTAAACGGTGAGCAACCGCTTCGTACGCTTCGACCACCCCACCCAGGCTCTGGCGGAAACGGTCTTTATCCATTTTATCCAGCGTCTCTTTGTCCCACAGACGGCTGCCGTCCGGAGAGAATTCGTCGCCCAGCACCACTTCGCCTTTGTACAGACCGAACTCCAGCTTGAAATCGACCAGGATCAGGCCCGCGTCATCAAACAGCTTTTTCAGCACGTCGTTGGCTTTGTAGGTCAGTTCCTGCATACGCGCCAGGTTCTCTTTGCTTACCCAGCCGAAGGTTTCGCAGTAGGATTCGTTGACCATCGGGTCGTGCATGGCATCGTTTTTCAGGAACAGATCGAACAGCGGTGGATTCAGTTCGATACCCTCTTCAATGCCCAGACGCTTCACCAGGGAGCCTGCGGCACGGTTACGGATAACGCACTCAACCGGCACCATATCCAGTTTTTTTACCAGACATTCCGTATCGGACAGCAACGCTTCCATCTGAGTCGGGATACCGGCTTCGGCCAGCTTGGTCATAATGAAGTGGTTGAACTTGTTGTTCACCATGCCTTTACGATCGAACTGCTCAATGCGCGCACCGTCTCCTGCTGACGTATCATTGCGGAACTCGAGCACCAACAGATCCGGGTTTTCCGTGCTGTATACGGTTTTCGCTTTGCCACGATACAACTCAGCTTGCTTCTGCATCTTCATTACTCCTGGTGTGATGATTTGTATTCAAAACTGGGCATATTATGCCACGCACACGTTTGCGTAGCACGAAAATAAAAAGGGCTGGATTATCCAGCCCTCGCTATTATTTGCTGAATGCGGCCTGGAAGGCAGCGACCAGCGCATCGTTTTGCGACTGGGTCAGCGTGTGTCCTTTCGGATCGATAAATTGCAGGCTGCTGCGGTTATCGAGGTCGCCGACCTGGATTTTGTAGTCACCGGAAGGCAGCTGCGGATCGCTTGCCCCCAGTTCCTGCCAGGCACTATCGGACAGCGGCTTATAGGTCGCTGTGATGCTGCCCGTTGAACGGGTGCTGTCGGTCACCTTCATGCCCACTTTTTCAAGCGTAGCCGGCAAACGCTGCCAGGTCTGGTTAAACGGCGCACGCACCACCAGCATTGGCAGACCGGTATCATCGGCACCGCTCTGCACGTCAAACGTTGAACCGTTACGGTTCTGCGCGGCGTTAGCGGCATCGGTGGCGTTCTTATCCAGACCCGCTGCAATCACGTTCAGCATTTCGGTGCTGTAGCGCTGCAAGGCAGCCGGATCGGCAATCGGTTTGCCCGCCTGCTCAAGATTTAACAGCTTAACGGTAACCGCCTGCTGATAACCCTGCGGCTTAACGGAGACTTGATAACGACCGCGATACTGCTGATCTTCATCGAGACGGTTCCACTCAATCCAGTCGGTGGTTAAGGTCTGACTGGCGTCGTCGCGTTTATCAATCGTGTAATTTTTCGACTGAATTACGCTCACCACCTGCGGCCACAGCGTGGTGCCGCGTGCGCTTTCCACCAGCAGAGAGGCCGTATCACCGGTAAACTGAGTACGCGCGCCACTCACCAACGCCAGAGGCTGAGCCGGCGGACGAATATCGAGCGCTTTACCCACCAGACCGCTACCGTTCGTGACCGGAATATTATAATCACCGTTCTGGATCGGCAGGATCATGCCGGCAGGCGCGTGAAGTTCAGCAAGCGGCGGCGAATCAAGATAGGATTCATCACCGCTCACCTGGCGCTTGTAGCGCGAGTCTGAACTACAGGCAGCGAGGAGCATAACAAGCGAAACACCCGCAACCTTCGCCAGGCGCGACTTCTGTACTGAATAAGCCATCAAATCTCCCTAAACTTTACAGCAGACCGGCATGCTTCAGCGCGCCAGCGACAATTTCACGACCGTGGTCGGTAATAGGTGTCATTGGCAGACGCAGCGTGTCGGTTGCTACAAGCCCCAACTCCTTACATGCCCATTTCACTGGGATCGGATTGGGTTCGACAAATAATTTATTGTGCAACGGCATCAGACGCTGATTAATCACGCGAGCTTCATCAAAGTGACCGGCTGCGGCCAGCTTGCACATGTCAGCCATATCGCGCGCCGCAACGTTCGCCGTCACGGAAATCACGCCATTTCCACCGAGCTGCATAAAGTCCAGCGCGGTCGCATCGTCACCGCTCAACAGGATAAAGTCGTCTGAAACCAGCTCTTTGATCTGATGAACGCGGCTTAAGTTCCCTGTCGCCTCTTTAATCCCGATAATATTTTTTACTTTCGAGAGACGGCCAACGGTTTCCGGCAGCATATCGCAACCGGTACGAGACGGCACATTATACAGAATTTGTGGCAAGTCAGTATGTTCGGCGATGGCTTTGAAATGCTGGAACAAACCTTCCTGAGTAGGACGGTTGTAGTAAGGCGTGACCGTCAGACAGCCAACAACGCCGCTGTCGTTAAAACGCTGGGTCAGGCTAATGGCCTCAGCCGTTGCGTTTGCGCCCGTACCCGCGATGACCGGAATACGCCCGTCAGCCAGCTCAAGGGTCAGCATCACAACGTCGCCGTGCTCGTCGTGGCTCAGCGTTGCGGATTCACCGGTAGTCCCTACCGAAACGATCGCCGAGGTTCCATTGGCGACATGGTAATCAATGAGCTTCTTCATGCTTGACCGGCAGACATTACCTTTTTCATCCATCGGTGTAACAAGCGCGACAATACTTCCCGTGAACATGAGCCATCCTCTGTGCGAACAAGAGCCTCAATGTTACGTTTGGAACTGTAATAAAAGCAAGCGACCTGAGGCTCTCAGGCGGTTGTATGCATGTTTTTTTTATGCTTTCCTTAGGAAGACTTAACCACGCAAAGGAAGAACAGGTTTGACAACCTCATCACAACATTACCTGGTTATCACTGCGCTGGGTGCTGACAGGCCGGGTATCGTGAATACCATCACTCGCCACGTGAGCAGCTGCGGCTGCAATATCGAAGACAGCCGGCTGGCTATGCTGGGTGAAGAGTTCACGTTCATTATGCTGCTTTCCGGAACATGGAATGCCATTACCCTCATCGAATCTACCCTGCCGCTGAAGGGCGCAGAGCTGGATTTACTGATTGTGATGAAGCGCACCACCGCGCGCCCGCGTCCGGCTCTGCCTGCCACGGTCTGGGTACAGGTTGAAGTGCCTGATTCACCTCATCTGATTGAACGTTTTACGGCGCTGTTTGACAGCCATCAGATGAACATTGCCGAACTGGTTTCCCGCACACAGCCGGGTGATGAGAACGCCATCCCGACGCTGTTTATTCAAATTACCGCCCACAGCCCTGCCTCGCAGGATGCGTCAAATATCGAGCAAGCATTCAAAGCCCTCTGTACAGAATTACACGCGCAAGGCAGTATAAGCGTCGTCGATTATTCGCAGCACGAACAGGATGGAGTTGAGTAATGAACCCACTGAAAGCCGGTGATATCGCACCGAAATTTAGCTTACCGGATCAAGACGGCGAGCAAGTAAATTTGACCGACTTCCAGGGACAGCGTGTTCTGGTCTATTTCTACCCGAAAGCCATGACGCCGGGCTGTACCGTACAGGCCTGCGGTTTACGCGATAACATGGATGAGTTGAAGAAAATCGGTGTGGAAGTGCTGGGCATCAGCACCGATAAGCCAGAAAAGCTGTCACGCTTTGCGGAAAAAGAGCTGCTGAACTTCACGCTGCTTTCCGATGAAGACCACCAGGTTTGCGAGCAGTTTGGCGTCTGGGGTGAGAAGTCCTTTATGGGCAAAACCTACGACGGGATCCACCGCATCAGCTTCCTGATTGGCGCTGACGGTAAAGTTGAGCACGTGTTTGACGACTTCAAAACCAGTAATCACCACGACGTGGTGTTGAACTGGCTGAAAGAAAGTGCCTGAAAGTGAGTGTCGGGTGGCGGCTTCGCCTCACCCGACCTACAAGAATAAGTAGGCCGGGTAAGCGCAGCGCTACCCGGCAAAACTACTTCTCTTCCACCGCCGGCACATCCGGCCATGCGTGGACCACGGCTTTAATAAGCGTCGCCAGCGGTATGGCAAAGAACACGCCCCAGAAACCCCACAGCCCGCCGAAAATCACCACCGACAGAATAATCACCAGCGGATGCAGGTTAACAGCTTCTGAGAACAGCACCGGCACCAGCAGGTTACCGTCCAGCCCCTGAATGATCAGGTATACCGCGAAGCAGCTCCAGAACTCCGTGCCCAGACCAAACTGGAACAGCGCGACGCCGACGACCGGAATGGTCACCACAAACGCGCCGATATACGGGATCAGAACCGAGAATCCAACCAGCACCGCCAGCAGCAGCGAATAATTCAGCCCAAAGATCACAAAGCCAACCCAGGTCGCCACGCCCACCACGATCATCTCCAGCACCTTGCCGCGAATGTAGTTGGTGATCTGCTGGTTCATCTCCTGCCAGACCTGCCCGGCCAGGCCGCGATTGCGCGGCAGCACGCGGCGTACCGCGTTCAGCATCTGCTCTTTATCTTTGACCAGGAAGAACACCATCAGCGGCACGAGGACCAGATAGACGGCCAGGGTCAGCAGCCCTACCAGCGAGGCCAGCGAGTACTTCACCACCGAATCACCCATGGTCATGATGCGGGCGCGCATATTTTCGGCCATCGCATCAATGATCCCGGCGTCCATCAGCGCGGGATAGCGGCGCGGCAGCGTGGCGGCAAAATCAGACAGTTTATTCAGCATGCCGGGCATATCGCGGATCAAATATATCCCCTGTTGCCAGGCGATGGGCATGACCACGAAGGACATCAGCAGCAGTATACCGACAAACAGCACCAGCACGATGCTGGTCGCCCAGCGGCGGGAACAGCCGATATGTTCCAGACGCGCGGTGGGCCACTCCAGCAGATACGCCAGCACGATCGCCACCAGCAGAGGAGCCAGCAGGCCGCTAAAGAAGAACAGGATACCGAATCCGGCAACCAGAATAACCAGTAAAGCAATGGCTTCCGGATCGCTAAACCGACGCCGATACCACTGCATTAACATTTCGAGCATACAACCCTTCCCTGAATCGAATGGCGGGAGTGAGACGGTGAATTGTATCTAACTGTCACAAAAAAGACTTTCCTTTTTGTTCCACTGTCAGGTTTCGCAAAACCCTGATGAATGGGATTTTCTTCATCTCATAACACGGCTACACTCGCAGGGCAGCGGAGATGAACGTTATGCGGGTTCATCGGTCAAATTAGCACATCCAACATACAGGACAGTGGTTATGTTCAGGCAGTTGAGAAAAACACTGGTTGCGACACTGATTGCCGCCGTGACGGTCGGCCAGGTGTTGCCCGCTTTCGCTGACTCGTCCGATTCATTGCCGGACATGGGCACCACGGCAGGAAGCACGCTCTCCATCGGGCAGGAGATGCAGATGGGGGATTATTACGTACGCCAGCTGCGCGGCAGTGCTCCACTGATCAACGACCCTTTGCTGGTCCAGTACATCAACGGTCTGGGGATGCGGCTGGTGGCGCACGCGGACTCGGTAAAAACGCCCTTCCACTTCTTCTTAATCAATAACGACGAAATCAACGCCTTCGCCTTCTTTGGCGGGAACGTGGTGCTGCATTCGGCGTTATTCCGTTATTCCGATAATGAAAGCCAGCTGGCGTCGGTCATGGCGCACGAAATTTCGCACGTTACCCAGCGCCATCTGGCGCGTGCGATGGAAGACCAGAAGCGTAACGCGCCGCTGACCTGGGTGGGCGCGCTGGGCTCTATTCTGCTGGCGATGGCCAGCCCGCAGGCCGGGATGGCGGCCCTCACCGGGACGCTGGCGGGAACGCGTCAGGGGATGATCAGCTTTACCCAGCAGAACGAGCAAGAGGCAGACCGCATCGGCATTCAGGTTTTACAGCGTGCAGGCTTTGACCCGCAGGCCATGCCGAGCTTCCTGGAAAAACTGCTCGACCAGGCACGCTACTCGTCGCGTCCCCCTGAAATTCTGTTGACCCACCCGCTGCCGGAAAGCCGCCTCTCGGATGCGCGTAACCGTGCCAACCAGATGCGTCCGGTGGTCGTGCAGTCTTCGCAGGATTTCTACATGGCAAAAGTGAGAACGCTTGGCATGTACAACTCCGGGCGTAATCAGCTCACCAGCGATCTGCTGGACGCGCTGGCGAAAGGCAACGTGCGCGAGAAAAACGCGGCGCAGTATGGTCAGGCGCTCCAGGCTATGGAGGCCAGCAAATATGATGAAGCGCGTAAAGCGCTACAGCCGCTTCTGGCGGCGGCCCCAAATAATCCATGGTATCTCGACCTCGCCACCGATATCGATCTGGGACAGAAAAAAGCGACCGATGCGATTAATCGCCTGAAAGGGGCGAAAGATCTTCGTAACAATCCGGTATTGCAGCTTAACCTGGCGAACGCTTATTTACAGGGCGGCCAGCCCGGCGAGGCGGTGACCATTCTGAACCGCTACACCTTTAACAATAAAGATGACCAGAACGGCTGGGAGCTGCTCGCCCAGGCGCAGGGGCAACTGGGTAACCGCGATCAGGAGCTGGCCGCGCGTGCGGAAGGTCTGGCGCTGGCGGGCCGCCTCGACCAGGCCATTTCCCTGTTGAGCAGCGCCAGTTCACAGGTGAAACTCGGCAGCCTGCAACAGGCCCGTTACGACGCGCGAATCGACCAGCTGCGCGGCCTGCAACAACGCTTTAAGCCGTACGAGAAGATGTAATAAAGGAGAAGTCATGACAGACGCGGTAAAAATTTATCATAACCCTCGCTGCTCCAAGAGCCGCGACACCCTCAGCCTGCTGAAGTCTAACGGCATCGAACCGGAAGTGGTGCTGTATCTGGAGACGCCGCCGGATGCGCAGACGATCCGTCAGCTGCTTAAGATGCTCGATATGAGCAGCGCGCGCGAGCTGATGCGTCAGAAAGAAGATCTGTATAAATCGCTCAATCTGAACGATACACATCTCACTGAAGAGCGGCTGATCCAGGCAATGGTCGATAATCCAAAGCTGATTGAGCGTCCGATTGTGGTGGCGAACGGCAAGGCGCGTATCGGTCGTCCGCCGGAAGACGTGCTCGAGATCGTCTAATCGTTACGCCGCAGCGCTTCCAGAAACGCCTGCGGCGTACGCTCTCCCAGCTTTTTCTGCGCTTTCCCCCGGTTGTAATACTCACACAGTTGAATCAACAGCTCTCCCATCGGTTCTTTGTTCACCCGTGGAATGATGTCGCGTAACGGCAGCGCCACCAGTACGGCGCGGATTTGCTGCGGATGCGCTTTCACGCTAACGCTGTGCCCCGGCAGCGTCACCGCCAGTCCAAAAGTCTCAACAGATTGAATATCTGCCGGACACGCTTCCAGCACCTCATTCGCCCAGCGGGTTAACAATTGCGGGGAAACGCCGGCATAAAGCCGGGCGTAGCACCAGCCGCTGACGGGTTCACGCGCCCAGAGCAGATGTTGCTCGCCACCGTCGTCCATATGCAGCGACAGCGGCTGATGATGCAGGAGTAGTTTCTGCGGCATGATGCCGGCCTTCAGCGCCTTTTTGCCCTGCAACAAAGCCCCCTTTTGTTTTACCGAAGCCGGCTTGAGGTAGCGGTTCAGGGTCGCGCGGGAAACGGCGATCCCGAGCCCGTCATTCACCAACAGCAGCAGCTCATCCAGCGGCGCACCGGTGATATCCCGCAGGGCATTTATCAGTGCCGCCTGTTCCTGTCTCAACGCTTTGTGTATCACTTTGGGCGTAGTGTGGTTATCCGATACCTGGTCGCGGTTGCGCCAGCGCCTGACGGTGGTGACCGAGATCCCCAGCTCAGTGGCCAGCTCTCTGTCGCTTTTATCGGACTGCTGAAGGTAGCGACGGATACGCGGCGTGGTCGTAGCGTTGGCATGCAGTTTGATTTCCATCGCGTCTCTCTCCGAAACCAATCTCATGAGATTTATTATGCAGCAGCGAATGCTTTGTGACCGATTTCACCTTTCGTTCGCCGCGCTTCACTGATAATCCACAGACATAACATAAACCACACCCCTCAATCTTGTACGGAGTTCACAATGAACAATGTTCTGGGATTTCTTGAAGCAAAACTGATGCCGCTGGCGGCGAAAACAGCCCAGCAGCGCCATCTTGGGGCCATCCGTGGAGCCTACGTTTCATTCATGCCGTTTATCATCGTCGGCTCCATCCTGCTGGTGATCTCCTCTTTCCCTAACCAGGCCTATCAGCAGTTTATGTCTCAGGCCTTTGGTGACAGCTGGAGCGCGATTATTGAGATCCCCTTCAACGCGGTGTTCTCGACCATGTCGCTGTTTATCAGCTTCCTGGTGGCCTACCGCCTGGCGGAATATTACGGCGAGGACCGCATCTCCTGCGGCATCCTGGCGCTGGTCGCGTTTCTGATCCTAACGCCTTTTATCAAAGTGGCGGAAAACGGTGGTATTACCGTGATGCCGGTGGAGTGGATCGGCAGCAAAGGGCTGTTCGTGGCGATGATCGGTTCCCTGCTGTGGACGGAACTGTTCTGCTGGCTGAAGCGCAAAAAGCTGGTCATCAAAATGCCGGACGGCGTGCCCCCGGCGGTACAGGAGTCGTTCGCGGCGCTGATCCCGGCCCTGCTGGTGATGATTCTGGTGCTTATCATCCGCATCATCTTCGAAAACACCCATTACAGCACCATCCACCAGTTTATTTATGAAGTGGTTGCTACCCCGGTGCGCCACTACGGCACCTCCTATTTCGGTGCGCTGATGACGGTATTCAGCATCACCATTCTGTGGTCAGTGGGCATTAACTCCGGTTCGATGATCAACGGCATTATTCGCCCGCTGTGGATGGAGAACCAGACCGATAATATCGCCGCGATCCAGGCGGGGACGACGCCGCCGCACATTATCACGGAACAGTTTTTTGACATGATCTGGATGGGCGGCGCGGGGGCCACGCTGTCGCTGGTGATCGCGATGCTGATTTTCGCCCGCAGCAAAAACATGCGTGAAGTGGCGCGCCTCGGCGCAGGGGCATCGGTGTTTAACATCAACGAGCCGATCCTGTTTGGCCTGCCGGTGATCATGAACCCGATCATGCTTATCCCGTTCAACCTGGTGCCGTTGGTGCTGGTCACCGTGCAGTATGTGGCGATGAAAATTGGCGCGGTCGCCGTCACCACCGGGGTGTTTATCCCCTGGACGCTGCCGCCGGTTATCAGCGGTTTTATCGTCACCGGCCACCTGAGCGGCAGCGTAATGCAGCTGATCAACCTGCTGATTGGCGCCATGCTGTACCTGCCTTTCATGCGTATCGTGGATAAACAGTACCGCGCCGCGGAACTGACCCCGGTGACGCAAACCGACACCACCCTTGCAAAACAGGAGTAAAGCATGTGGGGAATTATCGCAACCTGGCGAATGGCGCTTGAAGGGGTAACAGAGTCTGCGTCTGCCCTGGCGGCGGGAAAACCGGTCGCTGCGGCGGTGGTTGATGCCGTCGCGGCCGTGGAGGACTTCCCGCTGTATAAATCCGTCGGCTACGGCGGGCTGCCGACCGAAAACGGTGAGGTGGAGCTGGACGCGGCGTATATGGACGGCGACACGCTGGCGTTCGGCGCGGTGGGGAATCTGGTGGATATCGCCAACCCGGTGCGCGTGGCGCATGCGCTCAGCCGTCAGCGCTACAACAGCCTGCTGGTCGGCCAGGGCGCGCGCGAGTGGGCACTGAGCCAGGGCTTTACCGACAAAAGCATGCTCACCGAACGGGCCATGCAGCACTACCGCAAGCGCTGCCGCGAGACGCTGGATAAGGGGTTAAGCCCCTACGATGGGCACGACACCGTCGGCGTTATCGGTCTCGATAAACAGGGCTCAATGAGCGTTGCCACCTCCACCAGCGGCCTGTTCATGAAAAAACGCGGTCGCCTCGGTGACTCGCCGATTATCGGCTCCGGCTTTTACTGCGACAGCGAAACCGGGGCGGCCACCGCCACGGGCGTGGGTGAAGATCTGATGAAAGGCTGCACCAGCTACGAAATCGTTCGCCGGATGGCTCAGGGCATGACGCCGCAGCAGGCGGCGGATTCGGTCGTCTTTGAACTGGAAGACAGGCTGATGTCGCGCTTTGGCCGCGCGGGCGATCTCTCCGTGGTGTGCATGAACAACAGAGGCGAGTTTGGCGCCGCAACCAACATCAAAACCTTCTCGTTTGTGGTGGCGACGGCCCGCCAGCCGCTCACGGTTTTTCGTACCGAGCGCCTGCGGGAGAAAACGCATTATCATGCGGTAGACGAGGCGTGGATGCAGGCCTATGCCGCGCGGATCCGCGCGCCCATTGAGGAGTCATGATGATTACGTATCAGTTTATCAGCGCGCTTGCGGACGCGAAGCCGAACAGCCATTTGATTGCGCGCTCGGCCAGTTCTCTTTTACCGGAAAGCGCGCTTGTCGATGAAATGCGCCAGCAGAGTACCGTTGCGGACACCCGCTTTGGCTGCGCGCCGTTTGCCCGTATCACCCTGCTGCCGGATGGGCTCTGGCATGACGCTCTGACCGAAGGGCTGCTCGCTGCCCTGCGGCCGCTGCTTGCCGCCCCCGCCAGCGCCGATATCGTGCTGGACGTGACGGATATCGACGAGGTGGTGCTGGCGCAGGTACTGCGATTTCTCTTTAACCAGGCGCACAGGCTGAGCGATCTGAAGCTCAAGAAAACGGACGACGCGGTGCGTCTTACGTGCATCACCGCCCTCTGCCTGCCGGAACAGCGGGCGAAGCTGGAGACGATCTTCCGCCAGCAGCAGGCTATTGCCCTCGGAATGGTCGCGGCGCGGCGACTGGCGGATATACCGTCTGACCGCTGTACGCCGCAGTTTATGGTCGAAGAGGCGCAAAAACTGTGTGCCGCCTACCCTGCCCTGCGCTGCGAGGTGCTGAACGAAAAGGATATTGTTGAGCAGGGTCTTGGGCTGCTGCACGCGGTTGGCAAAGGGGCGGCCTGCCCGCCGCGTCTGCTCGCTGTCCACTATAACGGTGTCTCTGACGGCCCGATACGCTGCTATGTCGGTAAAGGCATTACCTTTGACACCGGCGGCCTGTGGCTGAAGGAAGGCGCGGGCATGTACACCATGAAATATGACATGTGCGGCGCGGCTAACGTGCTCGGGCTGATGCTGGCCGTTGCGGAGCTGAAATTGCCCGTACGCATCATGGGCGTGCTGGCGCTGGCGGAAAACGCTATCGGCCCGGAGGCGATGCAGCCCGGCACGGTGGCAACGGCCTGCAACGGCACCACCGTTGAGATTAATAATACCGATGCAGAGGGCCGGCTGGTGCTGGCAGACGCCATCGCCTGGGCCAGCCAGCGGCACCCGCAGGCCCGCTATATCATTGATATGGCAACGCTAACGGGCGCGGTCGTGAAGGCGCTGGGGTATGAGCTGAGCGGATTAATGACGCAGGATG
This sequence comes from Enterobacter cloacae complex sp. I2, assembly GCF_014896205.1. NCBI lineage: Bacteria > Pseudomonadati > Pseudomonadota > Gammaproteobacteria > Enterobacterales > Enterobacteriaceae > Enterobacter > Enterobacter cloacae complex sp. I2. Next base: position 53,380 of record NZ_JADBRA010000012.1, read on the forward strand.
AACCGCTGCGCGAAGCATTGACGGGGGCGGGAAAACGGAGCGGTGACGAGGTGTGGTCGCTGCCGCTGGATGCGCGGCTGAAAAAGCAGACCGACAGCGCCATCGCCGATCTGTGCAACACGCCGACCAACAATGCGGCGATCAGCGCGTCGGCGGCGTGGCTGCTCCACCACTTCTGCCCGCCGACGATCCCGTGGGCGCATCTGGACATCAGCGGAACGGCGCTATGGCGGGAGAACGGCAGGAGCGTGGCGTCGGGAAGGCCGATTCCGCTGCTGGTGGAGCACTTGGTGGGGGATCTTTAGCCGGGTGACGGCTGCGCCTTACCCGGCCTACAAGGAGAGCGGTTTTCGTAGGCCCGGTAAGGCGTAGCCGCCACCGGGCAAAAAAATCAAAGCCATAGGCCGGGTAAGGCGTCGCCGCCACCCGGCATAACTACAGCTTAAGAATATCTTTCACAAACGGAATGGTCAGCTTGCGCTGGGCGGTAATGGACGCGCGATCGAGCTGATCGAGCGTATCAAAGAGCGTGCGCATCTCGCGATCCAGCCGCTTCAGCAGGAAACGGCCCACGTCTTCCGGCAGTTCGAAGCCGCGCAGTCTTGCCCGCAGCTGGAGCGCCTGGAGTTTGTCCTCATCCGACAGCGGTTGCAGCTTGTAGATTTGCCCCCAGTCCAGACGAGACGCCAGATCCGGCAGCCCAAGATTAAGCTGACGCGGTGGACGATCGCCGGTGATCAGCAGTCGGGTTTTGCCCGACTCCAGAATGCGGTTATAGAGGTTAAAGATTGCCATTTCCCACGGCTCATCCCCCGCCACGCATTCAATATTATCGATGCAGACCAGGGAGAGATGTTCCATGCCCTCAAGCACTTCAGGCACAAACCAGGTACGTTTATCCAGCGGCACGTAGCCGACCGCATCGCCGCGCGCCGAAAGCTCGGCACAGGCCGCATGCAGCAGGTGGCTGCGCCCCGCGCCTTCGCGTGACCAGATATAGATGTATCCGCTGTGTTCCTGGCGCAGCACGTTTTGCAGTGCAGCCAGTAAAGAGGGGTTATCACCCGGCCAGAAACTCGCGAAAGTTTCATCGTCAGGGAGATAAAGTGGCAGAGAGAGCTGTGCCGGTCCGTTCAGAAATACCTCAACCAGAGATCTTACATAAAATCGGAATGGAGTTTAACACGGAACCTGCAAGGAGAGAACCGGGCGATCCGTCGCCCGGCATGACGATCAATGAGGCGCTTTTTCGCTTTCGTCCGCGTCCAGGACCACCTCTTCCGGGCGGATCACCGAGATCAGCTTGAAAATCAGGCTGAGGCCGACGCCCACGATGGTCGCCAGCGCCATGCCCTTCAGCTCCGCTGCGCCAATGTGCACCTTCGCGCCGCTCACCCCGATAATCAGGATAACGGAGGTCAGGATCAGGTTCTGCGCTTTGCTGTAATCCACTTTGGATTCAATCAGCACGCGAATACCGGAGGCACCGATCACCCCGTACAGCAGCAGCGAGACGCCGCCCATCACCGGCACCGGGATAATCTGGATCGCTGCCGCCAGTTTACCGACGCAGGAGAGCAAAATGGCGATGATCGCCGCGCCGCCGATAACCCAGGTGCTGTAGACGCGGGTGATCGCCATTACGCCGATGTTCTCGCCGTAGGTGGTGTTTGGCGTGGAGCCGAAGAAGCCGGAGATGATGGTGGAGAAACCGTTGGCAAACATGGAGCGATGCAGGCCCGGGTCGCGGATCAGGTCGCGCTTCACGATGTTCGCCGTCACCACCAGGTGGCCGACGTGCTCGGCAATTACCACCAGCGCGGCAGGCAGAATAGTGAAGATTGCAAACCATTCGAAGCGCGGGGTGTAGAAGGTTGGCAGCGCGAACCAGTGCGCCTCGGCAATCGGCGTAGTATCCACAACGCCCATCACGAAGGAGAGCGCATAGCCCGCCAGTACGCCAATCAGGATCGGGATAATCGCCATAAAACCGCGGAACAGCACGGAGCCAAACACCGTTACGCCCAGGGTCACCAGCGAAATAATGATGGTTTTAGAATCCGGTGACTGACCATCCGCCGGCAGCAGGCCGGCCATGTTCGCCGCCACGCCAGCCAGCTCCAGGCCGATGACGGCAACGATGGCGCCCATCGCCGCAGGCGGGAACATCACGTCCAGCCAACCGGTGCCCGCTTTCTTCACGATGAAGGAGACCAGGCAGAACAACACGCCGCACATGATAAAGCCGCCCAGCGCGACCTCATAACCCAGCGGCAACAGCAGCAGTACCGGAGAAATAAAGGCGAAGCTCGACCCGAGATAGGCCGGAATTTTGCCTTTACAGATAAAGAGGTAAAGCAGCGTACCGACGCCGTTGAACAGCAGCACGGTAGCCGGGTTAATGTGAAACAGGATTGGCACCAGCACGGTTGCGCCAAACATGGCGAACAGGTGCTGCAAACTAAGCGGGATTGTCTGTAAAAGCGGCGGTCTTTCACTCACCCCGATAGCACGGCGCGTCATAGTGTTTTCCTCTGAGTGTTATTGTTGGTTTTTATTCAAAAAAAAGCCGACTATCAAAGTCGGCTTCTTTATCGTTATTCGATTATTTAGTACCAAAAATCTTATCGCCGGCATCGCCAAGCCCCGGGATGATGTACCCGTGCTCGTTCAGTCCCTGGTCGACAGACGCGGTATACAGTTCAACGTCCGGGTGCGCTTTTTCCAGCGCCGCAATACCTTCCGGCGCTGCAACCAGGACCAGCACCTTAATGCTGCTGCATCCGGCTTTTTTCAGCAGGTCGATGGTGGCGATCATCGAACCACCGGTCGCCAGCATCGGGTCAACCACCAGCGCCATACGCTCGTCGATGTTAGAGACCAGCTTCTGGAAGTACGGGACCGGCTCAAGGGTCTCTTCATCACGGTAGATACCCACCACGCTGATACGCGCGCTTGGCACGTGCTCCAGTACGCCTTCCATCATGCCCAGACCCGCACGCAGGATTGGCACCACGGTAATTTTTTTACCTTTGATCTGCTCAACCTGTACCGGACCGTTCCAGCCTTCGATGGTCACTTTTTCCGTTTCCAGATCGGAGGTTGCTTCGTAGGTCAGCAGGCTGCCCACTTCAGAAGCCAGTTCGCGAAAACGCTTCGTGCTGATGTCATGCTCACGCATCAGGCCCAACTTGTGTTTAACGAGTGGGTGTTTCACTTCCACAATCTTCATTCTCTTTCTCCTCTGAGGTGGCATCCGCAAAAAAATCGCGGGATTATACCGCTTTTTTCGGATTGCGCCATACCCAACTTGCTTGACGTATATCAATCAAAAACAAAAAAGCCGGAGGCAGGGCTCCGGCTTGGGTGCGGGATCTTGCCCGGTGGCGCTGCGCTTACGCGGGCCTACGTGTATTGTAGGTCGGGTAAGCGTGAGCGCCACCCGACAATTAGAGGTTATCGCCGTTGCTGGCAATCACCTGCTTATACCAGTCGAACGACTTCTTCTTGCTGCGGTTCAGCGTGCCGTTCCCTTCGTTATCTTTATCGACAAAGATAAAGCCGTAGCGTTTTTTCATTTCGCCCGTTCCGGCAGAGACCAGATCGATACAGCCCCATGGGGTGTAGCCCATCAGATCCACGCCATCTTCCACCACCGCTTTTTTCATCTCGCGGATGTGTGCAGACAGATAATCAATGCGGTACTGGTCGTTTACCGTGCCGTCGCTCTCCTGCACGTCGATCGCGCCAAAGCCGTTTTCAACAATGAACAGCGGCAGCTGATAGTGATCCCAGAACCAGTTCAGAGAGTAGCGCAGGCCGACAGGGTCAATCTGCCAGCCCCAGTCGGATTTCTGCACGTAAGGGTTGGAGACCAGGCTCTTGCTCTCGTCGTAATCCAGCGCCGGGTTATCTGCCGTCGCTTTGGTGGCGAAAGACATGTAGTAGCTGAACCCGATGTAATCCACGCAGCCCTGCGTCAGCGCCGCCTTATCTTCTTCGGTGATATCCAGCGCGAAGCCGCGACGCTCGAAGTAGTTGAGCAGATGCTGCGGATACTTGCCGCGCACGTGCACGTCGGTGAACCAGTAGCGGCGATGCATGGCGTTCATCGCCATCATCATGTCGTCCGGCGCGCAGGTCAGCGGGTAGATGGGGCACATGGCAATCATGCAGCCGATTTGCAGCGACGGATTGATCTCGCGGCCCGCCTTCACCGCCAGGGCGCTGGCCACCAGCTCATAGTGCGCCGCCTGGAACATGACCGGCTCGCGGTCTTCACCCGGCGCATATTTCAGCCCGGAGTTGGTGAACGGCGCAAAGTCTTCGTGGAAGTTGGCCTGGTTGTTGATCTCGTTAAAGGTCATCCAGTACTTCACCTTGTGCTGGTAACGCTCAAAAACGACCTTCGCGAAGCGCACGAAGAAGTCGATCAGCTTACGGTTGCGCCAGCCGCCGTATTCCGTCACCAGGTGGAACGGCATCTCAAAGTGGGAAAGCGTGATAACCGGTTCGATGCCGTACTTCAGGCACTCGTCAAACAGGTCATCGTAGAATTTGAGTCCTGCTTCGTTCGGCTCCAGCTCGTCGCCTTTCGGGAAGATACGCGTCCAGGCGATGGAGGTGCGGAAACATTTGAACCCCATCTCGGCAAAGAGTTTGATGTCTTCTTTATAACGGTGGTAGAAATCGATGGCTTCGTGGTTTGGGTAATTTTTCCCCTCCAGCACGCCGTTGGTGATTTCACGCGGCACGCCGTGGGCGCCCGCGGTCATGACGTCGGCAACGCTTACCCCCTTGCCGCCCTCTTTCCAGCCGCCTTCAAGCTGGTGCGCCGCAACGGCTCCACCCCACAGAAAACCTGCTTTAAATCCAGACATTTGCTTTCCCTCATTCTGCGTTATTTTCTGCAAAAACAGTTACAGAAACCGGTTTCAGTTTGATGATGTGCAAAGGGGAAAGCCGTTGCAAGCAGATCGCAGAAACCGGTTTCATTTTCGTGAACAGAGTCAAGTTTGTCGCCCTTTACAGGCCTTTGCAAAAAAAAGATCTTCGCGCCGAGAATAGGCTCGCAAACGTTTGCCTGGACTGTTAGAATTGCGCCGATTTTTCTTACTAGCTATGCAATCGCGTGGGGACTTGAGCCGTGACCAACAAAACTTCTCTCAGCTACAAAGATGCCGGTGTTGATATTGACGCAGGTAATGCGCTGGTTGACCGAATCAAAGGTGTGGTGAAAAAAACCCGCCGCCCGGAAGTGATGGGTGGCCTGGGTGGATTCGGCGCACTGTGCGCGCTGCCGCAAAAATATCGTGAACCTGTGCTGGTCTCGGGTACGGATGGTGTAGGGACAAAACTGCGCCTGGCGATGGATCTTAAGCGTCACGATACGATCGGTATCGATCTGGTGGCGATGTGCGTCAACGACCTGGTGGTTCAGGGCGCTGAGCCGCTGTTCTTCCTGGATTACTACGCGACCGGCAAGCTGGACGTGGACACCGCAGCCAGCGTCATTAACGGCATTGCCGAAGGCTGTCTGCAATCCGGCTGTGCGCTGGTCGGCGGTGAAACCGCTGAAATGCCCGGCATGTATCACGGTGAAGATTATGACGTCGCAGGCTTCTGCGTTGGCGTGGTAGAAAAATCAGAAATTATCGACGGCAGCAAAGTGGCTGACGGCGATGTGCTGGTTGCGCTGGCCTCCAGCGGCCCGCACTCTAACGGCTACTCTCTGGTGCGTAAAATCCTCGAAGTGAGCGGTTGCGACCCGCTGACCACCGAGCTGGACGGCAAACCATTGGCCGATCACCTGCTGGCCCCGACCCGCATCTACGTGAAAAACGTACTGGCGCTGATTGAGAACGTCGACGTTCACGCCATCGCTCACCTGACCGGCGGCGGCTTCTGGGAAAATATTCCGCGCGTGCTGCCGGACACTACCCAGGCGGTAATCGACGCCTCCTCATGGCAGTGGCCGTCCGTCTTCAACTGGCTGCAAACCGCCGGCAACGTGAGCTCGCACGAAATGTACCGCACCTTTAACTGCGGCGTGGGCATGGTTATCGCCCTGCCGGCAAGCGAAGCGGATAAAGCGGTTAAGCTGCTGACAGAAAAAGGTGAAAACGCGTGGAAAATCGGTACGATTAAAGCGTCCGATTCCGAACAGCGTGTGGTCATTGAATGAAAAACATCGTGGTGCTTATTTCCGGCAACGGAAGCAATTTGCAGGCAATCATAGATGCCTGCAAACAGAAGAAAATCAATGGCACCATTCGGGCAGTATTCAGCAACAAGGCCGATGCATTCGGCCTTGAGCGCGCGCGGGAAGCCAATATCCCCGCGCACGCGCTGGAAGCCAGTCAGTTTGCGGGCCGTGAAGCGTTTGACCGCGAACTGGTGCAGGAAATTGACGCCTACGCACCCGACGTCGTGGTGCTGGCAGGCTACATGCGCATCCTGAGTCCGGCTTTTGTTGAACACTACGCCGGTCGGCTGCTCAATATTCACCCTTCCCTGCTGCCAAAATACCCCGGCCTGCACACCCATCGTCAGGTGCTGGAGAACGGCGATGAGGAGCACGGTACCTCCGTGCATTTCGTCACCGACGAGCTGGACGGCGGTCCGGTAATTTTGCAGGCGAAAGTGCCTGTCTTTGACGGCGACAACGAAGACGACGTGACCGAACGCGTACAGACGCAGGAGCACGCCATTTACCCCCTGGTGGTAAGCTGGTTTGTCGATGGACGCCTGGAGATGCGCAACGGCGCAGCCTGGCTGGATGGCGTGAAGTTGCCCCCGCAGGGTTATGCGGCCGAAGAGTAGTCTGTTTGAATTGCCCGGCGGCGCTTCGCTTGCACGGGCCTACGGTCCCGTAGGTCGTGGTAAGCGCAGCGCCACCCGACACTCCTTCCCCAACCCTCTAAAATCCCCAACAAAAAAAATAACTGTCATACTTTTCTGGCACTGTTGGACATATCGTGGAAATGCTCGCCATAATAAGGACGAGACGGATTTACCACGTCCTGTGATTGAACTGGAGTGTGAGCTGTAATGGGTCAGGAAAAGTTATACATTGAGAAAGAGCTAAGCTGGTTAGCATTCAACGAACGTGTACTTCAGGAAGCGGCCGATAAAAGCAACCCGCTGATTGAGCGCATGCGTTTTTTAGGCATCTATTCCAACAATCTGGATGAGTTCTATAAGGTTCGCTTTGCCGAACTGAAGCGCCGAATCATCATCAGTGAAGAACAGGGCTTAAACTCCCACTCGCGGCATCTGCTTGGAAAAATCCAGTCTCGCGTCATGAAAGCCGATCAGGAATTTGATGGCCTCTATAACGAGCTGCTGCTGGAAATGGCACGCAATCAAATCTTCCTGATCAACGAACGTCAGCTCTCCGCGAATCAGCAAAACTGGCTTCGCCACTATTTCAAACATTATCTGCGCCAGCACATCACCCCGATTCTGATCAACCGTGAAACCGATCTGGTGCAGTTCCTGAAAGATGATTACACCTATCTGGCAGTGGAAATCATTCGCGGTGAGACCATCAACTATGCGCTGCTGGAAATTCCGTCCGATAAGGTTCCACGCTTTGTGAACCTGCCGCCGGAAACGCCGCGTCGACGTAAGCCGATGATTCTGCTGGATAACATCCTGCGTTACTGCCTTGACGATATTTTCAAAGGCTTCTTCGATTACGACGCGCTAAACGCCTACTCGATGAAGATGACCCGTGACGCCGAGTACGATCTGGTGCACGAGATGGAGGCCAGCCTGATGGAGCTGATGTCCTCCAGCCTCAAGCAGCGCCTGACCGCAGAGCCGGTGCGTTTTGTTTATCAGCGCGATATGCCGGACGCGATGGTGGAAATGCTGCGCGATAAGCTGACCATCTCCCGCTACGATTCCATTATCCCCGGCGGGCGTTACCACAACTTTAAAGATTTCATCGGCTTCCCGAACGTTGGCAAAGCCAACCTGGTGAACAAGCCGCTGCCGCGCCTGCGCCATATCTGGTTCGATAAGTTCCGTAACGGGTTCGACGCCATCCGCGAGCGCGATGTGCTGCTTTACTATCCGTATCACACCTTTGAACACGTGCTGGAGCTGCTGCGTCAGGCCTCGTTCGATCCGAACGTGCTGGCGATTAAAATCAACATCTATCGCGTGGCGAAAGATTCCCGCATCATCGACGCGATGATCCACGCGGCGCACAACGGCAAGAAAGTGACCGTGGTGGTTGAGCTACAGGCACGCTTCGACGAAGAGGCCAACATCCACTGGGCGCGCCGACTGACGGAAGCGGGCGTGCACGTCATCTTCTCCGCGCCGGGGCTGAAAATTCACGCCAAGCTGTTCCTGATTTCCCGTAAAGAAGGCGACGACGTGGTGCGTTATGCCCATATCGGCACCGGTAACTTCAACGAGAAAACCGCGCGAATTTACACCGACTACTCGCTGCTGACGGCCGATGCGCGCATTACCAACGAAGTGCGTCGGGTGTTTAACTTCATTGAGAACCCGTACCGCCCGGTTAGCTTCGACTACCTGCTGGTGTCCCCGCAGAACTCGCGCCGCCTGCTGTACGATATGATCGACAAAGAGATTGCCAACGCGCAGAACGGGTTGTCGTCCGGCATCACGCTGAAGCTCAACAACCTGGTGGACAAAGGCCTGGTAGACCGCCTGTACGCGGCCTCCAGCTCCGGCGTGCCAGTTAATCTGCTCATTCGCGGCATGTGCTCGCTCATCCCCGAACTGGAAGGCATCAGCGACAACATCCGCGTGATCAGCATTGTGGATCGCTATCTTGAACACGATCGCGTCTATATTTTCGATAATGCCGGTGATAAGCGCGTATATCTCTCTTCCGCCGACTGGATGACGCGTAATATTGATTACCGTATTGAAGTGGCGGCACCGCTGCTGGATCCCCGCCTTAAGCAGCGTATTCTGGACATTATCGAGATCCTGTTCAGCGATACGGTGAAAGCACGTTATATCGACAAAGAACTCAGTAATCGCTATGTACCGCGCGGCAATCGCCGAAAAGTCCGGTCGCAGCTGGCGATTTACGATTACATCAAATCACTTGAGCAACCCGATTAACCTATGCCAATAAACGATAATACCCCCCGTCCGCAGGAGTTCGCTGCGGTCGATCTTGGCTCAAACAGTTTCCATATGGTCATCGCCCGCGAGGTGGATGGCGCGATGCAGATCATCGGTCGCCTGAAACAGCGTGTGCATCTGGCCGATGGTCTTGATGCGCGTAACATGCTGAGCGAAGAGGCAATGGAGCGCGGGCTAAACTGCCTGTCGCTGTTCGCAGAACGTCTGCAAGGCTTTTCGCCCTCCAGCGTCTGCATCGTCGGGACGCATACGCTACGCCAGGCGCTGAACGCGCCGGAGTTTCTGAAGCGCGCGGAAAAGGTCATCCCCTACCCGATTGAGATCATCTCCGGTAACGAAGAAGCACGCCTGATTTTTATGGGCGTGGAGCATACCCAACCGGAAAAAGGCCGCAAGCTGGTGATTGATATCGGCGGCGGCTCCACTGAACTGGTGATTGGCGAAGACTTCGAGCCGCGCCTGGTGGAAAGCCGCCGTATGGGCTGCGTCAGCTTCGCGCAGATGTATTTCCCGGGCGGCGTAATCACCCGCGAAAACTTCCAGCGCGCGCGCATGGCCGCCGTACAAAAACTGGAAAACCTGGCCTGGCAGTACCGTATTCAGGGCTGGAACGTGGCGCTCGGGGCATCGGGTTCGATTAAAGCCGCCCACGAAGTGCTGCTGGCGATGGGTGAAAAAGACGGGTTTATTACGCCTGAGCGCCTGGTAAAACTCACCGAAGAGGTGCTTAAGCATAAGAGCTTCGACGCCCTGAGTCTGCCGGGCCTGTCCGACGAACGTAAAGCGGTGTTCGTGCCGGGGCTGGCGATCCTGTGCGGCGTGTTTGACGCGCTGGCGATCAAAGAGCTGCGCCTCTCTGACGGCGCCCTGCGCGAAGGCGTGCTGTATGAGATGGAAGGCCGCTTCCGTCATCAGGATATTCGCAGCCGCACCGCCCAGAGCCTGGCGAACCAGTACAACATCGACCGCGAGCAGGCGAAACGGGTTCTGGAAACCACGGTTCAGATGTACGAGCAGTGGGAGGAGCAGAATCCGAAGCTGGCGCACCCGCAGCTCGCCGCGCTGTTAAAATGGGCCGCAATGCTGCACGAGGTGGGGCTGAACATCAATCACAGCGGGATGCATCGTCATTCAGCCTATATTCTGCAAAACAGCGATCTGCCTGGCTTCAACCAGGAGCAGCAAACCATGATGGCGACGCTGGTGCGCTATCACCGCAAAGCCATTAAGCTCGACGATCTGCCGCGCTTTACGCTGTTCAAGAAAAAGCAGTTCCTGCCGCTGATTCAGCTGTTGCGCCTTGGCGTGCTGCTTAATAACCAGCGTCAGGCAACCACCACGCCGCCGACGCTGAAGCTGAAAACGGACGACCATCACTGGACGCTGAGCTTCCCGCACGACTGGTTCAGCCAGAACGCGCTGGTTCTGCTGGATCTGGAAAAAGAGCAGCAGTACTGGGAAGCGGTCACCGGCTGGCTGTTAAAGATTGAAGAAGAGAGCTCTGAGGCAGCCGCGTAACGGCTCAGGCGCTTTCCTCAGAAGGCTGCGTTTCGAGCAATGTTTCGAGCTCCACCGGCAGCCCAATCAGATAGCCCTGTACATAATCGATACCTAGCGCGTGTACCGCGCTACGTATCTCTTCTGTTTCAACGTATTCCGCCACCACCAGCATTTTCTTCATCCGGGCCAGATGGCAAATGGAGGCCACAATCTGGTAATCCAGACTGTTGCTGACAATATTGCGAATAAAGCCGCCGTCGATTTTGAGGATGTCGGCGTCCACGCTTTTTAACCGCGCGTAGCTGGCGTAGCCGGTGCCAAAATCATCAATGGCGATCCGTATCCCCATTTTTTGTAATTTCCTGAGGTTGGTTTCCGCCCGATCCGCATGACCAAAGGCGCTGCTTTCGGTCACCTCAAAAATCAGCTGCCACGCTTCAACGGCATATTTGGCTAACAGGCGGCTCACCTCAAGCGGGAACTGAGCCCGGTAGACGGTAGACGGCGCAAGGTTGATCGCAAAGCGTTGGCCCGGCAGACGCTGACGGTGCTGCGCCAGGAAACTCAACGTACGCTCGAGTACCCATAAATCCACACGCGACGATAAGCCAAACTCCTGTGCTATGGGCAGGAACTGCTCGGGAAAGATCAGCGCACCGTTATCGTCGCGCATCCGCAGCAGCACCTCGTGGTAACGATCGCCGCGCAGTCCGCGAACCGGCTGAACCAGCAGGGTAAAGGAATCCTGCTCCAGCGCGGCCTGCAAACGACTCATCATCGCCACCTTATCTTTCAGGCTACGCTGCAAATGAACGGCCCCGCGCTGCTGAAGATTTTCCGGGTGGTTGGTGGACAGGGAGAGGTCGGCCACGATGCCCAGCTCCCCCAGCACCAGATAGAGATGATTGACGGGAGAACGTACATAGCAGTAGCTCACGCCGACCTGAGGCTGTACCGGCATACCATCCCAGATAAAAACGAACTGCTTGATATGCTCGTCCAGCGTCTCAATGCGCTGCTGATGCGACTCCGCATCCAGACGCACCGCCATGTCATACCCGGTGAGGTGATAGACGCGCTCATTTGGCTGAAGGGTGCCATTTATCCATTGCGCCAGCTGCTGTTTATACTGGATGCGCAGCAGTACGCCGTAATTACGCCCCAGCACTTCCAGCTCGGGTACGCGCAGTAAGCAGAGCGCCGACCAGGGGTTACTGGCCAGCTCGCGCGACAGCGCCCGCAGATTCGGCATATGCACAACCGGATCGAGAAACGCCTGTCTGCGGGAACGAATATTAATGGCGCGCTGGCGTGTCGCCAGCATCGACATGTAGATGACGATAAATGAAAAGACCAGATAGCTGGAGGAGGTAATCGCCAGTTGAATGTCATAGCCCTGATGCTGCGGAATGTAGTGATAATAATAGTGAATCGACACCAGCAGGACCGGCGTCCAGATAATCGACATCAGCTTGTAACCGAAGCGCATTGCGCCCCAGAGCATCACGGGCATCAGCAGTGACAAGGTATAGTTTGTACTGAAAATAGAGCTGTTGATGTTCATGGGCAGCAGCAGCATGCCCAGCAGCCCGCCCAGCACTAAAAACCACGCCACAAACTCTACGACGGTAACCTTTTTGTCTATTTGCACGCGAATCTGGGATATCAGCCCTTTGACGTAGCGCGGATGGCGAATCAGACGGATCAGCAAATAGCTGAGCGGCACGCCCGTCAGCCCGCTCACCAGCAGCGCCTGATAGTTAATGAGCGTGCGGATGTTGAAAGGATTTAACCCTGCCAGGCTCTGGCGGCTTTCGTACACGCCGAGATACACCGCAAACTGAAACAGTATCAAAAAGAGCGTTGCGGGGCAGAAAACCTGCCAGAAAATACGCTGTCCCATCAGGCGCACGTCGCCGTACGCGGTCATATTGCGTCGGGGCGCAAACACGCGATAACCGCCCCAACTGAGCACCAGGGGAACGATAAAATGCAGAATGCCGGCCACGGTTTCATATAGGCCAACGGAAGGGTAATAGCGTAAAAACAGCGACACCACGATGCCGGGGAGCGCCTCCATGCCAAAGAACAGCATCAGCGTCAGCAGAAAAGAGAGCGGTAAATAATAGAGCGCAACGATACCCTCGCCCAGCTGCGTTAAGGTATTTGCCACGCTCAGCACCGGGAGTAACACCACGGGTAAAATAAGAGGAAGTGCCCACCAGCGGTCTTTATTTTGCTTCAGGATGTGCTGAATATTCATAGATGCTCGTTTACAACCCTTGCGCTCCAGAGGGTAAGTGAAGACAGGCATCCAACCTGACGTATAAGTTGCCTGGAAAATTCCTGGCAAGCAGTGGAGGAAGGATTTTAAATACCAGAGGCGGGATTCCGTTGACCTAAATCAAATTAAATTATCTGAATAAATCTTTCTTACGTTTTTTTTGAATATTTTTCCTGTAATTATCAAGGCGATAAATAAATGCGTTGTTTTTAATAACATAAATTAATGTAAGCATTGACGGTATTTTACATTCTGACGAATTGACCCTGACTTGCGGCTGTGCCTTAATAGCCGTATCGCCCAAAAGGGTATACTCAGGAAAATAAAGTGAGTCAGGCTACGCGTATGCGAAAACGACATCGATTCAACACCCGGATGACCCGCATCATACTGCTCATCAGCTTCATGTTTTTCTTCGGCCGCTTTGTATATTCCTCCATCGGCGCCTGGTATCACCATCAGGACAAAATTCAGTCGCAGCAGTCAGGTATTGTGGTGGATACGCCCGAGCGTTAACGCTTGTTCGTTCCCGGCAGACAAACTGTATCGCACTGTATCCCGAGCGCTACGCTAACAAACCGGTACAAAACGCCCGCAAAAGCAAACATACCCGATACATAAAAATGGTCTTCTGTATCCCTCGCCATAATAAACTGATGAGGAGAGACACAGATGATTCGTCGATATTTCCTGCTTCCTGTATTTGCGCTGACGTCATTTGCTGGCGCACGGAGCGTTTGCCGACGGCAGCAGCTGAAGCGAGTATGTGGTCAGCAAAAAGCCCCTTCCCCCTCGCTTAACCATCAGAAGCTATATGCCACCTTCAGGCTTCCCGTAGGGGACGTTTTTCGCTGAACAATTGGGCTATCGCCTGCATCACCCGTCAGCTGCGTAACGCCAGCTGCGGCAAGCAGGCTCCAGCGAGAGGTGAGCTTATGGGTCCAGTCCAGGTTCAGCGAATACACATATATTCCGGAACCGGCTTCATGTCGGGCAAATCCCGACGCGGCCGACTGGTCGGCGCTGACGCCGTAGTACGTTTGCATGTACTTGCTGGAACCCCAACTGCCGGTCAGCGCCAGCGTTACCGTATTTTTGGGAGATGTATAAAGCGGGCTGGCAATGCCGAAATGCACAGCTTCCCCGCTGTCTCTCTACGAAAACGGAACCTCAGCCTGCATCTGCACGTTAAGCCAGTCGGTCACCTTGTATTCCAGCCCGGGCACAACAATAGCTGAGCCTTTGATGTCTCCCATTCCCCGCAGGTAGTCGCTGCCGGAGGCGATCGAATCGCTGCTTACATCGCGATCCTTACGTCCTGCGCGATAGCTCAGCGCAGCGTTGTAGTTCAGGTTGCCAAAGCTATTGCCGTAGCCGATCCCCCGCGTGGTGCTGACAAAGAAACCATTCGCCATAGCGTAATCAACCACCTGAGCCGCCGTAACGCGGCTCTTATCCGAACCGGAATAGCGTGGCGCAACGTCGACGCCGCCCCCCAGGGTTAACACATTGCCCTGAGGCTGATCAGCCGCCAGCGCCGGGGCGGCCAGTAACGCCAGGACGGCCCCCGGCAGGATGCTTTTCATGCTGCGACCGATGCGTGAACGGGGGAAACTATGACGCAGTTTGATGTTTCTCATTAAAGAAGCCCTTTGGATTCAGATAATTACGATACAAGCGGTGTTAAACGCCAGAACGAACATTCTGAATACCCACCCTGAGGTTCTAATGAGCCGTAAATGAAGAAATGCTGAAGCACGTGAACGTGCTGTAAACACTGAATAATTCCTGTTACCGTTTTTTCTTCAGTTGTTCTTCATTCTCTGTTGATACAGTGACCAATGTGAAAATTCTCCTCATTGAAGACGACCTGGATCTCGGCAACGGCGTACGTATCGCCCTTGCAGATCAGGGATTTGATGTTATATGGGTACGCCGCAAAGAGGATGCGCTGCATCAGCTTGCGCTCTGCGTGCCGGAACTTATTTTGCTCGACCTGGGGCTGCCCGATGGCGATGGCATGAGCCTGATGACGCGCCTGCGTCAACAGCTAAAGGGCGTCCCCGTCATTATCCTGACGGCGCGGGGCACGCTACAGGACCGCCTGTGTGGGCTGGATGCAGGTGCAGACGACTATCTGGTTAAACCTTTTGTTCTCGCCGAGCTGCTGGCGCGCGTACGGGCCCTTGCGCGGCGTAGCTATGGCTTTGAAAATGAAGCAATAGAAATTCGCGGTTTATCGCTTCATGTGCCGACGCGCCGCGTGACCGTAAGCGCACGTCACGTTGAGCTGACGGCCAGTGAATATGCGCTGCTTGAAACCTTAATGCTGCGTGCCGACCGCGTGCTTACGCGGCGATATCTGGAAGAAAGAATATTCGGCACAAAAGAAAACCTCAGCAACGCGCTCGACGTGCATATGGGTAACCTCCGGCGAAAGATTGGCGAGGGCTTTGTGCGAACGGTGCGCGGCGTTGGGTACGTCATTGATACCGTACCGGTTCAGAAGGCGGCAGGCTGATGCGTAAGATTTGGTATCACCTCAGGCTCCCTACGCTGGTCAGGCGAATGATGGTCGCCCAGATGCTGCTGCTTACGCTGCTGTGGTGTCTTTTTTTAACCTTCATTTTGCTGGAGGACCTGCGCAGCCCGCCGATCCTCACGGGCAGTGAGACTTACGAAACCGTTTTTTCCCTTGTCGAGAGCATGGACGATCGCCCGCAGGCGCGTGATGTTGTGCTGGCAGCGTTCAGCAAGGCGCTGCGGGAGGGATATGGCGGCGGCGAAGATCCGGAGCTGTCCATCAACCTCATTGTTCGCAAGCATAATGAGGTTATTTATTCATCGCCTGGCGCGCCAACGGAGGTGAAAAATAGCCGCCTGGGGGAAATGCAGCGTGTCGAGACTGAGGACCACGCCTGGACGAGCCGTACGCTCAAATCCGCGCACTCCGACGTGGAAGTCACCCTCTTCACCCCGGCCGGGAGCTGGAATTTCTTTATCTACCTGAACTCGCGCGGCTACTACGTCATGCCGCTGATGATATGCATCCCTTTTCTTCTGTTTCCCGCGTGGCTGTCAATCCGCATCGCGATGCGCCCCTGGAACAGGGTGGTGAATGAAATTTCATTACGTACGCCGGACGATCTCTCTCCTTTAAAGTCCGTCCCGAGGCACAGGGAGCTTCGCCAGACGGTGGACGCGATTAATGATTTTCTCGCCAGGGTGCGGGAAAGCGCCGAAAGGGAGAGAATTTTTATTGCCGATGCCGCACACGAGCTGCGAACGCCTCTGGCCGCGATGCGGATCAACGTCGAGGCGTTGCAGTCCTGGGTCACCAGCGAAAGCCAGCAGGAGCTGCTTGCAGGCATTGTTCGCAGCAATAGCCGTGCTGCTCGTCTCGTCAATCAGCTTCTGCTGATGCAGCACAGCGAAGCGCACATCGACACGGTTATGGAGCCTGTGCCGCTGACAACGCTTATTCAGGAGCGCATGGCTGCCCTGGAGCCGCTGGCGTCGGCGCGCAGTATTGAGCTTGAGTTTTTCGCCGACGATGAAATCCGGGTCGCAGGCATCCGGGAACGGCTGGTGTCACTGATCGACAATTTGGTCGAAAATGCCGTGAAGTACAGCCCCGAGGGGGGACGCATAGAGGTGCGGCTACAATCGAGAGAGACATCCGCTCAGCTGCGCGTCTCGGATGCGGGGCCCGGCATTCCGGTTGAACTGCGGGAGCGGGTGTTCGACAGGTTTTTCCGCGATCCCAATCAGATCCAGAGCGGGAGTGGCTTAGGGCTTGCCATCGTCAAAGCCGTTACGCAGCAGCACAACGGCAGGGTCAACCTGAGCACGTCAGCAGAAGGTGGCCTGATGGTGACCGTTGACTTCCCGAGCCCCGCGTTCACATGAATGGAAACGCGGCGCGCCCCAACGGCTGCGTTATTTTGCGGATGCCGCAGATTGCTTCAATAAGATTACCGTATTTGTTATATTGTTACTTATTGATTATTCACCTCTGCGGTGCCAAAAAGAACAAGATTCACCGCGACCCAGGACAGAAAAATGCTAGATTACCGCTTCCCGACAGCTTTGCAGATGGTTCTCAGCGTAGCGATGGCGGAGCAATCGGGTGAACGTTCGACGAGTGCAATCCTGGCCTACGGCCTGGAGGCGAATCCGAGCTTTATCCGCAAGTTAATGGTTCCGCTCGCTCGCGACGGCATTATCGTCTCCACGCTTGGCCGCAACGGCTCTATTCAC
This sequence comes from Enterobacter cloacae complex sp. I2, assembly GCF_014896205.1. Lineage (NCBI taxonomy): Bacteria > Pseudomonadati > Pseudomonadota > Gammaproteobacteria > Enterobacterales > Enterobacteriaceae > Enterobacter > Enterobacter cloacae complex sp. I2. The sequence continues at coordinate 70,559 of NZ_JADBRA010000012.1, forward strand.
CTTGGCCGCCCGGCAGAAGAGATTACCCTGCGCGATATTTACCTCTCCGTCACGGAAGATAAAAAGCTGTGGGCGTCCCGTCCTGACGTCCCGGCCCGCTGCGTGGTCAGCGCCAACGCCTGCTGGTATTTCAAATCCATTGCTGATGAAGCGGAGCAGGCTTCGCTGGAGGTTTTAGCGCGCCATACCGTCGCCAGCGCGCTGGAAGAGGTAAAAAAAGCCGACACCAGCGGGTGCGATCCGGTGCCGGAAATCTGTACGCAGCATAAAAAAGCGCCTTAATCCTTTACGGACGGCGAAAAAAAACCGCCTTCACTGTGAAGGCGGTTTTTTATTGTCTGCTACGTCCTACGCAGGCAACACTTCTCTTTCCGCTTTGCCGCGCGTCACGAACTTACGCAGCGTGACGTAAAAGACCGGCGTCAGGAACAGACCAAACAGCGTGACGCCCAGCATACCGGAGAACACGGTGATCCCGGTGACGCCGCGCACTTCGGCACCCGCGCCGTGGCCGAGGATGAGAGGGATCGTCCCGGCAATAAAGGCGATTGAGGTCATCACAATCGGACGTAAGCGCAGGCGGCACGCTTCCAGCGCGGCTTCCATAATGCCTTTGCCCTGCATTTCCAGCTCGCGGGCAAACTCTACGATAAGAATCGCATTCTTACAGGCCAGCCCCATCAGCACCACCAGACCCACCTGCACGAAGACGTTGTTATCGCCCCCGGTCAGCCAGACGCCAAACAGCGCGGAGAGCATGGTCATCGGCACGATGAGGATCACCGCCAGCGGCAGCGTCCAGCTCTCATACAGCGCCGCCAGCACCAGGAACGCCAGCAGTACCGCGACCGGGAAGACGATCAGCGCCGTGTTGCCCTGCGTAGCCTGCTGGAAGCTCAGGTCCGTCCATTCAATATTCATTCCGTTCGGCAGGATCTGCTTAGACATGGCGTCCAGCTGCGTCATGGCCTGCGCGGACGAGAGCACGCGAGGATCGGCATCGCCAATGAGATCCGCCGCCGGATAACCATTGTAGCGAATCACCGGGTCCGGCCCGTACGTGGTGCTGATATTCACCATGCTGCCGATCGGCACCATTTCGCCGAGGTTATTGCGGGTACGTAAATTCGCAATATCCTCCACGCTGTCGCGGAACTGCCCGTCGGCCTGCGCCATCACGCGCCAGGTGCGGCCAAACTGGTTAAAGTCGTTTACGTATGACGAGCCCAGATAGGTTTGCAGCGTACCGAACAGATCGGTGAGCGACACGCCCTGCGCTTTCGCCTTATCCCGGTCGACCTGCACGTCCAGCTGCGGAACGTTAGCCTGATAGGTTGAGATGGGGAAGTGCATCCCCGGCGTCTGCATAATTGCGCCGGACATGGTGTTCACCGCATTTTGCAGCGCGCCATAGCCCAGACCTGCGCGATCCTGAACATACAGGGAATAGCCCGATCCCTGTCCCAGCCCCAGAATCGGCGGCGGCAGAATCGAGAAGCCGAAGCCCTGCTGGATTTGCGCGATTTTCGCGTTGATCTCCGCGTTAATTTCCGCCGCAGAGTGTTTACGCTGGTCGAACGGCTTCAGGCCAAAAAATACCGTCCCGGTGTTCGGCGTATTGGTGAACTGGAGCGCATTCAGGCCAGGAAACGCGACCGCATAATCCACACCTTCGGTATTCATACCGATTTCGCTCATTTTGCGGATCACCGCATCGGTACGCGCCAGCGACGAGCCTTCCGGCATTTTCACGCCGCCGATCAGGTACAGCTTATCCTGCGTCGGAATAAACCCGCCGGGTACGGCTTTAAACATCACGCCCGCGGCACAAAGCAGCAGCAGATAAACCGCAAACACCGCCCCGCGTCGGCCAAGCGTTTTGCCCACCAGCCCCTGATAGCCGGTCGAGCTGCGGTGGAAAAAGCGGTTAAACGGACGGAAGATCCAGCCAAACAGACGATCGATAAGCCGGGTCGGAAAATCTTTCGGCGCGCCGTGCGGCTTCAACAGCAGCGCGGCCAGCGCTGGCGAGAGCGTCAGCGAGTTGATCGCGGAGATCACCGTTGAAATGGCTATCGTTACCGCAAACTGCTTGTAGAACTGGCCGGTAACGCCAGAGAGGAATGCCATCGGCACAAACACCGCGCACAGCACCAGCGCTATGGCGATAATCGGCCCGGACACTTCCCGCATCGCCTGATGCGCTGCCGCAAGCGGGGCGAGCCCCTCTTCAATATTTCGCTCGACGTTTTCCACCACCACGATGGCATCGTCCACCACAATACCAATCGCCAGCACCAGCCCGAATAAACTCAGGGTATTAAGTGAAAAGCCCAGCAGATAGAGAATACTGAACGTGCCCACGACGGATACCGGCACCGCGATCAGCGGGATGATCGACGCCCGCCAGGTTTGAAGGAACAGGATCACCACCAGTACGACCAGCACCACCGCTTCCAGCAGCGTCTGCACCACCGCGCGGATGGAATCGCGGACGAAAACGGTCGGGTCGTAAGGCGCCGCCCATTTCATATCGTCCGGAAAACGGGTGGAGAGTTCGTCCATTTTCGCACGCACCGCGTTAGACAGATCGATGGCGTTTGCCCCGGGAGACTGGAAGATACCAATCCCGACCGCGTCTTTATTGTTGAGCTGCGAACGCAGCGCATAGCTGCCGGAACCCATCTCGATGCGCGCCACGTCGCGCAGGCGGACGACCGTCCCATCCTGCGTAGTTTTCAGGACAATATTGCCAAACTCTTCTTCGGTATGCAGCCGGCCCTGAGCATTAATGGAGATCAGGAAATCGCTCTCTTTCGGCAGCGGCTCGGCACCAAGCTGCCCGGCAGACACCTGCACGTTCTGCTCCTGCATCGCCGTCACCACGTCTGAGGCCGTCAGCCCGCGCGCCGCCACCTTGTTTGGGTCCAGCCAGACGCGCATCGCGTATTCGCCAGAGCCGAAGATCTGAATCTGCCCCACGCCGGGCAGGCGCGCCAGCTCGTCCTTCACCTTCAGCGTGGCGTAGTTACGCATGTACAGTGAATCGTACTTACCGCCTGGCGAAAACAGATGCACCACCAGCGTCAGCGTCGGGGACTGTTTCTGAGTGGTGATGCCCAAACGCCGCACATCTTCCGGCAGACGCGCTTCAGCCTGCGCTACCCGGTTTTGCACCTGAACCTGCGCCTGATCCGGGTCGGTACCTGGACGGAAGGTGACGGTGGTCACCAGCACGCCGTCGGAACCCGCAACGGACTTCATGTACATCATGTTTTCAACGCCGTTGATCGCCTCTTCCAGCGGCGTTGCCACGGTCTCGGCAATCACCTTCGGGTTGGCGCCCGGATACTCCGCGCGTACCTGCACGCTTGGCGGGACGACGTCAGGATATTCGCTCACCGGCAGCAGCGGGATGGCGATTAATCCGGTGATAAAAATCAGAATCGACAGTACGGCGGCAAAAATCGGCCTGTCGATGAAAAAACGGGAAAAGTCCATGGGTTGGATTCTCAGGTAAAGGATCAGTTAAGAGCGGTGCTGGCGGTCATGGAAACGGTTTTCGCGTTAACCGGCATACCCGGCATAAACACTTTTTGTAAACCATCGACGATGACTTTATCCCCAGGATTCAGCCCCTGCTGTACGATGCGTAAACCGTCGGCCAGACGCCCGGGCGTAATATCGCGACGCTGCGCTTTTCCCTCTTTATCAACGACATAAACATATTTACGATCCTGATCGGTCAGCACCGCTTTATCGTCAACAAGCGTGGCTTTAAATTCCGCGCTGCCCGGCAGGCGCACGCGGGCAAAAAGACCCGGCGTGAACTGACGCTGCGCGTTATCTAACAGGGCGCGCATGCGGATCGTTCCGGTACTCGGCCTGAGCTGATTATCAAGAAAATCCACTTTGCCCTGATGGGGATAACCCTCCTCACCGGTCAGGCCGATCTCCACCGGCAGCGCCGTATGATGACTGGACGCCCCCTGCCCGCTGCGGGCAAGGTTTTGATAGTGAAGGTAGGTTGACTCGTCCACGTCGAAGTAGACGTAAACCGTCTTCTGCGAGACCAGGGTGGTGAGCACGCTGGCGCTGTCGCCGGCGGTGACCAGATTACCGCTGGTGATCAGTGCACGGCTGGCGCGGCCATCGATGGGCGCGGTCACTTTGGTGAAGTCCAGGTTAAGCTGCGCGGCATCAACCGCCGCCTGCGCTGCACGAATGTCGGCCTGCGCCTGAGTGGCGGCCGAACGACGCTGCTCCCACTCTTCACGGGAAACCACGTTAGTGTTGACCAGTTTATCGGTCCGGTTAGCCTCGCTTCGCGCCAGGCTGGCCTGCGTTTTGGCTCTCGCCAGCGCCGCCTGCGCCTGTTCCAGCGCGGCGCGATAGGTTCGGTCGTCAATCGTGAACAGCACCTCGCCCTTTTTCACCTCCTGGCCGTCGGTGTAATTCACTTTATCAATGTAGCCGGAGACGCGCGGGCGCAACTGGACGCTTTCCACCGCCTCAATGCGACCGTTAAAGCTGTCCCACTGGCTAATGGATTTCACAACCACGTCAGCGGCGCTGACGGCGGGCGCCTGCGGCGCAGCATTTTGCGCGACGCTGTCATCGCACCCGACCAGCAGCGCGGAGAGTAATATCACCCCCATCGCGCTCAGATGAAAGTTACCCCAGGTTTTTTGCAGGCTCATTATTTTTATTCCGGTTATTGTAGCCGCCGGGCAAGACGCAGCGGGAGGCGCCGCGCCACTTCCTTTGTCCGGGCTGGCTGAAGGCCATTTGTGTCGTTCATCGCCACAAAACTGTAACAGTTGCGAATACACTATCGCGGCGATTGTAGGAAGGCGCTTAATTAAGTGCAAGAATAATTGTTGCACTTTATGTGCTATTTGCGGTGAAGGTAAATAACCTGTTTTTAGAAGGGATTTAAATGTAACAATAATACTTGCAATTAATGCAAAATCGGGCCACCTTTAAATGCAACAAACAAAGATGCTTTTTGGTGCGTGGCGTAGGGGGAAGCAAGATGAACACGGGTGCATTCATTCACGATTTACTCGACTGGATCGACAACAACCTTGATAGCCGTCTGGACATTGAAACCGTCTCCAGGCGAGCCGGGTATTCGAAATGGCATCTCCAGCGGATCTTTAAAGAACATACCGGCTCCCCTCTCGCCGAATATATTCGCGCACAAAAGCTGCAAAAATCGGTTGAGCGCCTGGCCCACAGTGATGAACCGATTCTGAACGTGGCGATCGCGCTGGGCTTTGACTCACAGCAGTCCTTCAACCGCAGCTTTAAGCGCCAGTACGGTCAGGCGCCAGGCGCATGGCGGCGCAGTATCGGCTGCCGTGGATCGCGGCAGATGAGCCAGTAGCTCACATCCCGATCGGGCAAAAAAAACCCTCTGTTTAAACAGAGGGTTTTAAATACTTCTGCCTGTTTATGAGAAAACAGGTTGGGTTACTGGCTTATTCCCACTCAATCGTCGCCGGTGGCTTACCGCTGATGTCATACACCACGCGGGAAATGCCGTTAACTTCGTTGATGATGCGGTTAGACACGCGGCCTAAGAAGTCATACGGCAGATGTGCCCAGTGCGCGGTCATGAAGTCGATGGTTTCCACCGCACGCAGGGAGACAACCCAGTCGTACTTACGGCCATCGCCCATCACGCCGACGGAGCGAACCGGCAGGAACACGGTGAACGCCTGGCTGACCTTGTTGTACAGGTCAGCCTTGTGCAGCTCTTCGATGAAGATCGCGTCCGCACGGCGCAGCAGGTCGCAGTACTCTTTCTTCACTTCACCCAGCACGCGCACGCCGAGGCCCGGGCCCGGGAACGGGTGACGGTAGAGCATGTCGTACGGCAGACCCAGCTCCAGGCCGATCTTACGCACTTCATCTTTGAACAGCTCGCGCAGCGGTTCAACCAGGCCCATCTTCATCTCTTTCGGCAGGCCGCCCACGTTGTGGTGAGATTTGATCACGTGCGCTTTACCGGTTGCGGAGGCCGCAGACTCGATCACGTCAGGGTAGATAGTGCCCTGCGCCAGCCACTTAACGTCTTCCAGCTTCAGCGCTTCTTCGTCGAACACTTCCACGAACACGCGGCCAATGATTTTACGTTTCGCTTCCGGATCGTTCTCGCCCTTCAGCGCGTCGAGGAAGCGCTGTTCGCCTTCCACGTGAACGATGTTCAGACCGAAGTGGTCGCCAAACATGTCCATTACCTGCTGGGCTTCGTTCAGGCGCAGCAGGCCGTTGTCCACGAAGACGCAGGTCAGGTTTTTACCGATGGCACGGTGCAGCAGCATCGCGGTGACGGAGGAGTCCACGCCGCCGGAGAGACCGAGGATCACTTTGTCATCGCCAACCTGCTGGCGGATACGCTCCACGGCGTCGTCGATGATTTTTGCCGGGGTCCACAGGGCTTCACACTGGCAGATGTCACGCACGAAGCGCTCCAGCATACGCATACCCTGACGGGTGTGGGTCACTTCCGGGTGGAACTGCACGCCGTAGAAGCGTTTTTCCTCGTTCGCCATGATGGCGAACGGGCAGCTTTCGGTGCTGGCAACGGTCACGAAGTCGGACGGGATGGCGGTAACCTTGTCGCCGTGGCTCATCCACACGTCCAGCAGCGGCTTGCCGTCTGCGGTCAGGGAGTCTTCAATACCGCGCACCAGCGCGCTGTCGGTGACGACTTCAACCTGCGCGTAGCCGAACTCACGCTCGTTAGAGCCTTCTACGTGGCCGCCCAGCTGCATCGCCATGGTTTGCATGCCGTAGCAGACGCCGAATACCGGCACGCCCGCTTCGAACACGTATTGTGGCGCGCGCGGGCTGTTCTCTTCGGTGGTGCTTTCCGGACCGCCGGAGAGGATGATGCCGCTTGGATTGAACTCGCGAATCTGTGCTTCCGTGACATCCCACGCCCACAGCTCACAGTAAACGCCCAGCTCACGCACGCGGCGCGCCACCAGCTGAGTGTACTGAGAACCGAAGTCCAGGATGAGAATGCGATGTTTATGAATGTTTTCCGTCATTGACGCTAATTCCGAGGCAAGTGAAACAAAACAAAGCGCCCGGCATTGAGCCGGGCGCGGAAATTTATCAGGAGCCCAGACGGTAGTTCGGGGACTCTTTGGTGATCGTCACGTCGTGAACGTGGCTCTCCTGGATACCCGCACCGCTGATGCGTACGAATTCCGCTTTGGTACGCAGCAGGTCGATGGTACCACATCCGGTCAGACCCATACAGGAGCGCAGGCCGCCCATCTGCTGGTGAATGATCTCTTTCAGGCGGCCTTTATAGGCCACACGGCCTTCGATACCTTCCGGCACCAGTTTGTCTGCGGCGTTATCGGTCTGGAAGTAACGGTCGGAGGAACCTTTGGACATCGCACCGAGGGAGCCCATACCGCGATAGGATTTATAAGAACGGCCCTGGTAGAGTTCGATTTCGCCCGGGGATTCTTCAGTACCGGCCAGCATAGAGCCCACCATCACGGCGGCTGCACCTGCGGCGATCGCTTTGGCGATGTCGCCAGAGAAGCGGATACCGCCGTCAGCGATAACCGGAATACCGGTCCCTTCCAGCGCTTCAACCGCGTCAGAAACCGCGGTGATCTGCGGAACGCCCACGCCGGTGACGATACGGGTAGTACAGATGGAGCCAGGGCCAATACCCACTTTCACCGCGCTGCAACCCGCTTCCGCCAGTGCGCGAGCGCCTGCGCCCGTTGCCACGTTACCGCCGATGATCTGGAGATCCGGGTATTTAGCACGGGTTTCACGGATACGTTGCAAAACGCCTTCGGAGTGGCCGTGGGAGGAGTCAATCAGCAGCACGTCAACGCCCGCAGCAACCAGCGCGTCAACGCGCTCTTCGTTACCTGCACCCGCGCCAACCGCAGCACCGACGCGCAGACGGCCATGCTCGTCTTTACAGGCGTTCGGTTTACGTTCTGCTTTCTGGAAATCTTTAACGGTGATCATGCCGCGCAGGTGGAAGCTCGCATCCACAACCAGCGCTTTCTCAACGCGTTTTTCGTGCATTTTCGCCAGCACGACGTCGCGGGTTTCGCCTTCACGCACGGTCACCAGACGCTCTTTAGGCGTCATGTATACGCTGACAGGCTGGTTCAGGTCAGTGACAAAACGCACGTCACGACCGGTGATGATCCCCACCAGCTCGTTATCTTCGGTCACAACCGGGTAGCCCGCGAAGCCGTTACGCTCGGTCAGCGCTTTCACTTCGTGCAGGGTGGTGGTTGGCAGAACGGTCTGAGGGTCGGACACAATACCGGATTCATGTTTCTTCACGCGGCGAACTTCTTCCGCCTGGCGCTCGATAGACATGTTTTTGTGGATAAAGCCAATGCCGCCTTCCTGTGCCAGGGCGATAGCCAGACGCGCTTCCGTCACGGTGTCCATTGCTGCGGAGAGCATAGGAATGTTCAGACGAATGGTTTTCGTCAACTGCGTGCTGAGGTCGGCAGTATTCGGCAGAACGGTGGAATGAGCGGGAACGAGGAGGACGTCGTCAAACGTCAGTGCTTCTTTAGCGATACGTAGCATGGGCAATATCTCTGACCTGGGTGGTTAAATATTGCCGTGGCATTATACAGAGCGTAACCGATTGCATCTACACTTTTTTGAAAAAAATGCTTGCGCTCCCCTCTCAGCAGGTTACTATCGACTGAATAACTTGCTGATTTAGAATTTGATCCCGCTCACATGTTATCCTCTCAATCCCCCTCAATTTATACTGTCAGCCGCCTTAATCAGACGGTGCGTTTGCTGCTTGAGCAGGAAATGGGGCAGGTCTGGATCAGCGGTGAAATCTCTAACTTCACGCAGCCCGCTTCCGGCCACTGGTACTTTACGCTGAAAGACGACACCGCCCAGGTGCGCTGTGCCATGTTCCGCAACAGCAACCGTCGCGTGACGTTCCGTCCTCAGCACGGCCAGCAGGTTCTGGTGCGCGCCAATATTACCCTCTATGAGCCGCGCGGCGATTATCAGATTATCGTCGAGAGCATGCAGCCCGCCGGTGAAGGCTTGCTGCAACAGAAGTACGAGCAGCTTAAAGCCATGCTTTCGGCTGAGGGGTTGTTTGACCAGCAGTTCAAAAAGCCCCTGCCCTCTCCTGCCCACTGCGTAGGGGTTATCACCTCGAAAACCGGTGCGGCCCTGCACGATATTTTGCACGTGCTGAAGCGTCGTGACCCTTCCCTGCCCGTCATTATCTACCCGACTGCCGTTCAGGGTGACGATGCGCCGGGGCAGATCGTACGCGCCATTGAACTGGCGAATGCGCGTCAGGAGTGTGATGTCCTTATCGTCGGGCGCGGCGGCGGCTCGCTGGAAGACCTGTGGAGCTTTAACGACGAGCGCGTGGCGCGGGCGATCTTTGCCAGTCTTATTCCTGTCGTGAGCGCCGTCGGTCACGAAACGGACGTGACGATTGCGGATTTTGTCGCGGATTTACGCGCGCCCACGCCGTCTGCGGCGGCAGAGGTGGTCAGCCGTAACCAGCAGGAGCTGCTGCGTCAGATCCAGAACGCGCAGCAGCGCCTGGAGATGGCGATGGACTATTTCCTCGCTAACCGCACCCGCCGCTTTACCCAGCTTCACCATCGTCTGCAACAGCAGCATCCGCAGTTGCGTCTGGCGCGCCAGCAAACCGTGCTGGAGCGTCTGCGTCAGCGCATGAACTTCGCGATAGATACCCAGCTTAAGCGCGCGGTATCCCGTCAGCAGCGCGTCACGCAGCGTCTGAATCAGCAAAACCCGCAGCCGACCATCTACCGTGCGCAAACGCGGATCCAGCAGCTCGAGTATCGCCTTGCGGAAAATATTCGTTCACGCCTGAGCACCACCCGCGAGCGTTTTGGCAATGCGGTCACCCATCTGGAAGCCGTCAGCCCGCTCTCCACGCTGGCGCGCGGCTACAGCGTGACCACCGCGACGGACGGCAAAGTGCTGAAACAAACGAAACAGGTAAAAGCCGGGGATGTGCTCACCACCCGTCTTTCAGACGGCTGGGTTGAGAGTGAAGTCAAAGAGATCAAACCGGTGAAAAAAACGCGTCAGCGTAAAAGCGGATAAATTTTCGCTGGTTACAAACTATACTGCTGCTATTGCCTTTTTTAATAAGGAGAGCAGCATGCCCCATCTACATAGCGTCATCCCTCCGTATATTCTTCGTCGTATTATCGAAAGCGGGTCAGAGCCCCAGCAGCGCTGCGCCCGTCAGACATTAACCCACGTGCAAACCCTGATGGCGCATATGCCGGGTAAGCCCGCCGCACCGCACGTCAATAAAGCCGGTCAGCTTGAGCGTGACATCTACGATGCAAAACAGACCCAGGAGCTGCCGGGTACCCAGGTGCGCTATGAAGGCCAGCCGTCTAACGGCGATGTGGCGGTGGATGAAGCGTACGATTATCTGGGCATCACCCATGATTTCTTCTGGAAGGAATATCAGCGCGATTCGCTTGATAACAAAGGGCTGATCCTCACCGGCACCGTGCACTATGGCCGGGAGTATCAAAACGCCTTCTGGAACGGTCAGCAGATGGTCTTTGGCGATGGCGACGGGGAAATCTTCAACCGCTTCACCATTGCTATCGACGTGGTGGCGCATGAGCTGAGCCATGGCGTGACGGAGACCGAGGCCGGACTGATCTACTTTGAACAGTCAGGCGCCCTGAACGAGTCGTTATCCGACGTGTTTGGTTCGCTGGTGAAGCAATACCATCTTAAGCAGACCGCCGATCGGGCAGACTGGCTGATTGGCGAAGGACTGCTGGCGGAAGGCATTAACGGCAAAGGGCTGCGCTCTATGTCTGAACCGGGCACCGCCTATAACGATCCCCTGCTCGGCAAAGATCCGCAGCCCGGGCATATGAAAGATTTCATTAAGACGCGCGAGGATAACGGCGGCGTACATCTCAACTCCGGCATCCCCAACCGGGCGTTTTATCTGGCCGCGACGGCGATCGGCGGTTACGCCTGGGAAAAAGCCGGTTATGCCTGGTACGACACGGTGTGCGATCGCACTCTGGCGCAGGATGCCGATTTTGACGCTTTCGCAAAACTGACGATCGCCCATGGTGAGAAGCGCTCCGGTAGTGACGTTGGGGCGGCAATTAAACAAGCCTGGGAACAGGTGGGAGTACTGTAATGCAGGTACCGGAACTGACGGATGACGCCGTGGTTGAGCTGGCCCGGGAAGGCGGCGTCGCCTTTATTCCTAAGCTGAGCGGTCAGCGCACTATCGCCCTCTCCACCCTCAACGAGGCGCAGCGTCAGCGCGTGGTGAATATTCTGGAACAGGCTATCCCGCGCGGGCAGCCGCCGGGCCAGGTGTCGTCCCCGGGCAGCGGCGATCAGCGCTATTTTCGCATTCAGATCATCTGGACCCGGCACAATCAGGCGCAGTATACCGATATTATCGTGCTGGTTCCGGAGCAGGAAGCGCCGGAATCGCTGATCGAGCTGTGGCAAAAAGGCGAAGGCTGCGTGTGCGATTAAGCCTTGGCCCTGACGAACTCGACGCGTTTTTTTGAGATCAGCCCATGGCCGTTCTGACAGAAGTAATCCACCGCGCCGCAGGCTTTGAGTACCTGAAGCGGCTGGTGACAGTCAGGGCAGCGCGCTTCGAGGGGAATATCTTTATTGCAGCTGTCGCAGTGCGCAACACCGTTTTGCGGCTCGAGCTCTGCGTGGCAGTCAGGACAGGTAATGGACATGCTCTCTCCCGTTAAGTTGGGCCGGGGCAGGATAACCGCCCCGGCAGTCTGAGAATTATCAGGCTTCAGTAGCCGGTTTCGTCTGCGCATTTTCCAGCATGCGACGTACCGGAACAATGAGGACGATCAGCACCGCAGCGCAAATCAGCAGCGCAATGGAGCAACGAGCAAAGAGGTCCGGCAGCATGTCCAGCTGGTCGGCCTTCACGTGCCCACCAATGAGGCCCGCCGCCAGGTTACCCAGCGCACTGGCGCAGAACCACAGGCCCATCATCTGGCCGCGCATTCTTTCCGGTGCCAGCAGGGTCATGGTTGCCAGGCCGATTGGACTCAGGCACAGTTCCCCGAGCGTCAGCATCAGGATACTGCCCACCAGCCAGAACGGCGATACGCCTGCCCCACCGTTGCTCAGCACGTTCTGTGCCGCCAGCATCATCAGCCCGAAGCCCCCTGCCGCACACAAAATACCAATGACGAACTTGGTGATGCTGCTCGGGCGAATATTATTGCTCGCCAGCTTTGGCCATGCCCAGCTAAATACCGGTGCCAGCAGAATGATGAACAGGGCATTAATCGACTGGAACCATACCGCCGGGATTTCAAAATCACCGATCATGCGGTTAGTGTAGTCGTTGGCGAACAGGTTGAAGGAGGTTGGCTTCTGCTCGAACGCGGACCAGAAGAACGCGGCGGAGACCAGCAGAATAAAGCACACCAGCAGCCTGGCGCGTTCTTTGCGGTTCAGACCGGCGAAGATGAACAGGTAGATAAAGTAGAGCGCAACGGAGGCGGCGATCACATACACCAGCACGCTGGCGACCGCGACCGGATTGATCACAATCACGCCCTGGGCTATCAACGTAACGATGATTGCAACACCCACCGCCAGCGCCAGCAGCCAGGCACCTACGCCGTTACGTTTCACCACCGGGCTGTTCCAGGTGGAGTCCAGACCCACTTCAGCGTCATAGCGCTTCATGGCCGGAACGGCAAACACGCGGAAGATGATCAGCGCCACCAGCATCCCGATACCGCCGATACCAAAGCCCCAGTGCCAACCGTGCGTTTTGATCAGCCAGCCGGAAATCAGCGGGGCAATGAACGAGCCCATGTTGATGCCCATATAGAACAGCGAGAAACCGCCGTCACGACGCGCGTCGCCCTTTTTGTACAGGGTACCGACCATGACCGAGATACAGGTCTTAAACAGGCCTGAGCCGAGCACGATGAACATCAGGCCGATGAAGAACAGGTTGTCGCCCATGATGGCCGACAGCGCGATCGACAGGTGACCGAGCGCAATCAGAATCGAACCGTACCAGACGGCACGCTGCTGGCCGAGCCAGTTATCCGCCAGCCAGCCGCCCGGCAGCGCGGCCAGGTACATGGTTCCGGCAAAGATACCGACAATCGCCGAGGCGTTTTCGCGCGCCAGGCCCATCCCGCCGTCATAGACGGTGGCGGCCATAAACAGGATCAGCAGCGGGCGAATACCGTAAAACGAGAAACGCTCCCACATCTCGGTGAAGAACAGCGAACCGAGCGGATAAGGATGGCCGAAGAAGGTTCGGCTCTCTTTTTGATTAACAGAGGATTGCATAATTCTCCCGAAAAGGTATGTGTCGTGCTTGTAAACACCAGCATGTACGCCGAACGGTTACGTATCCGATCGATTTTTTACATGCGGCGAAAAGTTGGTTAACCATTTGATAACCAGGCGCTAGTTTTGTCTAGTACCGAACCCTGGACTTTAAGACGAAAATTCGACGATTGTCTACTTTCTTAGATATAAACATGGTTAAAAGTGAATAGTGATTGACATCACAGAGACTTAATAATGGCCTGCCGCCAGGCATAAAAAAACCCGCGACAGGCGCGGGTTTCAGTGGGAAGAGCAAGGCTTATTTGCTTTTCTTAATATGCTTAATCAAACGCTTACGCTTACGTATCTGGTTCGGCGTCAGGGTGTTGCGTTTATTCGCAAACGGGTTTTCCCCTTCCTTAAACTGAATACGGATAGGCGTACCCATTACGTCCAGCGACTTGCGGAAGTAATTCATCAGGTAGCGCTTGTAGGAATCCGGCAGATCTTTCACCTGGTTGCCGTGGATCACCACGATAGGCGGGTTATAGCCACCGGCGTGGGCATATTTCAGCTTCACGCGACGACCGCGCACCAGCGGCGGCTGGTGATCTTCCGCAGCCATATTCATGATGCGGGTCAGCATGGCGGTGCTCTGACGACGGGTAGAGCTGTCGTAGGCTTCACGAACGGATTCGAACAGGTTACCAACGCCGCTGCCGTGCAGCGCAGAGATAAAGTGTACGCGGGCAAAGTCGATAAAGCCCAGACGGAAGTCCAGGGTTTCTTTCACCTGTTCACGCACCTCGTTGCTCAGGCCGTCCCACTTGTTGACGACAATGACCAGTGAGCGCCCACTATTGAGGATAAAGCCGAGCAGAGAGAGATCCTGATCGGAGATACCTTCACGTGCGTCAATCACCAGCAGCACTACGTTCGCGTCTTCAATCGCCTGAAGGGTTTTGATCACCGAGAATTTTTCCACCACATCGGTGATTTTCCCGCGCTTACGCACGCCTGCGGTGTCGATAAGGACATATTCACGTTCATCGCGCTGCATCGGAATATAAATGCTGTCACGCGTTGTGCCCGGCATGTCGTAAACCACCACGCGTTCTTCACCCAGAATACGGTTAGTAAGCGTAGACTTACCTACGTTAGGGCGACCAACGATAGCCAGCTTAATAGGCAGATCCTGCGGGTTGAAGTCGTCTTCCGGCTCTTCCTCGCCTTCTTCTCCGGCTTCAAACTGCGCCCAGTATTCGGCGTCTTCGTCCACCTCTTCCGGCGGGTTCACTTCATCCACCCACGGCAGCAGAACGGTTTCCAGCAGGCTGGTCACGCCGCGGCCATGCGAAGCCGCAATAGGATAAATATCGCCCAGGCCTAAAGACCAGAAATCCGCAACGGCCTGATCGGCATCGATACCGTCAGTTTTGTTCGCCACCAGGAAGGTTGGCTTTTCGCGTGAACGCAGATGTTTGGCAATAGCAGAGTCCGCAGGCATCAGGCCAGCGCGCGCATCCACCATAAACAGAACCACGTCCGCTTCTTCGATAGCCAGCAGAGACTGCTCTGCCATGCGGGTTTCTACGCCGTCTTCCGTACCGTCAATACCCCCGGTATCGATACAGATGAACTCGCGTCCTTCCACCTCTGCACGACCGTACTTACGGTCACGCGTCAGCCCCGGGAAATCCGCAACCAGCGCATCACGGGTGCGTGTTAAACGGTTAAAAAGAGTGGATTTTCCAACGTTAGGGCGCCCGACAAGCGCGACCACAGGTACCATGTTTGAAGCCTCATAAAATTCAAAATAACGTCGCTTTCGCGGCGTTTTTAAAAATGTCAAAACGGCTCCTGAGTGAACAGGAGCCGTTTAGTATACTACAACCGCCGTGTAATTAACGCGTGATCGCGTACAGCGTGCCGTCTTTTGCCTGAATCAGCAGTTTGCCGTCAGCCACAACCGGATCGGTCAGGAATCCTGAGCCGTCCACTTTCTGCTGCGCCACGAAGCGGCCATTCTCTGGATCGATCCAGTGCATATAGCCTTCGCTGTCGCCCACCACCAGGCTACCGTTATACAGTGCCGGTGCGGTCAGCAGACGGTGCAGCAGATCGCTCTGCGTCCACAGCGTCACGCCACCTTCGGTGCTCAGCGCCAGCAGACGGTCGTTCTGATCCACCATATAAATACGGTTGCCGTCGACGATGAAATCGTTCACGGAACCCAGCTCACGTTTCCACATGATCTGGCCGCTACGCAGGTCCAGCGCCGTCAGGTTGCCGTTATACGCCAGCGCGTAAACCACACCGTCAACGATAACTGGCGTCGTGTCCACGTCGCTCAGACGGTCGATTTCAGTTGAACCGGTCGCCTGAGAAATTCGCTGCTGCCAGATCATCTGACCCTGCTGCATCAGTACCGCACTGACGCGGCCGTTGTCACCGCCCACAATAGCGGCGCCAAAGGCGGTCGCCGGAGCAGATTCACCGCGCAGAGACAGCGCTGGCATATCCAGGTTTACGGTCCATTTTACCAGACCGTCGGCTTCGTTCAGCGCCTGAAGCTGGCCGTTGCTGGTATGGATCAGCACCAGCCCGTCGCTCACGACCGGACGAGACAAGGATTCACCGGCAACGGCGGTCTGCCATGCAACAGAACCGTCGCTGGCATTCAGCGCGTAAACCTGCGCTTTTTCGCTGCCCACATACACATGACCACCGGCAACGGTCAGGCCGCCAGAAAGCAGTGCAGGCTTACGGGAGAACCAGCCGTCTTTTTCCGCCAGGTTAATGGACCACACTTCTTTTCCGTCATCCGCGTTCAGCGCTTTGACGGTGCCTTTGCGATCGGCTGCATAGACCAAGCCGTCAGCAAACGCCGGGTGCAGGTTGGAATAAAAATCGCCAATACCATCTCCCACGGAGGTATCCCAGACGGTGGATGGCGTGAACTGGTTTTCAACCGTCGGCAGCGGGGACATTTTGACAACATCTTCTTCGCCACTGAACAGTGAACAACCGCTCAATAACGTAACAGAAAGCAGTCCTGGCAGAAGTAATTTACGCAATTGCATTGGGTCCCTCTCAGACGGACAAATTATTTATTTTCATCTGCATCATTTCGCTCAGCGCAGGTGAAGCTTTGCTATCCACGCCAGCTTGCCACGCTTTGCGCGCGCCCGCTTTGTCACCTTTGCTCAGCAGTGCTTCACCGCGGAGATCGGCAACGATGGCGGCAAAGCCTTCGCCTTTGATGGTATCAAGCGTTTTCAGCGCGTCGTCAGCTTTTTTCTGCTGAACCTGAATACGTGCCAGGCGCAGATTAATTACCGCTTTCAGATTTTCGTCACTGGCAGCAGCAAGCCCCTGGGACAGCTGCGCAGCGGCTTTGTCCAGTTCGTTTTTATCAACATACTGCTGAGCCACTTCCAGCGCAGCCAGTGCGCCGTAGGTGTTTTTGTTGTCAGCGGCAAATTTTTCCGCGGCCGCCAGGGTTTGCGGCCGATCGGCACTGATTGCGCTAACGATATTTTCGTAGTTCAGGGACGAACCGCGAGCAGAGTCAGCCTGATGATTGTTCCAGTAACGCCAGCCTACCAGCGCACCTACACCTAAAATAACCCCAACAACCAATGCCTTGCCGTTTTCGGCAAAGAAGCGTTTAACCGCATCCACCTGGTCGTGTTCGTTCTCGTAAATTTCCACGCAGTCCTTCTCCTTAGCCTAATAGAGTGCGCAAGTGTGCCGCAACGCCGTCCTGCGTTACCGTAGTTTGCTCACCAGAGCGCAGGTCTTTTACTACCACTTCGCCGTTGGCCACTTCGGACTCACCCAGCACCAGTGCGATACTTGCGCCCCACTTATCGGCACGAGCAAACTGTTTTTTAAAGTTGCCGCCGCCGTGGTTGGTCATCAGCTTAACGTCCGGCAGCGCATCGCGCACGCGTTCGGCAAGCTGCATCGCCGCAGACTGCGTATCCGCACCTGAGGCCACCAGGTATATATCGACAACAGGATCGGCTTTAAATTCCGGATTAACTGCCTGAACCAGCAAAACAAGTCGCTCAAGGCCCATCGCGAAGCCAACGGCCGGTGCTGCACGGCCACCCAGTTGCTCAACCAGACCGTCATAACGACCGCCGGCACACACGGTGCCCTGCGAACCTAGGCTGGAGGTGACCCACTCAAATACGGTGCGGTTGTAGTAGTCCAGACCGCGAACCAGACGCTGGTTAACGGTATAGGCAATGCCCGCCGCTTCAAGCAGCTTGCACAGGCCAGCAAAGTGTTCGCGAGAATCTTCGTCCAGGTAGTCACCCAGTGCAGGCGCATCGTTCAGCAGCGCCTGTACGTCAGGATTTTTGGAATCGAGTACGCGCAGCGGGTTGCTGTACATACGACGCTTACAATCGTCGTCCAGCTTCTCTTTATGCTGTTCCAGGAATGCCACCAGCGCATCGCGATAGTTCGCACGCGCTTCCAGAGAACCGATTGAGTTCAGCTCCAGTGAAACGTGCTCAGAAATACCGAGCGCACGCCACCAACGGGCAGTCAGCATAATCAGCTCAGCGTCGATATCTGGGCCTTGCAGGCCAAACACTTCCACGCCAAGCTGGTTGAACTGACGATAGCGGCCTTTCTGCGGACGTTCGTGGCGGAACATCGGGCCGATATACCACAGGCGCTGCTCCTGATTGTACAGGAGACCATGTTCGATGCCGGCGCGTACGCAACCCGCCGTCCCCTCAGGACGCAGGGTCAGGCTGTCGCCGTTGCGGTCCTCAAAGGTATACATCTCTTTTTCAACCACGTCGGTCACTTCACCGATGGCGCGTTTGAATAACGGGGTCTGCTCTACAATCGGCAAACGAATTTCGCTGTAACCGTAGCTGCCGAGCACCTGCTTCAGTGTGCCTTCAATGCGCTGCCAGATGGCGGTTTCGCCAGGCAGATAATCGTTCATGCCGCGGATGGCTTGAATGTTTTTTGCCACGTTTATTCTCTTTCTATATACAAAAAAGAACCCAAAGAATGGGCTCAATCATACATGGGAAGCAGCCTGCTTCCCATCACGTTATTTTTCAACCTGCTGAACGCTGATGCGCTGCGCTTCGTCCATCATCGTCGCTTTTGCGCGAATGCGGGCTTCGAGCTGGTCGATCATGTCGCTATTATCCAGACGATCTTTACGAACGCCATCTTCATAGAGACCACTTTTCTTGTTACCGCCGGTCACGCCCAGCGTGGACACCAGCGCTTCACCCGGACCGTTCACCACGCAACCGATGATGGACACGTCCATCGGGGTGATGATGTCTTCCAGACGCTGCTCCAGGGCGTTCACGGTGCCAATCACGTCAAACTCCTGACGTGAACAGGTTGGGCAGGCAATGAAGTTGATCCCACGCGCGCGGATACGCAGTGATTTCAGGATATCAAAACCGACTTTGATCTCTTCCACCGGATCGGCCGCCAGAGAGACGCGTAACGTGTCGCCGATGCCTTCAGAGAGCAGCAGGCCAAGACCAATCGCCGATTTTACCGAACCGCTGCGCAGACCGCCCGCCTCGGTGATCCCAAGGTGCAACGGCTGATCGATCTGTTTTGCCAGCAGGCGATACGATTCAACGGCCAGGAAAACGTCAGAGGCTTTTACGCTCACCTTGAACTGATCGAAGTTAAGGCGATCCAGATGATCGACGTGACGCATGGCGGATTCGAGCAGCGCCTGCGGCGTTGGCTCGCCATACTTTTCCTGGAGATCTTTTTCCAGAGAGCCAGCGTTCACGCCGATACGGATTGGAATGTTTTTGTCGCGGGCGCAGTCAACCACCATGCGAATGCGTTCTTCATTACCGATGTTGCCTGGGTTAATGCGCAGGCAATCGACACCGTATTCAGCGACTTTCAGCGCGATACGGTAATCGAAGTGAATATCGGCAACCAGCGGCACGCTCACCTGCTGTTTGATCAGTTTGAACGCCTCAGCGGCGTCCATGGTCGGCACAGAGACGCGAACAATGTCCGCGCCTACGCGCTCTAACGCTTTGATTTGATTGACCGTCGCTTCCACGTCCGTGGTGCGCGTATTGGTCATCGACTGGACGGCGATAGGCGCCCCATCGCCGATTGGCACGTTCCCAACGTAAATCCGTTTCGATTTTCTACGTTGAATAGGAGCCTGGTTATGCATGTAAAATCTCCCGCATTGCCCGTCTGTTACTGTGCTGCTGATTGTTCGGCATTAACGGTAAGACGCGCAACCTGGTTAGTTCTGATAAAGCGGCTCAGATCGACAGGTTTTCCTTGATACTGGATCTGTACCGCTGCCGGTGCGCCGATTTTAAGCTTGTAAGGTGCCTGGCCCGTTAGATTTAACGTGCCATCTTTGCGTTGCAGGCCGCTGAACAGCTTTTTACCTGTTGCGTCAGTCACTTCCAGCCAGCAATCCGCCGTAAAATTCATTACCAGCGCATTCGGGTCAACGGCAGGGGCCGCCGTACCAGCCGGGTCAGTGGGCAGCGACGCCGCGGTGTTATCCGCCTGTGCCGTTGCCGCAGGTGCGGTATCAACATTTGCCTGTGAAGGCGATACCACCGCATTCTGATCCTGAGCCTGGGTGGCTGGCGCGGTATTCGCCGTCGCCTCTGGCGCTGGAGCAGCTTCGGTTGCAGGCGCGTTCGTTGCCGCCGTCTGCGGTTCGCTGGAGGTCGCAGCCCCTTCCGTACTCAGCGGCACGCTTTGTGCGCCGTTGGATTGATTAAGCTCAGCGGAGGACTGATCGGCCATGGTGGTGATCTCTTCCTGCTGCGCTTTGTGGTTTTGCCACCACCATGCGCCCGTCAGGCCGACAACCACAAACAGAACCAGCCAGGTAAAGCTCATCAGCCAGCCATCGCGTTTTTTACGACGCTTACCCAGCGAGAAGCTTTGCATCGGCGCCACTTTTGCTGCACGTACCGGCGCCTGCTTCTCCATCATCGGCAGTAATTCGTCTTCAGGGATATGAACCAGTTTGGCGTAAGAACGGATATAGCCGCGCAGAAACGTTGAAGCCAGATCGGCAGGAGCCTTATCTTCTTCAATGTCGCGAACGGTGGAAACCTTCAGGCACAGGCGTTCTGCAACGGCTTGCTGGCTGAGTCCGAGTTGTTCACGGGCGTTGCGAAGACGAACGCCAGTGGAGAGTGCTGCATTTTGATCGTGAGTGGCTTCAGTATTCATTCGCTACAACTACTGGTACGTGAAAATAAGGGTTCAGGTGCCGGTGAGTCACAATGCCACCCGCACCGCGAAACTTCAGGTCAGTTAACCTGGAACAAACAGTATAAGACTGTCGGGCCGCAGATGACAGCGCTGGCGGGCCTTCACGCTAAACTGTTGTTACGTCGTTACATACTGCCCGAAAGTCGTATGAAACGCACCGTAATTATTAATCAGTTGTAATGATTGTGGCTGATTATTCAGTAAATTAATGCTTCACGGCGCAAAAAATGCGCCGTGTCTGCATAATAATCAGACGGTTTTAACCGCGATTGACTCGCCCTGCATGCGCTTGCGCAGCGTACGTTTGGTACGGTCAATAACGTCACCCGCCAGCTGACCACAGGCTGCGTCAATATCATCACCACGCGTTTTACGCACGATGGTGGTGAAACCATACTCCATCAGCACTTTGGAGAAGCGATCGATACGGCTGTTTGAGCTACGGCCATACGGCGCGCCCGGGAACGGGTTCCATGGGATCAGGTTGATCTTGCACGGCGTATCTTTCAGCAGTTCTGCCAGCTCGTGAGCATGCTCGGTACCGTCGTTGACATGATCCAGCATCACGTATTCGATGGTCACGCGGCCCTGGTTGGCGTTGGATTTCTCCAGGTAGCGGCGCACGCCGGCCAGGAAGGTTTCGATATTGTACTTTTTGTTGATCGGCACAATTTCGTCACGGATGGCGTCGTTTGGCGCGTGAAGGGAGATTGCCAGCGCGACGTCAATCATGTCGCCCAGTTTGTCCAGCGCAGGCACAACGCCGGAAGTAGAGAGCGTCACGCGGCGCTTGGACAGACCAAAACCGAAGTCGTCGAGCATGATTTCCATCGCTGGCACGACGTTGGTCAGGTTCAGCAGCGGTTCACCCATCCCCATCATCACCACGTTGGTGATGGGACGCGTACCGGTGACTTTCGCCGCGCCCACGATTTTCGCGGCACGCCAGACCTGGCCAATGATTTCCGACACGCGCAGGTTACGGTTAAAGCCCTGCTGCGCCGTTGAGCAGAATTTGCACTCCAGCGCACAGCCCACCTGAGAAGAGACGCACAGCGTGGCGCGATCGTCTTCCGGGATATACACGGTTTCAACGCGCTGATCGCCAACGGCAATGGCCCACTTGATGGTGCCATCCGAGGAGCGCTGCTCTTCCACCACTTCCGGCGCGCGGATTTCCGCCACTTCTTTAAGCTTATTGCGCAGCACTTTGTTGATGTCCGTCATGTCATCAAAGTTGTCGCTGCAATAGTGGTACATCCATTTCATGACCTGATCGGCACGAAACGGCTTCTCGCCCATCTCTTTAAAGAACTCGCGCATCTGCTGACGGTTCAGGTCCAGCAGGTTAATTTTTCCATTTTTATTGGGAACCGCAGGAATGGCGACTTCGGAGGTATTCACTAATTCAGACATAATATTTTCCGGCCTCGTTGTTACACGTTGTGGCCCTTGGTGGGTTGAAAAGAAACGCCCCGGTAAGCAGTCTGCTCGTCCGGGGCGTTGCATTGTACAAAGTCTGGCGCAGGGATGCCACGTTTGCACGCGGCATTTACGAAATTATTAGCGAGTGCGCGGGCACACTTCGCCTTCAGCGAAGAAGAACGCGATTTCGCGCGCAGCAGATTCAACGGAGTCGGAACCGTGGGTGCCGTTCTCGGTGAAGCTGTCTGCATAGTCAGCGCGCAGAGTACCGGCCAGCGCGTTGTCCGGGTTGGTTGCACCCAGCAGGTCACGGTGACGCTGTACCGCGTTTTCGCCTTCCAGTACGGATACCACGATTGGGCCAGAAGTCATGAACTCGACCAGACCGTCAAAGAATGGGCGACCTTCGTGCTCAGCGTAGAAACCGCGAGCCTGCTCAACGGTCAGGTGCAGCATTTTGGTGCCAACGATCTTAAACCCTGCTGATTCAAAGCGAGCGAAGATGCTGCCAATAACGTTTTTTGCCACCGCGTTTGGTTTGATGATGGAAAAAGTACGTTCAATAGCCATTGATAACCTCTGTAAAATGTTCTGTTGTTTTTGCATACCTGAGTATGGTGTGGCGCGGATTATAAAGAGCAATAGCGCCATTGCCTATGGTTATGCATAACATTTTTTTAAAATGAGACGAAGATTAGCAACAGCCCGTATTTCGCATACCGTATTGATGGTGAAAACAGAGCGGACACTGCTTTTCATCAGGCGTAAATGACCAGAAATGACGGTGGCACGCCAGGCAAACGGCTTCATATGCCGGTATGGCCACGCTTTTCGCTGTCCCCTCAGTTTGCGTCACTTTTATCGCCCCATGCTGGCACACCGCTTCGCAGCCGCCGCAGCCGGTACAGCGCCCGGTTTCCACGACCAGTTCAGCGTTTTCAAACCGAATCGCGTTTTCCGTACAGCTCCGCCAGCACGCGCCGCACAGTACGCACGTTCCGGCGTCGAGGGTGATATCTGCCTCGCTAAACGCAGAAAACGCCCTGCGCAGTTCACGCTGACCGGGCACGACGCTACAGGCCCGGACATCCTCGCGGGGTACGTGCATCAGCGCGCGGCGGGCGATATTCACCTCGCTGGCGGGTATCAGTTTAAACGCCCACGCCGCTTCACCGCGTCGACGAAGCGCAAGATTGAGCCGGGCAATCGCCAGCAGCCAGTCAGGGTACTGCTCCGCGTCGATACTGATAAAACGAACGTGGTGCTGCACGTGCCACAGCAGCAGCTCATTCACCCCGGGCGCGCGTTCAGTAAAAGGCCCAACCAGCGTATCGCCATACAGAAAGCGTTTTCGCGGCTTGATGCCGGCGATCGCCTCCGTAGGGCAGACAAACAGGCAGTCACCGCATTCTATACAGCGGCTCTCATCAACCGAGATGCGTGCGTCCGTAAAAGAAAAAGCCTGCGCAGGACAGGCGTCCGCACAGGCGCAGCAGGAAGCGTGGCGAAAACGGCGACGGACGCACGCATGCGTCACGTCCATCGCCGGGGCAAACGTTAATCCGCCCATCAGCCAATACTGAAGAAAACGAAGCGCAGCATCAGCTCACCCACAATCAGCAAGGCGCTGCCCAGCAGCATTGTGCCGCGCGCCACTCTTAAGCCGCCCGCAGCAAAGCACAGCAGACCCGCAACAGAAACGCACCAGCTCAGCAGATGCACGGTGCGCAGTTGCTCCAGCATCCGTAGCGGAGCGTGAGGGAACGTCACTACGGCGTTGTCCATGGCAGTGATGTCCGCCAGCCAGACGGGCTGCATCACCAGACGCACAAGCACCAGCAGCGTGACAATGCCCACCGCCGCACGGACGTTGATGCGGGCATGCGGCGCACAGGCCATGCAGGCTGAGCCGATGATCCCCACCGAGCCGATAAACAGCACCAGCGTGTTAATGTGCTGCCACGTCACCACGGACGCATGCATGTAGATTTGCGCCATGCAGAACACGTCGACCAGACCCACCAGACCTGCCACAACCAGCAGCGGCTTCCAGCCCGGCTTTTTGACAAACATCAGCAGCACGGCGAGACCAAGCGCCGCAAGGTAAAGGCTGGCAAAGATGATCTCACGGCTCAGCCAGGAGCTGGATACGTGGCGCAGCGCGTTAAGCGCATTGAGCGGATAGCCCATGTGCAGCGCTGAGGCGAGCAGCCCAAGGCTTGCCAGCACAAACGCGCCGACGGCAGGAAGCAGCACGCTACGTTGCGAAGCGTACGCGCCCCCGAACGCCAGCCAGAGCGTAACGCCAACCGATCCTTGCAGGAACAGCGTAAAAATCAGCAGCGGTAACTCATGCATGACGTTTCCCCTCTTTCTCTGCGCCCTGATGCGCCTTGATCACCAGGTTTGGTTTGGTGATGGAGGAATCAGGTAACCCTTTCACATCACAGACCGCACCATACTTCGCCCGCAGTTCATCAATCGGCCCGAATTTAATCGCTTCGAGTGGACAGGTTGCCACGCAGACGGGCTGTTCTCCCTTCGCCTGGAGATCCACGCAGAAATCACATTTGGACATCTGCCCGGTCTGCTCGTTGAGCTGGGGCGCGCCGTAAGGGCAAGACCACGCGCAGTACCCGCAACCCACGCACTTATCCGTATCAACGCGGACAATGCCGTCCCCCGGACGCTTATGCATTGCGGTGGTCGGACAGTTTTTGGTGCAGATTGGGTCCGCACAGTGGTTACAGGAAATAGAGAGCGTGTAGGCAAAAACGTTATTGCTGACGCCGCCCTGCCCGGTCGGGATAAAGCTCCCGCCGTTAACTTCATAAACACGACGGAAACGACGTCCGACCTCAAGGTTGTTTTTATCTTTGCACGCCACCTGGCAGGCCTTGCAGCCCGAGCAGCGAGAAGAGTCGATATAAAAACCCAGCTGTTTGTCGCTCACCGGCGCGTAGTGTTTAAACTGACTCATGCTTTAGCTACCTCCACCAGCATGGTTTGATGGGAATTCCCTTTCGCAAGCGCGGTAATACGGGCAGAACTGAGCACGTTCGCGCAGCCGCCCTTATCGATACCCTGCGCGTCCGGCTGCCACCAGGCGCCAGCCTGCATGGCGACAACGCCTGGAATAATGCGCGGCGTGACCTCCGCCGGGATCTCGCAAATGCCGCGGGCGTTATGAATACGCACGGTATCCCCCTGCGCAATGCCGCGCTTTTGCGCGTCCTGCGGGTTGATCCACAGCTTTTGCTGCTGGGCTTCAATCAGCCACGGGTTGGCGTACTGGGTGGAGTTAGCGCGGTTTTTCCCCTTCCAGGTGATCAGCTGGAGCGGGAAGCGTTTCGCCAGCTCGTCTTCCGGCCCTTCATGGGCAGGCACGTAGTGCGACAGCGCCGGAATCTCCGGATGATGCATGTCGTACAGACGCTTCGAGAAGATCTCAATTTTACCGGAGGGCGTCGGGAACGGATGATTCTGCGGATCGCGAATGTTGTCTTCAAAGGCGACGAAAGGCGCGCTTTTGAAGAGGTGCTGGCGCGTTTTCTGAAGCGTCGCGAAGTCCGGCAGGTTTTCGTCTGGCATGGCGAGCCGCGTCTGTTCCCAGATGTGCTCAATCCACGCTTTTTCATCAAGGCCTTCGCTGAATGCAGGTTCGACGCCAAGCTTAGCAGCAACTTCCCGCAGCCAGTCGTAATCTGAACGGCGTTCGAATTCGGGTTCAATCAGCTTCTCTGACAGGATGAGATAGCTTGCGGTGCCCCAGGTTTCGCCGATATTCCAGCGTTCCATGAAGCTGGTTTCCGGCAGGAGAAGGTCGGCGTACCTGGCGCTCGGCGTCATAAACAGATCGCTTGCGACGATGAACTCGATTTTCGACTCATCTTCCAGAACACGGGTTGCCTGATGCAGATCCGGGTTCTGGTTAGCCAGATAATTGCCCGCCAGCGAGAACAGGATGCGGATATTGCTGTCCAGCTTCGCGGCATCTTTAAGGCCGTCTTCCGCGGTGACCTTAGAAGCATCATCGGCGGCCTGCACCCAGTTCATTACCGATATTTTGGCCTTCACCGGGTTTTCCGGCATTTCGGGACCTGCGGCAAATTTCCGGTTTGCGCAGCCGCCATAGCCTGCCGCCCAGCCGCCCTTTACCCCGACGTTACCCGTCAGCGTGGCCAGCAACGTTGAGCCGCGTGCGGTGCGCTCGCCACAGTTATGGCGCTGCGGCCCCCAGCCCTGGATCAGCGCGGCGGGTTTGGTGGTTGCGTAGTCGCGCGCCAGTTGACGAATGGTTTGCGCAGGCACGTGGGTGATTTTCTCTGCCCACTCGGGCGTTTTCGCCACGCCATCTTTTGCGCCGCTCAGATAAGCCATCAGGGATTCATTAGCCGAAACACCTTCCGGCATGGCGTCTTCGTCAAAGCCCAGGGTATAGCGCTGAATAAAGTCGCGATCGTGCAGGTTCTCCGTGACGATCACGTACATCATCGCGTCCATCAGGGCGTTGTCTGTTGTAGGGAGCAGCGGGATCCACTGGTCGGCCAGGGAGGAAACCGTATCGGAATAGCGTGGGTCGACAACGATAAAGCGCGTCCCGTTTTGCTTCATCTTCTGATAGAAGTGATTGCTGTGCCCGAAGATCGTTTCCGTCGGGTTATGTCCCCAGAGAATGACCAGTTTGGTGTCCAGCAGCGTGTCCAGAGAGCTGCCGCTGGCGGCGGTGCCGTAGGTATACGGCGTGGCTGCCGCCGTGTTACCCATACTGACCGAGTGATAGCTTTCGAGATAGCCGCCGGTTAAGTTCAGCAGACGACGAACCATTTTATCGCCGGAGAACGTCCCGCCGGAAACCGCCGTACCCACATGAACATAGCGTGAAGCCGCACCGTATTTTTGCGTAATGGTTTTTAAATGATTCGCAATAAGCGTGGTGGCTTCATCCCAGGTAATACGCTCGAATTTTCCTTCACCACGTTTACCCACTCGTTTCATTGGATATTTTAGCCGATCGGGATGATAAACAAATTTCCGATAAGCCCGACCACGAACACAGGCGCGCATTACCGGCATTTGCGGATCCAGCGCGTTATCCGGACGCGTTGAAATTCGGGTCACGACGCCTTCACTGACGTGAGCACGAATATCGCACTTACCGCCGCAGTCAAACGTGCTACAGGTTTGCACCACTTTTTCTTCAGGCGTAGCGTCTGATACCGCCGCGCCCTGTGCCTGTGCTTTGCCCGTTTTGATGACAAACGGCAGGGCGGCGAGCGCCGATCCTGCCTGAATAAACTGACGCCGGGATATGGCGGGAATAATCCCCTCTCCCTGATGTTTATTTTTTTTCATTGCTCGTTCCTGAAAATAAAAACGCATTCTCGTTTTTTTTCAGGAACGAATATTGATAATTATCAAGCTAACTCTTCAGGAGTAACACTTAGCGATCTAATTCAAAATTCACCGTCGCCGTTTGTCCTGTTTCATCTAAAACAATTAATTGATATTTACCCGGCAAATATAATTGTAATGAATAATTCTTTTGATGGCCGTCCAGCGGATCGCCGTTCAAAAACCACCATCGCTGCCCCTCCCCGCCGCTGGTTGAAACGAAGAGGGTCATATTTTTCTCGCCCGGAAGACGTTTAATGACCGCCCCTTCCCTGATGCCTGACAGCATCAGCGGTGCTGCATTGTGGTTATCCAGCGGGGGGCAAACCCCGGAACGGGCGGGGAGACGAGCCGCCCGTTTTTCGGCAGCAGGCAGCCAGGGCTCCAGCGGCAACGGCCAGACATCCAGCACTTTCTCTGTGGCATCCGGACAATCCGCCGCGACGCGTTTTCCTGCCTTATCCAGCCAGACCGGGAAACGGATCCCGCGAATCCCTTCCTGTTCCGGCAACAGCAGCGTAGGTGGTTCACTGCCTTCAAGCAGCCAGGTTGACAGCCGACGCCGACAGTTTTCGCTCCCTTCAGGCAGGGACTGGCCGCCTGGCCAGCAAATCACGCCCCGCCCAACGCTGGCAGGACGCGGATCGCGCGGCAGACGCGCTTCATCCACCATTGAGCGTGACTGAAGCATGTTATTCACCTGATTAAGGAGCGGAACCGCGCTGGCGAAACCAAACTGCCCCGCAACGGGCGTACCGTCCGGACGTCCAGTCCAGATACCGATGACATAGCGGGCATTCAGCCCGATGGCCCAGGCATCACGGTAGCCGTAGCTGGTGCCCGTTTTCCAGGCCAGCGGCGCAACCTGGGGCAGCGCGCTGTCCGGCAGGGGCTGCGCTTCGTTGGCAAGTATGCGACGAATAATCCACGCCGCGCCCTGCGACAGCAGCGGACGTTCGATCAGCGGATCGCCAGGCTGTAAACGCAGTCGGCCCGCCTTACCCTGACGCGCAAAAGCGCTGTAGGCGGCAGCGATATCAGCCAGGCGCGCCCCGGCGCCTCCCAGAATCAGGGAGAGATTGGGCTGCGCACCCGCAGGGAGAATGAGCGGTAATCCCGCGTTGCTCAGCATGCCTGCAAAGCGTTTTGGACCGTACGCTTCCAGTACCTGCACAGCAGGCAGGTTGAGGGAACGCACCAGGGCTTCGCTCATGCTGACCGGCCCGTGAAAGCCACTGTCAAAGTTGCCGGGACGATAATCTCCCGTTTTTCTTGGGACATCCTGAAGCAGCGAGGCGGGATGGATGAGACCCTCGTCCAGTGCCATGCCATAGATGAATGGCTTGAGAACCGATCCCGGAGATCGGATCGCATTGACCATATCCACGTGGCTAAAACGGCTGTCATCATTGATATCTACCGAACCAACCCAGCCACGTACTTTCATGGACGTATGATCAACGACGATCATCGCCAGCGAACTGCGGGCGGGCAGGCGCGATTTCCAGTTCATTGCCAGCTCTTCAAGCTGTCTTTGCAGAGCTGCATCCAGCGTGGTGACTATTTTTGTGTCACGACTTTTGCTGAGCATCATGCGTGAAAAGAGCGGCGCCAGCTGCGGCATCTGCCGGGGAGCCAGCCACACCGGTTCTTCACGGGACTCTTTCACCTGTTTCTCTGACCAGACGCCCTGAGTCAACATGCGGTCGAGCACTTTGTTACGCGCCGCTTCCGCACGCGCCGGCCAGCGGTCCGGGCGCAGACGGCTTGGCGCCTGCGGCAGCACCGCCAGCAGCGCCGCGTCGGAATAGCTCAGCCGTGAAGGCGGCTTTCCAAGGTAAGTCCAGCTTGCAGCGCCCACGCCCTGCAACGTGCCGCCAAACGGGGCACGGTTTAGATACAGCGTAAGAATGTCACGCTTGGAGAGATGCCACTCCAGCTGCATCGCCCGCCACAGCTGGCGAATTTTGCCGCCAAAGGTGCGCGGATGCGGATCAAGCAGGCGCGCCACCTGCATGGTCAGCGTGCTCCCACCTGACACGACTCTCCCGGAAGTGAGATCCTGCCAGGCGGCACGCAGTACAGAAAGCGGATTGACGCCAGGGTGGTTCCAGAACCAGCGATCTTCATACTGGATCAGCGCCTCCAGATAGCGTGGGGAGACGTCTTCAATGGTAACCGGATAGCGCCAGATACCTTCGCTGTCGGCAAAACGCCACAGCGGGACGCCCTGCTCATCCACGACCACTCGCGCAGGGTTGACCTCTTTCAGGGGCAACGGCCAGACGCGGTCAGCGACGACAACCAGCCCTCCTAAAACGAGAAGCGCTCCCGCCAGCCACAGCCAGTGGGAGCGAATCAGGCGCGTTATCCGCATTTTACGGTACAACGATCAGCGGGCCACTGGCCGCCCCCGTTGCTCGCCACTGCGGAACGTACATGGACTCGACCATCGGAACAGGCACCTGGTAGGTTCCCGGCGTAACGGCACGTGCCAGATAGACCAGCGTGACCGGCTGACCTTCGTTCACCGGCACGGCGGCCACAAAGCGATCGTCGCGGAATTCCATGTGCTGGATATCAGACTGCTGCATCTGATTAAGCAGGTTTTGCACCTCACTGCCACTGTCCGGCAGGCTGGCGCTGCTGCTCGCCAGATTCTGATTTTCCAGCTCCAGACCTGCCGGGAGCAGATCCACCACCAGGGCATCCGGCACGTTCTGGCTGGCCTTCACTTCAAGCCACACCAGTACCAGTTCCCCGCTCTTCACCGATGAGAGCGATTTCGTGCTGCCGTCCAGGGACAGTATATGACGCTGGATGCTCAGAACCTTCGAAGAGGGCTGCGGGGCATATTCCGGATAACCGGTACTGTCGAGTCGCACCCACAGCGGCGCGGCGCCGATGTTGGTGACCTGCAAACCGTCAAGCTGAGCACCGTTCACGTTTTGAACCTGCGATTTTTCACTGTTCAGCGTCTGATCGGAGAGGCTGGTGGTGGCCTGCCAGGCGCCGCTGAGGTTTTGCAGCGAACGTCCAGCAAGAAACAGAGCGTTACTCTCCTGCGTGGAAAGCCAGCGCTGGCTAAATGCCTGTTCAGACAAGCCGTTCAGTAACGTATTTTGCGCCTCCGGCAGCAGCTTATTCTCTTCAAGGAGAGCGAGCATCAGGGCGTTATCGCGAAGCTGGCTGCCATAATCCGCAATCCAGGTTTTGCTCTCTTTGCGCGGCGTTTTCATCGCCTGATCCATTGCCTGCTGGCTGCGCGGCCCGTCGCCCATCAGCTTCAGCGCCACGCCCAGCTGCATCAGCGGGAGCCCGGAAGCAGCCTGGGCCTGACGATCCCAGATTTCACGCAATGCCCCAAGCGGCGCTTTTTGCTGGCGCGCCAGCACCAGCGCAGCATAGGCCTGCACGGCGAATTTACTGGCCTGGGTGTCGTCACTGTAGCGGATGGACATCATGCCCGGATCCTGCAAATAGCGCAGCAGGCGGTTATTGGCTTTATTGACCGCGTCAGCGGGAACGCTGTAGCCCTGTTCTCCCGCACGAACCAGGAAATCCGTCACATAAGCGGTCAGCCAGTACTCTTCCGGACCATTTCTATCCCACAGCGCAAAACCACCGTCGTCACGCTGCATTTGCAGCAGGCGGGAGATCCCGATATCAATGGCGGTGCGGCGTTTATCATCATTGTCGCCCTTGATGCCCAGCGCCGCCAGCTGCGCGGCGTTAGTGTAGAGCGACGGGAACAGGCCGCTGGTGGTTTGTTCCAGACAGCC
The DNA here is from genome assembly GCF_014896205.1 of Enterobacter cloacae complex sp. I2. NCBI lineage: Bacteria > Pseudomonadati > Pseudomonadota > Gammaproteobacteria > Enterobacterales > Enterobacteriaceae > Enterobacter > Enterobacter cloacae complex sp. I2. Next base: position 101,791 of record NZ_JADBRA010000012.1, read on the forward strand.
GTACGGATACGCCTGTAGCTCACGAATATAGCGCGCCAGGTTCAGCGGCGGTTTGCCGCTCAGCAGCAGTTGCCCCTGTAAAGTGGCAGTCGATAAGCCGCTGCTGTGCTGCACTGGCGCGGTCCAGGACTCGCCGGGGTTGAGCATGGCGCCGGTATTCACCGTTTGCGCCGGGTATGCGGGACGCACGCCTATCTTCCAGCTCTTGTGCTGAGGGACAAACGTTTCACCCGGCAGCTGAAGCCCGGTAACAAGCGCGATGACTTCCCCTTCACCGTAACCGTCCTGCGCGCGCACCGGAATGTACAGCGTGCTGCGCGCGCCGGGCTCTAGCTGAACCGGGCGCGGCGGCGCGCTACTTTCAATCGCCAGCTTGCCCGTAGAGGTTAATACGACATTGAGCGTTTGTGGCTTGTCAGTCAGGTTCGTCAGGTCCAGCGTCAGCCTTGAGGTATCCCCGCTCGCCAGGAACCGCGGCGTGTTAAGCTCGGTGATAATCGGCGCAGCCACTACGACTTTACTTTCGCTGCTGCCGAAATCGTCTTCCGTCCAGGCCTGCGCCATCAGACGCAGTTCGCCGTTGAAATCACCAATCGGCAGCGTGATAGTGCCTTCGCCATTGGCATCAAGCGTTACCGGCTGCGCCTGCTGGGCAATAATGGTGACATGGTTCACCGGTGGCTTACCGCCGCGTTTCAGTTCATCGCCGTCCCCCCCAAAGCGCAGTGCGGCCATGCGGCCCTGGCCCTCAATAACCTGGCCGTAAACATCATAGATATCCGCGCCATAGCGCTTCTGGCCGAAGAAAGCTTCCCACGGATCCGGCGTAACGTAGTCGGTGATGTTCAGCACGCCGCTATCAACGGCCGAGACCAGCACATTGACTTTCTGCGGCACAGCTCCCTCTTTCACGCTGGCCTTCACCTTCACTGAGAGCGTCTGGTTCGGGCGCATTTTTTGCGGGTTCTCAAGGGCAATGTTGAGACGACGATTTTCGTCGCCCATCGGCAGGTGCAGCAATCCAACCGCGCGCTTCGGCGTGGCGGATTTGGATTTATCGCCGGGACGAACCACCAGCGTGCTGAGATAGAGATCGTGACGCTTCCAGGCTTTATCCACCGGAATAGAAAGATCCAGACCGTTTGCCGGCACGTCGATCTCTTTCCACCACAGCGGTCCTTCGCTGGATTCGATCATCGCATAGCCCTTGCCTGCTGCCGGGGCCGCAATGTGCAGGTTAATGGTATCGCCCGGCTGATAAGCGGGTTTATCCAGCTTCAGCGTTACGCGGTCCGGACGTGCAGCCCCCGTGCCATCGCTGTTATCCTGCCAGCTGTAACCGGCCCAGAAGCGTACGCTGCTGACCATATCATCAGGCGCTTTCACTTCCAGACGGTATGAGCCCCACTCCACCGGGAAGGTGACTTTTCCGGTTTCATCGGCCTTGAGGTTAAGCTCCTGCTCGCCCTCAACCAGGTCTTTTTGATCGAACTGAGACTGCCAGCCCTCACTCTCGGACCAGTTCCAGAAGTAGTCACGACGCTCACGGATAAGACGCACCTGCAAGCCGGATGCCGCTTTTTTCGCCCCGCTGGCATCGGCATAGACAATGTCAAAACTGGCGTTGCCGTTCTCATCGACGATCGGCTGGTTGACGGTGGTATCGGTACGGTAGTCATAAACGGCCTTGCTGGCGAACTGTGGGCGGATCCCAGGGAGTTCAGCCGCAGGCCAGATAGCCTGCTCAGCGCGCCGTGTCACCGGACGCCCGCCTGATTCCAGCAGGCTGGCCTGCAAAATCAGTTGCAGCGGCGAGTGCGTATCTTTCCACTGGCTTTCGGTGGTTACCTGCCCGCGTCCCTTTTCGTCCAGCGTAAGCTGCACTTCATCCAGGCTGCGGCTCAGGTTTTCCTCGGCAATATCACCAAACTGGAAGCCAGGCAGTGCAGGAACGGCGTCGCGTAGCGGGCGCAGGAAAAGCTGGCCTTGCAGAGCATTGCCGTTAGCCGGTGCGCCATACAGGTAATAGCCCACAACGTTAAAGCCCACATCATCCTGCGGGGAAACCGGTATTTTTTGCCCGGTCAGATTCAGCGCCATACGCTCAGGCATAAAATCTTCGACGTGGAAATCCCACATGCGCTGCTGGTTATCGCCCGTATTTGCGCGAATATGCCACATGCCGGTCTGGGCGCCGCTATCAAGCGGATAGTTGAAGCGATAGAGACCGTTCTCGGGTTGCACAACGACCGTACGTGCTACCTGTCCGTCCGGACGCAGCACGTCAAGTTTTACCGGCTGATCGGGAAGCGGTTTTCCGTCGCTGTCGCGCAGCAGGCCGTTAAGGATCACCGTTTCACCCGGACGATAGAGATCGCGCGGGCCAAACATAAAGAACTGCTTGCTGTACCCGGGCTTGCCGGCGATATCAAACTCCGCCAGATCCAGCGCCGGAAGCTTGAGGTCAAGAAGCGTGGTCTGGCCGTCTTTGCTGGCCAGGATCAGCGCGGCTTCTTTATCGGTTTCCAGTTTCGCATGACCGTCGGCGTCGCTGTTCGCCTCGGCAAGGGTCTGCCCTTTATCGTTCAGCAGGGTAACGGTCACGCCTGACTGCGCCGCACCGTTTTCAAGACTCTGGGTGAAGATGTCCAGGCGGTTATGATAACGGTGAGCGGACAGCCCAATATCACTTAAGGTAAAGAGCGTCGCGGCGTTACTGTAATTATAGTGACCGGCCTGATTCATCACGGCGATATAGACCCCAGACTGCTGGAGCGGCTTAATCTCTTTGAGCGGCAAAAGCAGTTTTTCACGCGTGTTGCGCGCCGGGTTGAGGTCGAAACGGCCGGTATAGACCAGTTCCGCCATCTTCAGCAGGTTGTCGGATTCCCAGTTGGTCAGCGAGTTACGGTACTCCCACTGGCTGACAAACGAGGCCAGCGACTCCGGCTTCACGCGGTAGAAGTTGACGTCCACGTTGCTGACGTTAAGCGCCATCACCGGCAACCCTTCCACCACTTTGCCTGGCAGCAGCGATCCCCGGCTGGCGAATCCGACCGTCGGCTCAATGTCCCGTGTCGTAAGCGCCTTTTCATAGTTCTTATCGAAGGTTGCGTTATTCAGTGCCTGTAGGCCATGCTCAACGGTGACGACCAGATTACGATTCGGCTCCAGGTGACGCAGGCGCAGCTCCTTAAGATTGGGTGCCAATTCCCATGCACCGTCCACCTTCCCGCTTTTCTTATCCACCACGTGCACCGTTTTGGCGAAATCCTGATCGGGTTTAAGAGGTACAGAGAAGGTCAGAACCAGCGTCGCGGCACCGTCGAGTTGCACTTCAGAAGCATCCAGCAGCGTCAACGCCTTGCCCTGACTCTGCGCGGCCAGCTTAGCCAGCTTTTCAGGATCAGCTTTTTCCGGGGCTTTCTGTTGTGATGCCGTAGACGCTGCGGGCGCAGCGGCCTGAGGTTTATCGTCGCTGTTATCACAGCCGACAAGCGTAAAGGTGGTGAGTAGCGCGAGAGAGATCGCGGCTAAGCGAAACGGTTTCATCCTGTGTCCCTGGCCTGAGGGGGCCTGTTGGTCGTCGTCCGGATAAGTATTATCCGCAAGTTTCGTTAATACAAAAAGTCCAATTTTATAATCTGGAAAGCGCCTCGCAGAATTGCATCTCGCTGATCTACCGGGTTGGAACCGCGATCACACGGCGTAACGTAACATGTTACCTTTCACGTCATTTGTTTTTAAAACAAGAAGATAGCTGGATAAACTCGCGCTGAGCCTGCTAGTTTTATGTCCATGACGCACCCCGAGTGCGCGGTTCAATAAGAGAGAAAGCCATGAAACGAGCCGTGAACGCCCTACAAAATTTCGGAAAATCACTTTATGGACCTGTACTTATCTTACCCATCGTCGGCCTGTTTATCGCCTTTGGCAATGTACTGGGTAACGGCAATCTGGCCGAGTACCTGCCGTTTCTCGGCCATCCGCTGATCCAGAATGTGGGCCAGCTGATCGCCAAATCTGCCGTGTCGGTGCTGGTCAACCTGGCGCTGGTGTTTGCCGTCGGGATCCCCATTGGGCTGGCAACACGAGACAAAGGCTACGCGGCGCTGATTGGGCTGGTGACCTTCATCGTATTCATTAACGCGATGAACGTGACGCTACAGCTTCAGGGTGAACTGGCTCCGGCTGAGCAGATGAAAGCCGCCGGACAAAGCATGGTACTGGGCGTCCAGGTGCTGGAGATGGGCGTTTTCGCCGGGATCCTGACCGGGGCGCTCTCCGGTTATCTGTACAACAAATATTCCGGCGTACAGTTTAACGGCGCAATGGCGATTTACTCCGGCCACTGCTTTGTGGCGATTGTCATGCTGCCCGTCTCTATGCTGCTCGGCGTGGTCATGAGCGAACTCTGGCCGTACGCGCAGCATGGTATTAGCGCCCTGGCGCTGGCTATTAAAGGCTCTGGCCCGTTCGGGGTGGCGATCTACGGTTTCCTTGAGCGCATTCTGGTACCGACGGGCCTGCATCATCTGGTCTATACGCCGTTCTTGTATACCGAACTGGGCGGTACGCAGGAGGTGTGCGGTACGGCTTACCAGGGGGCGCGCAATATCTACTTCGCCGAGATGGCCTGCCCGGACGTCAAACAGCTCAGCAGCACCGTGGTGTGGGATGCGCGCGGCATCAGCAAGATGTTTGGCCTGCCCGCCGCCGCGCTGGCGATGTACATGACCGCGAAGCCAGAGCGTAAGGCGATTGCGAAGGCCATTCTGATCCCGGCGGCGCTGACCTCGCTGCTGGTCGGCGTAACCGAGCCGATTGAATTCTCCTTCCTGTTTGTCGCCCCGCTGCTGTTCGTGGTGCATGCGGTGCTGACCGGCATCGGCATGATGCTGTTCTCGCTGTTTGGCGTTCACGCCATCGGCGCCAACGGAATTATCGATTTCATCCTCTACAACCTGCCGCTCGGCACGGAGAAATCCAACTGGCCAATGTACATGGTGGTGGGGCTGATCATGTTTGCCCTCTACTTCGTGGTGTTCCGCTTCCTGATCCTGCGTTTCAACATGAAAACGCCGGGCCGTGAAGATGAGGATCGGGAGACGCGCCTCTACAGCAAGCAGGAGTACCAGGCGAAGGGGAATAACGACGGGCTGGGCGAATCCATCGTGGTGGGTCTGGGCGGCCGGGAAAATATTGAAGTCGTTGATAACTGCTACACCCGCTTACGCGTCACGGTGAAGGACGTCGACATCATCGACGAACCGCGCCTGAAAGCGACCGGCGCGAAAGGGGTTATCAAACAAGGTAACAACGTTCAGGTGGTCTACGGGCTGCATGTCAAAAAAATGCGAGAAGCCGTTGAGACGTTTCTCTGAAAGGAGCTAAAAATGTTTACACCCCCCTTTATTCTGTCGATTGCCGGCGGTGGCAGCACCTACACGCCGGGTATTGTGAAAAGCCTGATGGTACGCCTGGACGATTTCCCTCTGGCAGAGATCCGCCTGTACGACATCGACGAGGCGCGTCAGAAGACCATTGCGCCCGTGGTGGAGAAGGTCATTCGCGACCACAGCCAGAGCATCAAATTCACCGTCACCAGCGACCCGGAAGTGGCCTTCAGCGGCGCGCACTTTGTTTTTGCCCAGATGCGCGTCGGACAGTACAAAATGCGCGAGCAGGATGAAAAAATTCCGCTGCGCCACGGCGTGGTCGGCCAGGAAACCTGCGGCCCAGGAGGTCTGGCGTATGGACTGCGCACGATCCTGCCGATGGTCGAGCTGATTGATCGAGTGGAACGCTACGCACATGAGAAAGCGTGGATCGTGAACTACTCTAATCCGGCAGCGATTGTTGCGGAAGGCGTGCGTCGCCTGCGCCCCAACGCACGGGTGCTGAACATCTGCGATATGCCGGTCGCGGCGATGCGTAATATGGGGGCCATCCTGGGCGTGGATCGTCGCAGGCTGGAGGTGGACTATTTTGGTCTCAACCACTTCGGCTGGTTTACCCGCGTGCTGGTGGACGGCGAGGACAAATTACCGGAGCTGCGTAAACATATCGCGAAGTTTGGCCTGCTGACGGAAGATGCCGCAAAAACCGACCCGCAGCACTCGGATCCGTCGTGGGTGAAAACCTGGCGCAACATCAAGCCGATTATGGATAACTTCCCGGAGTACCTGCCGAACCCGTATCTACAGTACTACCTGATGCCGAACCAGATCGTGGAGCATCAAAACCCCGACTATACCCGGGCCAACGAAGTGATGAACGGGCGTGAGAAAAAACTCTTCGCCGCTGCCGAAGAGTACCAGCGCACCGGAATTTTACCGGATGCCTTCCACGTAGGTGTCCACGGTGAGTTTATCGTCGATGTCGCCTGCTCGCTGGCGTTTAACCTGCGCCAGCGTCACCTGGTGATGGTCGAAAACCGCGGGGCGATTACCAACCTGCCTTATGATGCGGTGGTGGAAGTGCCTGCCTATATTACCTCCGAAGGACCAGAGCCCGTCCGCGTGGGTCAGGTGCCGCTGTTCCACCAGACGCTTTTACAGCAGCAGCTGGCCTCTGAACAGCTGCTGGTTGAGGCGACCATCGAAGGCAGCTATGAGAAAGCACTTCAGGCGTTCACCCTGAACCGCACCGTGCCGACCATGGAACATGCGAAAGCGATCCTGGATGAGATGATCGAAGCCAACCGCGACTACTGGCCTGCACTGCAAAAGGCCTGGCAGGACGGCGAAGCGGTGAAAAAATAGGGGCTTGCTCGCGAGTTGAACGTGGTTAGCTTGTCGGTGTCAGAAAAAACACCGACAATCCTTTTTTACGGAAAAGAATGGAGGCAACCATGTCCACCTCATATTTTGTCGCTGCCGACTGGCTGATTGAGCACGGTGACGACCCGGAAGTTCAGATTATTGATGCGCGCATGGCACCTCCGGGGCAAGAGCATCGTGACGTTCCCGGTGAGTACCGCGCATGGCATCTGCCAGGCGCGGTATTTTTTGATATCGAAGCGCTTTCCGATCACACCTCTCCCCTGCCGCACATGCTGCCGCGTCCGGAAGCGTTTTCCGTGGCGATGCGCGAGCTGGGCATCAGCAAAGACAAACATCTTGTTGTTTACGATGAAGGCAATCTGTTCTCCGCGCCGCGCGCGTGGTGGATGCTGAAAAACTTCGGCGTGGAAAAAGTGTCGATTCTGGCGGGTGGGCTTGCGGGCTGGAAACGCGATGAGCTGCCGCTCCAGCAGGGTGACGTCACGCTGCCGGAAGGCGATTTCGACGCGTCGTTTGACGCACACGTGGTGAAGCGTCTGACCGATGTGCTGGTCGTCAGCCACGAAAAGACGGCGCAAATCGTCGATGCGCGTCCTGCACCACGCTTTAACGCTGAAGCGGATGAACCACGACCGGGGCTGAGGCGAGGCCATATTCCGGGTGCGCTGAACGTGCCGTGGGGCGATCTGGTGTTTGAAGGTGAGCTGAAAACCACCGATGAATTGCGTGCCGTTTTTGAACGTCAGGGCGTGGATCTGCATCGTCCGATTATTGCCAGCTGCGGCTCCGGCGTGACGGCCTGCGTGGTGATTCTGGCGCTGGCAACCCTTGGCGCGAATGACGTGACGCTGTATGACGGCGCCTGGAGCGAATGGGGCGCGCGGGACGATCTGCCGGTTGAACCGACGAAATAATGGATAACCGCCTGGCAACGCTGTTAACGCGCGGGTCCTCGCTGACCCGCGCGGAGTATCGCGTCCTCGCCCACCTCACTGAGCATCCGCTGCTGGTGGGCAACATCACGGTGCGCGAGCTGGCGCTGGCGACATTTGTCTCCACCGCGACGATTATGCGCCTGTGTCAGAAGCTCGGGTTCAGCGGCTTTAGCGAGTTTATCTGGCACTGCAAGCAGCTGCTTTCAGACACGCCGCACATCACCGTACAGCCTGAGCAGCATGCGGAACTACCGGCGCTGTTCGCTCAGTTTATTGCCAACTATCAGCACACCTTTCAGTGGGTCACCCAGGCCAAACGCCAGCAGTTTGCCAGCCTGCTGCGCCAGAAAGAGAGCTTCTTTCTCTACGGCGCCGGGTTTTCGTATCTTTTTGCCGAGTACCTGACCAAGAAGTTGCAGGTGCTGGGCAAAACGGCGTTCATCTCCGGGCCGGGGGACAGCCGGAATATTTTTCTCAGTAACGCCGCGCGTTATCAGGTGTTTATTGCCGTCTCCCGCAGCGGCGAAACGGAGCAGGTACTGGATAAAGCGCGGATAGCCAAAAACGTCGGCATGACGGTCGTCGCCTTTACCCGAGCCTCCGCCAATACGCTGGCGGGCATGGCGGATCTGCATTTCGCGCTGTATGACGAGGCGGTGCATTTCGCTGCCGAAGCCGCGGGCGTGACGTCGTTTGAGTCGAATCTGGTGCTACTGATGGATTTACTGCTGCTGGAGGCAACGGGGTGAGGCTCACCCCGCCGTAATTAAATAATGCGGTTGGTTTTAAGATCGCGCAGGAAGCCGCCCCAGCGACGCTCATAGAACGGGGTGATGTGCTCGGTAATAAAGTGGCTGATTCCCTTCTCGCCCTTCTTCACCTGACAGATATCGATCGGCTCATCGCCCGGCAGCGTGTCGGTCGCTACGCTTCCCGCTGCCTGAATGATCTCCTCAATATCGCCGTCCGCTTCAATACCAATCAGCAGCACGGGCTGTTCATCAGCCCCCTCTTTGATGGAGCAGAGAAAAGCGCGTTTCACCGGCTTAATGGTACTAAACAGCGTGGTCAGGGAGTCAATCATCTGCGCGGGCGGCTCGGCCACTTCAGAGAGCAGCAGCGTTTCTCCCCCTTCCAGCACCTCCTGGGTACTGAGCGGGTTGCCCTCCTCACCTATCAGGTGGCTGATTTCGCGCGGGGTGAACTCTTTCCCTGTCGGCAGTTTGGCGTTGAGGAAAAGCGTCTGCCCCAGCGTCATTTCGAACAGCGTGCGCACCGGCATCACCACGAACGCCTGTTCATCTTCTACCGCTTCCTGCAAGGCTTCCAGCGAGGTAAAGAACGGGATCACCGAGGTGCCGTCATCTTTCTCCCAGTGCAGCAGATCCAGCGCGCTGTCTTCGACAACCTGCTCACCTTCCGCCGCCGTTCCCGGCACCCAGACGGTGGATTCCAGCAGCGTGCGGAAAAAGGCCGGACGGTGGGCGGGCTCGGTCGCCGCCTGCTCCAGCAGGGTCTCTAATTCGTTTTTAGTATCTGACATAGTTTCGCTACTTCAAAGATACGCCGGGTGGCGCTTCGCTTACCCGGCCTACAAAACCGTAGGCCCGCACAAGCGCAGCGCCACCCCGCAAAAAAGATCACTCAGCCGTCAGCAGGTTCGCCACGGTACGCACACCCAGACCGGTCGCCCCCGCAGACCACTGTTCAACCGCCGCTTTACGGTAGGTTGCAGAGCAGTCGATGTGCAGCCAGCCTTCATGATAGTTCTCAACGAAGTGCGACAGGAAGCCTGCTGCGGTGCTTGCACCCGCCGGATACGCCGCGCTCGCGGTGTTGTTCAGCTCGGCAAAGTTAGACGGCAGCTGGCTGCGGTGGAACTCGGCCAGCGGCAGGCGCCAGAACGGCTCGTTTTCCGCCGCAGCGCTTGCCAGCAGGCGAGCGGCCAGCTTGTCGTCGAAGCTGAACAGCGCGTGGTAGTCGTTACCCAGGGCCGTTTTCGCCGCGCCGGTCAGGGTCGCCATGTCGATAATGAGCTCTGGCTTCTGGGCAGAGGCGTCGATCAGGCCATCGGCCAGCACCAGACGGCCTTCGGCGTCGGTGTTCATCACTTCGACATTTTTACCGTTGCGGTAGCGAATGATGTCGCCCAGCTTGAAGGCGTTACCGCTCACCATGTTATCCGCGCAGCACAGGTACAGCTTGACGCGCTTGTTCAGGCCACGAGTGATGGCGAACGCCAGCGCGCCGGTGATGGTTGCCGCGCCGCCCATGTCGGACTTCATGGAATCCATGAATGCGCTCTGCTTCAGGCTGTAGCCGCCGGTGTCGAAGGTAATGCCTTTCCCGACCAGGCAGGCAAAGACCGGCGCTTCTTTATTGCCGGTTGGGTTGTAATCCAGCGCCAGCAGGACCGGAGGACGCTCAGAACCACGGCCCACGGTATGAATGCCCATGTAGTTCTGCTCGCGCAGATCTTCGCCCTTGGTGATGCGGTAGGACATGTTATCCCCCGCCACGCCGGACAGCAGGTCAACGGCGCGCTGCGCCAGCTGCTCAGGGCCAAGCTCTTCCGCCGGGGCGTTAATGGTGTCGCGCACCCAGTCGATAATTTGCAGGCGGCTTTCCAGCTCTTTCTGACCGGCTTCATCGAGGTTCGCCCACTCAATTTTACGGGTGCCTTTCGGGCCTTTGTATCCCGCCCAGAACGCCCAGCTGCGGTCAGTATCCCAGCCTTCACCTTCCAGCGACACATGCTTAATGCCCAGGCCGTCAATTTTACGCGCGGCGCGCTGGATCAGACCCAAATCATCGTTGCCCGTCAGGTGCAGGGTAATACCGTCGTTGTTGATGCTGTAGGTGGCTTTTTCGCCCCAGCGCGCGTCAGCAGGCTGTGTGGCGAGCGTAATCTTCATCGCTTCGGTCATTTTATTTATCCTTATTAGCAACTAGCAAACGGGCCGCCTGAAGGCAGCCCGTTTTGTTATTTATTCTGCTTCATCTAACCAGACTAACAGAATCGCCTCCAGAATTTTTTCATTGGATGCGTTAGGATCGTCGTCGAAATCCTCTAAATCGCAGATCCACTGGTGCATGTCGGTGAATCGTACGGTTTTCGGATCGAGATCCGGGTTCGCGTCGTAGAGCGCTTCGCCGATTTCACGGCTGTCTGTCCACTTCAGTCCCATATTAGTGCTCGCGTGCGTGGTTAATGGTGTAGCGCGGGAACTCCACGACCAGATCTTCATCGGTCACCGCGGCCTGGCAGCTCAGGCGGCTGTCTGGCTCCAGACCCCATGCTTTATCCAGCATGTCGTCTTCGTCTTCGGTGCTCTCGGCGAGAGAGTCGAAACCTTCACGCACGATGCAGTGGCAGGTGGTGCAGGCACAGGATTTTTCACAGGCGTGTTCCACTTCGATACCTGCACGCAGGGCAACATCGAGAATGGTTTCACCGGTCTTCGCTTCCAGAACAGCACCATCCGGACAGAGGTCCGCATGAGGCAAAATAACAATCTTTGGCATATTAAACCTCGTCCACGGACTGGCCTTTCAGCGCGACGCGGACAGATTTGTCCATGCGGCGAGCGGCGAAGTCCTGGGTTTGTTTATCAACGTTTTTAATGGCTTCTTCTATTGCGTCAGCGTCATTGCCTTCGGCAACTGCGCGTAAGCGCGCGGCAGCCTCGTCAATCACCTGGCGCTCGGCGGCGCTTAACAGCGCGGCATCGGCAGCGAGCGCCCCGTTCAGGCTTTCCAGCACGCGTGCGGCTTCAACTTTCTGTTCAGCCAGCATACGCGCCTTCACATCCTGCTCGGCGTAGCTCATTGAATCATGGATCATGGAGGCGATTTCGCCATCGGTCAGGCCGTAGGACGGCTTCACCTGGATGGACGATTCCACGCCGGTGGATTTTTCCATCGCCGTCACGCTCAGCAGGCCGTCGGCGTCCACCTGGAAGGTCACGCGAATATGCGCCCCGCCCGCCGGCAGCGCCGGGATACCGCGCAGCGCAAAGCGCGCCAGAGAGCGACAGTCCTGCACCAGTTCGCGCTCGCCCTGCATCACGTGGATGGACATCGCGGTCTGGCCGTCTTTGAAGGTGGTGAACTCCTGCGCGCGCGCCACCGGAATGGTGGTGTTACGCGGGATCACTTTCTCCACCAGGCCGCCCATGGTTTCTAAACCGAGAGACAGCGGGATGACGTCCAGCAGCAGCATTTCGCTGTCCGGCTTGTTGCCAACCAGAATATCGGCCTGGATAGCGGCGCCGACGGCAACCACTTTATCCGGGTCGATGGAGGTCAGCGGCGTGCGGCCAAAGAATTCGCCCACGCGCTCGCGCACCAGCGGCACGCGCGTTGAGCCGCCTACCATGACCACTTCCAGCACCTCGTCAGCCTCCACGCCCGCATCCTTCAATGCGCGACGGCAGGCCAGCAGGGTGCGTTTAACCAGAGGCGCAATCAGCTCGTTGAACCGATCGCGGGTGATTTCACCCTGCCAGCCTGCGACATTCACGCTGACCGACTGCGCATCGCTCAGCGCAATTTTGGCGTCGATAGCCGCATCCAGCAGTTCGCGCTGAACGCGCGCATCGCTGCGATCGCTGATGCCCGCCTGCTCGCGGATGTAGTCCGCCAGCAGATGGTCGAAATCATCGCCGCCGAGCGCGGAATCCCCGCCGGTCGCCAGCACTTCGAACACGCCGCGGCTCAGGCGCAGGATAGAAATATCAAAGGTGCCGCCGCCCAGATCGTAGACCGCAATCACCCCTTCCTGACCGGAGTCGAGGCCGTAGGCAATCGCCGCCGCCGTCGGTTCGTTCAGCAGGCGCAGCACGTGCAGGCCCGCCAGACGCGCGGCGTCTTTGGTGCCCTGACGCTGTGCGTCGTCAAAATAGGCCGGAACGGTGATCACTACGCCGTCCAGATCGCCGCCGAGCGTCGCCGTCGCGCGCGCCGCCAGCGCTTTGAGGATGTCAGCGGAAACACGAATTGGGTTCAGCAGGCCGGCCGCCGTGGCAATCATCGGCAGGCCGTTTTCACTGGCCTGAAGCTGATACGGCAGGTGCGGGTAGCGGGTCTGGATATCAGCCAGCGAGCGGCCCATCATGCGCTTTACGGAGCTGATGGTGTTGGCCGGATCGCGCGCGGCGTTGGCGCGGGCGTCGTAGCCAACCGCGTGCCCCTGCGGCTGATAGTGGACCACGGAAGGCAGCAGATGGCGGCCCTGCTCGTCAGCCAGCGTTTCCGCCTGGCCGCTGCGCACGGTCGCCACGAGGGAATTGGTGGTGCCCAGGTCAATACCGACCGCCAGACGACGCTGGTGCGGTGCGGCGCTTAAGCCAGGCTCACTAATTTGTAATAAGGCCATAATTGCTTCCGAAATTAAAAATCGAGCAGCTTTTCTTCGAGTTGTTCAGCACTGCTTCGCAGTTTATCGAGAAAACGGAGTTTGCGCACAGTGTCTGCCGCGACGTCCCAGGTCTCGTTGTTCAGTTGCTCCACCATCTGCTGATGGCGGGTATCGAACATGCCCTTCACGCGCGTGATAAAACGTTCCAGACGCGCTTCATCTTTGGCCTGTTCAATCTCATCCAGCTCTTCGCGAAGCGTAAGCTGTTCCATCAGAAAGGCGGTGTCACGCACGGTATGCTGTTCGCTCGCCAGATCGAAGCCGTGGAGCGAAAGCAGATATTCGGCACGCGTCAGCGGATGACGCAGCGTTTGCCAGGCCTGGTTGATGGTTGCGGAGTGCGATACCGCAGCCAGTTGCTCTGCCTGCGTCCCGCTGGCGAATTTATCCGGATGGTACTGACGCTGTAGATCCTGGAAACGGATCGTCAGTGCCTGAAGATCGATCGGGTATTGAGCGGGTAGTCCGAAGAGAGTGAAGTAATCCATAACAATCTCAGGGGTAGCCTGTTAGAACAAACCCCACGCGCAGCAAAGCCACGGTGGGGTTTCGGATGACGCGCGGTTAAACGTGGAAGCTTTCGCCGCAACCACACTCGTCTTTGACGTTCGGGTTCGTGAATTTGAACCCTTCGTTCAGGCCTTCTTTTACGAAGTCCAGCTGAGTGCCGTTGAGAAATTGCAGGCTTTTGCCATCGACCACCACCTTCACGCCCTTGTCTTCAAACACGGTGTCATCAGACGCCGGCTCGTCAACAAACTCCAGTACGTAAGCCATACCAGAACAGCCGGAGGTACGTACGCCCAGTCGCAGGCCAAAGCCTTTACCACGGTTCGCCAGAAAAGAGCTTACTCGCGCGGCAGCGCTGTCGCTAAGGGTAATCGACATACTCAAACCTCAATTATTTTGCTTCACGTTTGCTTTTGTAATCCGCAATGGCGGCTTTGATCGCGTCTTCTGCCAGAATAGAACAGTGAATTTTCACCGGTGGCAGTTCGAGTTCTTCAGCAATATCCGTGTTCTTGATTGCCTGTGCTTCGTCCAGAGACTTGCCCTTCACCCATTCGGTGACCAGGGAGCTGGAGGCAATAGCAGAACCGCAGCCGTAGGTCTTGAAGCGCGCGTCTTCAATGATACCTTCATTGTTGACTTTAATCTGCAACTTCATCACGTCGCCACATGCTGGCGCACCAACCATGCCGCTGCCGACAGAGTCGTCGCTGTTGTCAAAAGAGCCAACGTTGCGCGGGTTCTCGTAATGATCGATAACTTTTTCGCTGTATGCCATGATTGAATTCTCCTTATGTACCGATTAGTGATGTGACCATTCAATGCTGTTCAGATCCACGCCCTGCTTGAACATTTCCCACAGTGGAGAAAGGTCGCGCAGACGGCCGATGGAGTTACGAACCAGCTTGATGGTGTAGTCAATCTCTTCTTCGGTAGTGAAACGACCTAAAGAGAAACGGATTGAGCTGTGTGCCAGCTCGTCAGTCATGCCCAGCGCGCGCAGCACGTAGGATGGCTCCAGGCTTGCAGACGTACAGGCAGAACCGGAAGAAACGGCCAGGTCTTTCAGCGCCATGATCAGCGATTCACCTTCAACATAGTTGAAGCTGACGTTGAGGATGTTTGGCGCGCCCTGCTCGAGATCGCCGTTCAGATACACTTCTTCCATATCTTTCACGCCGTCCCACAGACGGTTACGCAGCGTACGCAGGCGTGCCATCTCGGTTTCCATCTCTTCTTTCGCGATACGGTACGCTTCGCCCATGCCCACGATCTGGTGAACAGGCAGCGTACCGGAACGCATGCCGCGCTCATGACCGCCGCCGTGCATCTGTGCTTCGATGCGGATGCGTGGCTTACGACGAACGTACAGCGCGCCGATACCTTTCGGGCCATAGATTTTGTGGCCGGAGAAGGACATCAGGTCCACCTTCAGCTGGCTCAGATCGATAGGCAGTTTGCCCACGCTCTGGGTCGCATCCACGTGGTAGATGATGCCGCGCGCACGGCACATTTCGCCGATGGTCGCGATGTCCTGCACAACGCCGATTTCGTTGTTAACGTGCATGATGGAAACCAGGATGGTGTCGTCACGCATCGCCGCTTCGAGCTCTTTCAGGTCGATGATCCCGTTGCTCTGCGGCGCCAGGTAAGTCACCTCGAACCCTTCGCGCTCCAGCTGACGGCAGGTGTCCAGCACGGCTTTATGTTCGGTTTTGCTGGTGATGATGTGCTTGCCTTTTTTCTGATAGAAGTTGGCCGCACCTTTGATCGCCAGGTTGTCGGATTCGGTCGCACCGGAGGTGAAAACAATTTCACGCGGGTCGGCGCCAACCAGGTCAGCAATCTGATTACGGGCGATATCTACCGCCTCTTCAGCATGCCAGCCAAAACGGTGTGAACGGGAAGCTGGGTTACCAAAGTTTCCGTCCAGGGTCAGACACTGCATCATTTTCTCGGCAACACGCGGGTCCACCGGCGTGGTTGCGGAGTAATCGAGATAAATCGGTAATTTCATTGCTCTATAAACTCCGTACATCGCTTCAATGCAAGGAATCAGGCAACCGGCTGGATGTACGACCGAGTACGCGGGGTGTGACTACCCCGGCCTGATTCTGAATACTTATCTTTTTAATTACGCGCGCAGTTTAACGTCGATGGCGTCCTGCGAACGGGTGCTGCGTTGTGAATCCTGACTGTGCTGACGACCAGAAACGTCCAGAACTTCCTGGTTATTCACCAGTTCACCCAGGGTGATATTGTTCAGGAAGCCGGTCAGACGGTCGCTCAGATCGCGCCACAGCGCGTGGGTCAGGCATTTATCGCCGCCCTGACAGCCGCCTTTACCCTGGCAACGGGTTGCGTCAACGGATTCATCCACCGCGCTAATCACTTCGCCAACCGCAATACTGCCCGCGTCTTTACCCAGCAGATAACCGCCGCCCGGGCCACGAACGCTGGACACCAGTCCATTTTTACGCAGTCTGGAGAACAGCTGTTCCAGGTAAGAGAGGGAGATCCCTTGTCGTTCAGAAATATCAGCCAACGGAACCGGGCCCGCTTCGGAGTTGAGCGCAACGTCCAGCATCGCGGTCACGGCATAACGCCCTTTAGATGTCAGTCTCATGTCTTACTTAACCTCAAACTCGCCCCTGCCCGGGGTTTTTTATTGTAAAATGGGGGTATTGCATAGCAGGGCCAAGTCTGACATTCCTGACTAAATTGGTCAACTATTTACTTGACTGTTTTAGTCAGGTATTTAACCTTCTGTGCCGTATTTTTTGCCCGGCGGCGCTGTGCTTGCACGGGCCTACGGGCTTTGTAGGCCGGGTAAGCGAAGCGCCACCCGGCGAACACACGGCACTACTCTTTATTCTTCTGCTCAATCGACGCCAGGATCCCGCGCAGGATGTTAAGCTCCTGGCTTTCCGGACGGGCGCGGGTAAACATACGGCGCAGCTTGTTCATTACCTGGCCCGGGTGGCCTTCACGGATGAAGCCGGTAGAGAGCAGCGTCTGCTCCAGGTGGCCGTAGAAACGCTCCAGGTCGTCCACCAGCGGGTAGGCCGTCTCTTCTTTAGGTTCGACCTGTTTCTCCTGCGCCGCCAGCCATGCCATGCGCACTTCGTAGGCGATTACCTGCACCGCCATCGCCAGGTTAAGCGAGCTGTATTCCGGGTTGGCGGCAATCGCCACGTGGTAGTGGCACTTCTGTAGTTCCTCGTTGGTCAGGCCAACGCGTTCGCGACCAAACACCAGCGCAACCGGCGCCTGCTCCGCTTCTGAGACGCTTTTCAGGCCGCATTCGCGCGGATCCAGCATCGGCCACGGGAGCGTACGGGAGCGCGCACTGGTGCCCACCACCAGGCTGCAACCGGCCAGGGCTTCATCCAGCGTGTCCACGATCTGCGCATTACCGATCACGTCGCTGGCGCCGGCCGCCAGGGCAATAGCCTGAGAGTCTGGTTTCACCAGCGGATTAACCAGCCACAGGTTCGTTAAGCCCATGGTTTTCATAGCGCGGGCCACAGAGCCCATGTTGCCGGTGTGCGATGTTTCGACCAGCACGATTCGAATGTTTTGCAGCATAATTTTTAGATGTCTGGGTTCAGTGTCTGAAGAATATTCGGGCATATTATCATAAACGAGAGACATAATCCGATCCCGCTGCTATACTCTGCGCCGATTTTCCTGTTCTTTAACATCCAGTGAGAGAGACCGATGCATCCGATGCTGACCATCGCCGTGCGCGCAGCGCGCAAGGCGGGTAATGTAATTGCCAAACACTACGAAACTCCAGACTCCGTAGAAACCAGCCAGAAAGGCAGCAATGATTTCGTGACTAACGTCGATAAAGCCGCAGAAGCGATTATTATCGAAACGATCCGCAAATCTTACCCGCAGCACACCATCATCACCGAAGAAAGCGGTGAACATGAAGGTACCGATCAGGATGTTCAATGGGTTATCGATCCACTGGATGGCACTACCAACTTCGTTAAACGCTTGCCACACTTCTCAGTTTCTATCGCAGTACGCATCAAAGGCCGTACTGAAGTCGCCGTTGTCTACGATCCAATGCGTAACGAACTGTTCACCGCTACCCGCGGCCAGGGCGCGCAGCTGAACGGCTACCGTCTGCGTTGCAGCAATGCACGCGATCTGGACGGCACCATTCTGGCGACCGGCTTCCCGTTCAAGGCGAAGCAGCACGCAACCACCTATATGAATATCCTGGGCAAACTGTTCACCGAATGCGCGGACTTCCGTCGCACCGGCTCTGCTGCACTGGATCTGGCCTACGTGGCGACCGGTCGCGTTGACGGTTACTTCGAGCTGTCCCTGAAGCCGTGGGACTTTGCAGCGGGCGAACTGATCGCACGTGAAGCAGGCGCCATCGTGTGTGACTTCACCGGCGGTCATAACTATATGTCTACCGGCAACATCGTTGCAGGTAACCCGCGCGTCGTTAAAGCCATGCTGGCAAACATGCGTGATGAACTGAGTGATGCGCTGAAGCGTTAATTCAGCATGTTAAGCCCGGTGGCGCTCCGCTTACCGGGCCTACAAATCCCTCAGGTACGGCTAAAAAGGCCGCAGCCCCCTTCCCACCGGCACCGCGCTCATCCACATCGTGACCGCAGCCACCAGCAGAATCAACCCGCCCGCCAGCGCAAGCGTCGTCCAGCCAACCTGTCGCCACAGCACCGGCGTTTTATTGCCGCTGAGTTTTACCGCCAGCTGACGGAAGCTGTGCACCAGCAACGCTAACGAAGAGATAGTCAGAGACGTTCCCGCCGCCATCGCCAGCGCCGAGAGCATTCCCCAGCCAAATACCCCTATCACTTTGCTGAACAACAGCACCATGATCGCTCCCGAGCACGGGCGCATCCCCATAGAGAGCACAATCATCAGGCGCGCGCGCCAGTCGTCGCCGCTCTGTAATTGCGCCTGCGTCGGCAGATGCTGATGCCCACATCCGCAGTTTTCATGGTGAACGTGATGCGGCGTAAAGGCTTTGAATTTCGGTTTTTGCAGCAGCGCGCGCAACTTTTTCAGCGCCCGCCAGCAGAGGATCAGCCCCAGCACGCCCACCAGCGCGTAACTCCCCTTCTCCAGCCAGAAGCTGCTCATATGCAGTTGACGGGCTGGCAGCTGCAACAGCGAAAGGACTATCACCACGAGCGCAATCGCCACAACGCCCTGAAGTAAAGAGGACGCCAGCGTCAGGCCAATGCTCGATTTCAGCTTCGACGGATGGGTGGCAAGCCAGGTGGTGATGACGATTTTACCGTGCCCCGGCCCCAGCGCGTGCAGCACGCCATAGATAAAGCTGAACGCCAGAAGAGAACCGCCCGCTTTGGTCGGGTTCTCCGCCACCGCCTTCAGCAGCCCGCTCATCTGCTGGTTGACTTCACGCTGCCAGATAATGCTTTTTATCATCACCTGCGGCCAGGCCTGCCACAGCCAGAGCGCGCCGCAGACGGCTAACAGTAAAAAGAGCGCCAGAGGCCAGAGGTGCAGCCAGCGACGCGGCTTGCTGACGGGAGAGGAGATCACTGACATTGCAACGTCACCTCCTGCGCAAACTGTTTTCCTAATTCCATGTCTTCTGGGGGCGCATCTTCTTTATCAAGGGAAACGGCAAAATTCAGCGTCTCTTCGCTGGGCGTCGGCGTGTGCACGGCAATTTTGCAGATTTTTTGCAAATTTTCCGGCAACTGCACGTCGCTGTCCTGGGCGTAATGCATATCGACATAGTAGGTTGGATCAAACGTGGAGAACGTGTACTTCTGCCCTGCCAGCGGCTGAGGGTGCGCCAGCGGAAGGATAAACGTCAGCACCGCCTGATGACCGTCGCGGGTCATGCCGTACTCCGTGGGACGGTTAAGAAACTTCACCTTTTGTCCGTTGTGCCAGAACTCGGTGAAGTAGTGCTGACCCAGCACGTTGGCCATCACTTCTGCCGCCAGCTTTTTCCAGATCTCGTCGCCGGGCTTTGCGTTTCCGGCATCGTACAGCAGATCGGCGGAGGTGATTTCATCCATCGTCCAGCGCATTTTCAGGCCGCTGAGCTGCGTGCCGTCCGTCACCAGCTCGGTTTTCAGGCTGATAAAACTGTGAGGATGGGCGCCGGCGGCGAAAGTGAAAACCGCCAAAAATAACGCTACCGCGCTTTGTTTAACTATTTGCATCTGTTCCTCACGTCAAAAATTCTGTGATGTTCGCCAGCAATCCTGAGTGAAAGGCCTGCCGGCGCGCTTTTCAGCGCCCATCCTTTAGCTATTCTTATCAAACATTCACACTGGATACCCGACAGATGATGATGACGACGCTTGAAATTCCATCTGTGCTTTCCAGTTCGCAGCGCCGCTGCCAGGTGCTTTTGATGCTTTACCTGCCCGATGCTGCCGTCACCGCACAGAGCATAATCGCTGCCAACGGCGTGGACGACGCTCTGGCACGGCAAGATATAGCCGAGACGCGCGATGAAATCCAGCGCTATCATCGGCTTGATATCGTCACGCACCTTGATGGCTGCTACCGAATTGAGGGTTCCGCCCTGAACCAGCGCTTGTGCCTGCTGCACTGGCTGCGCAGGGCGCTCCGGTTGTGTCCGCATTTTGTCTCGCAACAGTTTACCCCGGCCTTAAAAACCGCGCTTAAACAGCACGGTATCGCCCGCCCTCTTTATGACGATGCGAATCTTCGGGCGCTTATCAGCTTTTGTTCGCGCAAGCTTCAGCGTCAGTTTGAGGCCCGCGACGTGCAGTTTTTACAGCTCTATCTGCAATACTGTCTGATTCAGCATCATCTGGGCAATACGCCACAGTTTTCTCCCGTTCAGCGCAGCTGGACGCAGTCGAGAGGGGAGTACTTTACGGCACAGGAAATTGTTCGCCACTGGAAACGGCGCGTTCCACAGGGCACGCACGGCGATGAACAGCTGTTTCTGGCGCTGCTGTTTATGATGCTCCGCACACCCGATCCGGTGCTGGATAAACATCAGCAGGATCAGCGCCTGCGTCGCGCCATCGTGCGTATGATTGCCCGTTTCCGGGCGCAAACCGGCATGAACTTCAGCGATGAGCAGGGGCTGACCGATCAGCTATATGTTCATCTGGCTCAGGCGCTGGACCGCTCCTTATTTGACATTGGCATCGACAACAGCCTGCCGGAAGAGATCCACCGTCTTTACCCCCGGCTGCTGCGCACCACCAAAGAAGCGCTGTCTGAGCTGGAAGCCGAATTTGGCCTGCGATTCTCCGGTGAAGAGAGGGCTCTGGTGGCGGTGATTTTCGGTGCCTGGCTGATGCAGGAAACCGATCTGCATGAAAAACAGGTGGTGCTGTTAACGGGGGAAGATAAAGCCTGTGAGGAACTGATTGAGCAGCAGCTTCGCGAACTGACGCTGCTGCCGCTCAATATTCGATATCTCAGCCTGGAAGCGTTTAAGAAAGAGGGCGCTCCTCGCGAGGCAGCGCTGGTCATTACTCCCTATCCAACCGCCCTGCCGTTGTTCTCGCCGCCGCTCATTCATGCCGTTGAGACCCTGAATTCGCAGCAGCAGGAACATATTCGCGTTATGCTCGAATCATAGTCACGCGCGAGCAGCCACCTTCGGGCGGATGACGATGGCCGGTAAGGCCACCAGCGCCATCACCCAGAACACCCCATGCCCGAGATGCTGATAGAGGAAACCGGCGAAGACGGTCATCACGGCGATACTGCCCCCCATCGCCACCGCTGAATAGACCGCCTGGAGACGAATAACGTCCCCGCCCTCTCGCGCCGCGATGTAGCGCATCGCCGCCAGATGGCACACGGTAAAGGTTCCGCAGTGCAGAATTTGCGCCACAATCAGCCACGGCAGCTCCGTCGTCCAGCCCATGATACCCCAGCGCGCCACGCCGCAGACGGCGGAAAGCAGCAGCAGATCCCGCGCACCGAAACGGCTGAACAGTTTTTTGCTGAGCGCAAAGATAATCACTTCAGCCACTACGCCAAGCGACCATAAATAGCCGACGGCGGAGGCGGAATATCCCGCGCCCTGCCAGTAGATGGCGCTGAAGCCGTAATAGGCCGCATGCGCGCCCTGAAGCAGGCAGACGCAGGCCAGAAAACGCCAGCTTTGCGCCACCAGGCTTCGCCAGGCGGGCCAGCCCGCGCTTTCCTGATGACGGCTTTCCCCTTGCGGCATTACCGACGGGCGCAGCAGCATCCCCAGAAGCATGGAGGCGATCCCGATACTCAGGAATGCCAGGATCGCGCGGTAATCGTAGAGGCTGACCAGTTTGCCCACCAGCGCAGAGCCGATGACGAAGGCAATCGATCCCCACAGGCGCACGCGGCCATAGTCCATGGTGATCTGCTTTTGCCAGGTGTTCGCCAGCGCATCCGTCAGCGGCACCAGCGGGGAGAAGAACAGGTTAAAGCCAACCATCACCACCATCAGCCAGGCAAACTGGTGGCTGACCCAGAAACAGGCCGCGAAGACCAGCGTCAGCAGGGCCAGAATGCGCACCGCTTTAATCAGTAAGGAGGGATCGCTGACGCGGGGGGCAATCAGCAGGCTACCGAGAAAACGCGCCACCAGCCCTGCGCCCAGCAGGATACCGATGGTTTCAGGCGTCAGACCAATTCCCTTGAGCCAGACGCTCCAGAAAGGCAAAAAAATACCGTAGCTAAAGAAATAGGTGAAATAGCTGAGCGCCAGCCAGCGCGTGGAATGCAAGACCATGAATCCTCCCGAAATGGAGGCGATAGTCTGGCGTTTATCCTGTACTTTAGCAAGTCGTTAGCGCGCTATAAATTTACGAAAAATTAACATCATGCACAGCCGGTCGGCGTATGGCGAGAGCGGTAAAACTGTATTACGTTTAAAGGACATCGCCTGAAGAGGTCGTTTGCCATGAACAGCTTACGTTATTTTGATTTCGGCTCTTCCCGTTCGCTCCTGCTTTTAATTGCCCGCATTGCCATCGTGGTTCTGTTTATTATTTTCGGTTATCCAAAGCTGACGGGGTTTAGCAGCACCGTTCAGTACATGACGTCTCTCGGTGCGCCCATGCCCATGCTGGCGGCCATTATTGCCGTCGTGATGGAGATTCCCGCCGCGATACTGATTGTGCTTGGCTTTTTCACCCGCCCTCTCGCGGTCATCTTTGTCTTCTATACGCTGGGGACGGCGGTGATTGGTCATCACTACTGGGATATGACCGGGGATGCGGTCCTGCCCAATATGATTAACTTCTACAAAAATGTGAGTATCGCGGGCGCCTTTATTTTGCTGGCGATTACAGGGCCGGGGGCCATCTCCCTCGACCGACGTTAGCCCACAAAAAAGGCCGCATAAGCGGCCTTTTTCAGTTCTGCAACGCAGAGGATTAAGCGTACACCGGGAAGCGTGCGCAGATTTCCAGAACTTTACCCTTAACGCGCTCGATAACCGCGTCGTCATTGATGTTGTCCAGAACGTCACACATCCAGCCCGCCAGCTCTTTCACTTCCGCTTCTTTAAAGCCGCGACGCGTCACGGCCGGAGAACCGATACGGATACCGGAAGTCACGAACGGGCTCTTCGGATCGTTTGGCACGCTGTTTTTGTTCACGGTGATGTTGGCGCGGCCCAGGGCAGCGTCAGCTTCTTTACCGGTCAGGTTCTTATCAACCAGGTCCAGCAGGAACAGGTGGTTTTCCGTCCCGCCAGAAACCACTTTGTAGCCACGGTTCAGGAACACTTCCACCATCGCTTTGGCGTTCTTAGCAACCTGCTGCTGATAAACCTTAAACTCTGGCTCCATCGCTTCTTTCAGCGCCACCGCTTTAGCCGCGATAACGTGCATCAGCGGGCCGCCCTGCGCGCTTGGGAACACGGCAGAGTTCAGCTTTTTGTACAGCTCTTCGTCACCGCCTTTCGCCAGGATCAGGCCACCGCGTGGACCCGCCAGGGTTTTGTGGGTGGTGGTGGTCACAACGTGAGCGTGTGGAACCGGGTTCGGATAAACGCCTGCGGCAATCAGGCCAGCAACGTGCGCCATGTCGACAAACAGGTACGCGCCGATGCTGTCTGCGATTTCACGCATTTTGGCCCAGTCAACGATGCCGGAGTAAGCAGAGAAACCACCGATGATCATTTTCGGCTTGTGCTCTTTAGCCTGCTTCGCCATGTCTTCGTAGTCAATTTTACCGGACTCATCAATACCGTAAGGAATGATGTTGTACAGTTTACCGGAGAAGTTAACCGGGGAGCCATGAGTCAGGTGGCCGCCCTGTGCCAGGTTCATACCCAGAACGGTATCGCCCGGCTGCAACAGCGCGGTGTAAACAGCGAAGTTAGCCTGAGAGCCAGAGTGCGGCTGGACGTTTGCGTAGTCAGCGCCAAAGAGTGCTTTCGCACGGTCAATTGCCAGCTGCTCAACGATATCAACGTACTCGCAGCCGCCGTAGTAGCGCTTGCCCGGGTAACCTTCAGCGTATTTGTTGGTCAGCTGAGAGCCCTGCGCCTGCATAACGCGCGGGCTGGTGTAGTTTTCGGAGGCGATCAGTTCGATGTGCTCTTCCTGACGTACTTTTTCCTGCTCCATAGCCTGCCACAGTTCGGCATCATAATCGGCAATGTTCATTTCACGCTTTAACATCCGCATCTCCTGACTCAGCTAACAAGTAAATTTTTGGCCTGAAAAGGCAGTCCTGTTGGACGACGGGCAACAGTATAACTGAATAGTTCTGCGATAACAGGTCTTGACAAACGATTTTACGCAAACGTTTACCTTCACGCCACGCAAGGGTTTGAGCGATAAAGCTCTCGCCATTTTCAACGGATTTCTTTTCAGCTTTGTGATGCATATTTTTCACGATGCAAAGAACCATTTACATTGCATGGGTATTTTTATAAGATGCATCCAAAATACATCATTAAAGTAACATCAGAAGGAAGCTGCTATGCTCGACGCTCAAACCATCGCTACCGTGAAGGCCACGATCCCCCTGCTGGTTGAAACGGGTCCTAAGCTGACCGCCCATTTCTACGATCGCATGTTCGCGCATAACCCGGAACTCAAAGAAATTTTTAACATGAGCAACCAGCGTAACGGCGATCAGCGTGAAGCGCTGTTTAACGCTATCGCCGCCTATGCCAGCAACATCGAAAACCTGCCGGCTCTTCTGCCTGCGGTGGAAAAAATTGCCCAGAAGCACACCAGCTTCCAGATCAAACCTGAACAGTACAACATCGTCGGCAGCCACCTGCTGGCCACGCTGGACGAAATGTTCAGCCCGGGCCAGGAGGTGCTGGACGCGTGGGGTAAAGCCTACGGCGTGCTGGCAAACGTGTTTATCAACCGTGAAGCGCAGATCTACAGCGAAAACGCCAGCAAGAACGGCGGCTGGGAAGGCACTCGCGCCTTCCGTATCGTTGAGAAAACCCCGCGCAGCGCGCTTATCACCAGTTTTGAATTTGAGCCGGTTGACGGCCAGCCGGTGGCGGATTATCAGCCTGGGCAGTATCTGGGCGTCTGGCTGAAGCCGGAAGGCTTCCCGCATCAGGAGATCCGCCAGTACTCCCTGACCCGCAAGCCAAACGGCAAAGGCTATCGCATTGCGGTTAAACGTGAGGAAGGCGGTCAGGTATCGACCTGGCTGCATAACGTCGCTAACGTGGGCGATATCGTTCATCTGGCCGCGCCGGCGGGTGACTTCTTTATGGCGGTGGAACCCGGCACGCCGGTGACGCTGATCTCCGCGGGCGTGGGTCAAACGCCAATGCTGGCGATGCTGGATACGCTGGCAAAATCCAGCCACAGCGCGCAGGTCAACTGGTTCCACGCGGCCGAAAACGGTGATGTCCACGCCTTCGCGGATGAAGTGAAAACGCTGGCGGCCAGTCTGCCGCACTTTACCGCGCATACCTGGTACCGTTTACCAACGGAAGCCGACCGCGCAGCGGCACGTTTTGACAGCGAAGGGCTGATGAATTTAGGGCAGCATGAAGGGGCGTTCAGCGCACCGGGAATGCAGTTCTACGTTTGCGGACCGGTGGCGTTTATGCAGTATGCCGCGAAGCAGCTGGTAGACCTGGGTGTGGACAAGGACAACATTCATTACGAATGCTTCGGCCCGCATAAGGTGCTGTAATCGCCCGGCGGCGCTTCGCTTGTACGGGCCTACGAAGGGTTTTGTAGGCCGGGTAAGCGCAGCGCCACCCGGCAAGCGTGTTAAATCGCCGCGTCGTCTTCTTCGCCGGTACGGATACGGATCACGCGCGCCACGTCAAAGACGAAGATTTTCCCGTCGCCAATTTTGCCGGTCTGTGCCGTGCGGATAATGGTATCTACACAGGTATCGACGATGTCATCGCTCACCACGATCTCGATTTTCACCTTCGGCAGAAAGTCCACCATGTACTCAGCGCCACGGTACAGCTCGGTGTGGCCCTTCTGACGACCAAAACCTTTCACTTCAGTTACGGTCATCCCGGTGATGCCCACTTCAGCCAGCGCTTCACGTACATCATCCAGTTTGAAAGGTTTAATAATCGCATCAATTTTTTTCATGGTCGGTCCTTAAACTCTTGCCTGTAAGCTGCCTCGTAATCGGTTGCTCACAGTATCATATTCAGGCGGATTTTGCGGTACTACTCTTTAAAATCGTTCGCTTCCAGCTCGTGGCGTGAGAGGAGTTTATAGAACTCGGTACGGTTACGCCCGGCCATGCGCGCCGCGTGGGTCACGTTGCCTTTGGTGATTTGCAGCAGCTTGCGCAGATAGTTCAGCTCGAACTGATTTCGCGCTTCCGCAAACGTCGGTAAGGCCGTGTTTTCCCCTTCCAGCGCCTGCTCCACCAGCGCATCGCTGATCACGGGCGATGAGGTCAGCGCCACGCACTGCTCAATCACGTTCACCAGCTGACGCACGTTGCCCGGCCAGCTTGCCGTCATCAGGCGCTTCATCGCATCGGTGGAGAACGCGCGCACAAACGGTTTATGGCGGTCTGCGGCCTGTCGCAAAAGATGGTTTGCCAGCAGCGGAATATCTTCCGCGCGCTCGGCCAGCGCCGGAATTTTCAGGTTGACGACATTCAGTCGGTAGTAGAGATCTTCGCGGAACTCGTTGCGCGCCATCGCCTTGGGTAAATCACGGTGGGTGGCGGAAATAATACGCACGTTGATGTCGATATCGCGGTTGCTGCCGAGCGGACGCACTTTTCGCTCCTGCAACACGCGCAGCAGTTTGACCTGCAACGGCGCGGGCATATCGCCAATTTCATCGAGAAACAGCGTGCCTCCCTCAGCCGCCTGGAATAGCCCTTCACGGCTGCTCACCGCGCCGGTAAAGGCGCCGCGGGCGTGACCAAAGAGCTCAGACTCAAGCAGCTGTTCCGGCAGCGCGCCACAGTTAATGGCAATAAAAGCATTTTTACTGCGCGGGCTGGCGTTGTGGATCGCCTGGGCGAGGATCTCTTTCCCGGTCCCGCTCTGGCCGTTGATCAGTACGCTAACGTCTGATTGCGCCACCATCCGCGCCTGTTCCAGCAGGCGCAGCATAACCGGGCTTCGCGTTACGATGGATTCACGCCAGGCGTCGTCGCCGGAGGGCGCCGCGTGCTCAAGGGCGCTGTCGATTGCTTTGTAGAGGGCGTCTTTATCCACCGGTTTGGTGAGGAAGCTGAACACGCCCTGCTGCGTCGCGGCCACCGCATCCGGAATGGATCCGTGTGCGGTGAGGATAATCACCGGCATCCCGGGCTGCTGCTTCTGGATCTCCGCAAACAGTTGCAGGCCGTCCATTTCATCCATGCGTAAATCGCTGATCACCAGATCGATTTTCTCGCGGCTGAGCACTTTCAGCCCCTCCTGCCCGCTTTCAGCGGTGACCACGCTGTAGCCTTCGCTGACCAGACGCATTCCCAACAGCTTTAATAAACCGGGATCGTCATCCACCAGTAACAGATGAGCAGGTTTACGGCTTGTCATGGCTTCACATCCTCTTGTTTCGGCGTCTCACCGTCTGGCGTCGTGGCAGAGTTGCCTTTCGACCCGTCGGGCAGATAGCTGCCTGCCGGCTTACGCGTCGAGAGCTGTCTCTCGATATCGGTCAGATTCTCAAGCTTACGCGTGGTGGTATCAAGCTGCTCGCGCAGCGACTCCTGCTGCTGGCGCAGCGCATCAAGCTCGCTGTCGCTCGACTGCTGCAATTTGCTGTAGCGGAAACGCTCTTCAGACAGCTGTAATTGCAGGGTTTGTCCGTCCCGCCAGAGCTGATAGACCGGGCGCACCTGCGAGGGAATATTGATTACGTAAGTATCAAGCCGCGTCACGTTGGCGCGGCGTTCGACGGGGGTGATTCTGGCATCGGCCATTACGATCCCACGTTTAAACGCGTCCTGCCAGGTGTCGTCCACCAGCATCGCCGCCTGCGCACGGGCCTCGGCGGGGGCCAGACGCTGGGCGCAGTCTATTCCCCGCAGCCAGAACAGCGGGTTGGATTCGACATCGTGTCCCGACAGGCTCCAGATATCATCGCAACGTGTTGAAAGGAAGTCGGCCAGCTGTTTTTGCGGCCATTTATCTTCCTGTTTGTGGCTAATTGCACTTTTTGGTGCATGGGTGACACA
This sequence comes from Enterobacter cloacae complex sp. I2, assembly GCF_014896205.1. Classification (NCBI taxonomy): domain Bacteria; kingdom Pseudomonadati; phylum Pseudomonadota; class Gammaproteobacteria; order Enterobacterales; family Enterobacteriaceae; genus Enterobacter; species Enterobacter cloacae complex sp. I2. The sequence goes on from NZ_JADBRA010000012.1 coordinate 130,053, forward strand.
GCCTGCCAGCAGCAGGCAGGGCAGGCTCAGGCGCATATTTTTGCTGGAAAACACCGCGCGCAGTGCGCGATAAAAGACGTGTGACATACTCACCAGGTTGTTATTCATTTCATTGATTTTTCCGGCTCAAGAGGCAGTTCGATACGAAAACAGACATCGGCGCGTTCATCACTCACGATGTTAAGCTCACCCTGCATGCGTCGTATGCAGTCGCGGGCAATACTCAGCCCCAGACCACTTCCTTTTACCGCACCTTTTCGCTGATGACTCCCCTGGAAGAAGGGTTCAAAGATCATCGTTTTTTCATCATCCGGAATCGGGCTTCCCGTATTCGCTACGTCAATAAATACCCGCGAACCGTTGTTATTGCTTCTGATATAAATGGTACCGGATTCAGTACCATAGTGCACCGCATTGGAATAAAGATTATCCAGCACGCTCATTAACAGCATAGGTTCTGCAAGACAGGCTGGCGCATTGAGATCCACCTGGGTATGCATCATTTTAGCTCTTGCTGGCAGGCTATGGGCGGAGATAACCATATCCACCAGCGGTTCAATTTCAACGCTCTCGAGCACCACAGCACCATCCGCCAGCTTGCGGTTATAGTCCAGCAATTGTTCGATAAGTTTCTGTAAATTGCGGCTGCTGGCATCCAGAATCGCCACGATCTCTTTTTGCTCAGGCGTTAACGGCCCCGCCACTTCGTCGGCCAGCAGCTCCGTGCCTTCACGCATGCTGGCCAGCGGTGTTTTGAGTTCGTGTGAGATATGGCGCAGAAACTGGTGACGCTGGGATTCCAGCCACGCCAGACGCTCTGAGAGCCAGATAATGCGCTGGCCGACCGAGCGCAGCTCGCGCGGGCCTTTAAAAACGACGGTATCCCCGAGGGATTTGCCCTCTCCCAGGCGGTTAATCATCCGCTGGATCCCCTTCACGGGGCCGATGATCATGCGGGTAAAGAGCAGCACCAGCCCCAGGCTGACCAGAAACAGCACCAGCGCCTGCCAGCCAAAGAACTGGCCGCGCTCGGCAATCTCCTGCTGGAGCTGCTGTCCGCGGGAAAAGATTACCGTACGGGTGGACTGAACCATCTCCGTGTTGGCATTCGCGAAGGCTTCAAGCCGTGCGGCGGCGGCGGCATCAGGACCGCTGTTTTTGCACTGGAGCTGCGCCAGATCGTTCAGATCCTGACGCAGCGCCTGATAGAGTTTGTCATCCGGCAGCACCCCGGCATGGGCGTCCAGCATTTCGCTGTAGCGTTTACGCTGATTCTGATACACCCTTTCCAGCGTGCGGTCGTCCAGCACGCAGTACTGGCGATAGCTACGCTCCATCTCCAGCGCGGCGTTGGTCATCGCCTCGCTACGGCGGGCATCAATAAGCGTGGTGCGGTTAGTCAGCGCCGCCTGGGCGCTTAACGCGTTCAGGCTTTGCCAGGCCTGCCAGGCCAGCACCAGCAAAGGTAGCAGGATCAGCAGGAAGGCCATCATAACGAGCTGTCGCAGGGAGCGAGGGAAAGCGGGCCAGCGTTTCAACACATTACTCTCTTCATCCGGGTTTGAGGAGAGCGTAACTGAGTCTGCCCTTCAGATACAACAAAGCCGGGTAAAAACCCGGCTTTGTCATGGAATAAGGCGGTGCCTAACTCGACGTTTCGCCCTGGCCTGATAAAGCATTGCAATAATCAGTAGTTGGACGGCAGGCACCTTTTTGTGCGTCATTCGAAGTTTATGTAGCACGTCCCGAAGGGGCTGACATAAGAAGGTGAATGAGCCACTGACTACTGTAATGCAACTCGCGTGCCAGAATGCAAAACAATCGATTATCTTTATGATTACAAAAGATTTTATTACATAAGTGTATTGAAAGCGGCGTAAATGATTTCCAGCCTAAGTGTCGCTATTAAGCAACACCTTAACGGGAACTTGTCATGCCATATATAAATCAATAAGTTAAATGTCTCTTTTTGGAGACACTCAAACCGGAGGATTGTCGCGATTTTGCGACAGGTATAAAAAAGCCCGGTGGCGCTCACGCTTACCGGGCCTACAGGTAGTACGCTAAACCTTAACCCAACTGTTTACGCGCGTTGCGGAAAATGCGCATCCACGGGCTGTCCTCGCCCCAGTTTTCCGGGTGCCAGGAGTTGCTCACGGTACGGAAGACTCGCTCCGGGTGCGGCATCATGATCGTTACGCGACCGCTTTCGCTGGTGACCGCAGTAATACCATTTGCCGAACCGTTCGGGTTAGCCGGATAGGTTTCGGTGACCTTACCGAAGTTATCAACGAAGCGCAGCGCCACCAGCCCTTTGCTTTCAAGCTGAGCCAGATGCGCCGCATCGCGCACTTCAACCTGACCTTCACCGTGCGACACCGCGATTGGCATCTGAGACCCCACCATCCCCTGCAACAGCAGAGACGGGCTCTGAGTCACCTCTACCAGGCTGAAGCGCGCTTCGAAGCGGTCAGACTGGTTGCGCACAAAGCGCGGCCAGGCTTCACTGCCCGGGATCAGCTCGCGCAGGTTAGACATCATCTGACAGCCGTTACAAACGCCCAGCGCCAGCGTCTGGGGACGGTGGAAGAAGGTCTCGAACTCGTCACGCACGCGGCTGTTGAACAGGATGGACTTCGCCCAGCCTTCGCCCGCGCCCAGCACGTCGCCGTAGGAGAAACCGCCACAGGCCACCAGCGCCTGGAAATCATCCAGCCCGGTACGTCCCGCCAGCAGGTCGCTCATGTGAACATCAATGGCGTCGAAGCCCGCCCGGTGGAAGGCCGCGGCCATCTCAACGTGGGAGTTAACGCCCTGCTCGCGCAGCACGGCCACTTTCGGACGCGCGCCGGTCGCGATGTACGGTGCAGCAATGTCTTCGTTGATGTCGAAGGAGAGCTTCACGTTCAGGCCTGGATCCTGGTCATTGGCCTTCGCGTTATGTTCCTGATCGGCGCATTCCGGGTTGTCGCGCAGGCGCTGCATCTGCCAGGTGGTTTCCGCCCACCACATACGCAGCGTGGTACGGCTTTCGCTGAACACCGCGTGGCCGTCGGCTTCAATCACGAAGCGGTCACCCTGCACCGCTTTCCCCAGGTAGTGCACGCAGTCTGCCAGACCGTGCTTCGCAAGGAGAGCTTCCACCGCCTCGCGGTCTGCGGCGCGGACCTGAATCACCGCGCCCAGCTCTTCATTAAACAGCGCTGCCAGGCGGTCTTCGCCAAGAGCGCCAATCTTCGCTTCCACGCCGCAGTGGCCGGTGAAGGCCATCTCTGCCAGGGTGACCAGCAGGCCACCGTCGGAGCGGTCGTGGTAGGCCAGCAGCTTGCGCTGTGCCACCAGCACCTGGATCGCGTCGTAGAAACCTTTAAGCTGGGCAACGTCACGCACGTCGGCTGGCTTATCGCCGAGCTGACGGTAAACCTGCGCCAGCGCGGTTGCGCCCAGTGCGTTATGGCCTTTGCCGAGGTCAATCAGCAGCAGGGCGTTATCTTCGGTCGCCAGCTGCGGCGTAACGGTATGGCGTACGTCTTCCACGCGGGCAAACGCGGTGATCACCAGCGACAGCGGAGAGGTCATCTCGCGCTGCTCGTTACCCTCCTGCCAGCGGGTTTTCATCGACATGGAATCTTTGCCCACCGGAATGGTCAGGCCGAGCGCAGGACACAGCTCTTCGCCCACCGCTTTCACCGCTTCGTACAGGCCGGCATCTTCACCCGGGTGACCGGCAGCGGCCATCCAGTTCGCGGAAAGCTTGATGCGTTTAATATCACCAATCTGCGTCGCGGCAATGTTGGTCAGCGCTTCACCGACCGCCAGTCGCGCAGAGGCGGCGAAGTCCAGCAGCGCCACCGGCGTACGTTCGCCCAGCGCCATCGCTTCGCCGTAGTAGCTGTCGAGGCTCGCGGTGGTCACGGCGCAGTTAGCGACCGGGATCTGCCACGGGCCAACCATCTGATCGCGGGATACCATACCGGTTACGGTACGGTCGCCGATGGTGACCAGGAAGGTTTTCTCTGCCACGGCCGGGAGGTGCAGTACGCGATTCACCGCGTCCGCAACGGTAATGCCCTGGCGGTCCAGCGCTTTGCCCGCCGCTTTGCGGGTGGTGACGTCGCGGGTCATCTTCGGCGTTTTGCCGAGCAGCACGTCCAGCGGCAGATCGATCGGCTGGTTGTCAAAGTGGGTATCGCTCAAGGAGAGGTGCTGCTCTTCGGTCGCTTCACCGATGACGGCATACGGCGCGCGCTCGCGGCGGCACAGCTCGTCAAACAGCGGCAGCTGATCGGCGGCCACCGCCAGCACGTAGCGCTCCTGGGATTCGTTACACCAGATTTCCAGCGGGCTCATGCCCGGCTCGTCGCTCAGGATGTCGCGCAGGTTGAAACGGCCACCGCGACCACCGTCGCTCACCAGCTCTGGCATGGCGTTGGACAGACCGCCCGCGCCCACGTCGTGGATGAACAGGATCGGGTTAGCATCGCCCAGCTGCCAGCAGCGGTCGATCACTTCCTGACAACGACGCTCCATCTCCGGGTTGTCGCGCTGCACGGAGGCGAAATCGAGATCCGCATCAGACTGGCCGGAAGCCATAGACGAGGCTGCACCACCGCCCAGACCGATGTTCATGGCCGGACCGCCGAGCACGATCAGCTTCGCGCCGACGACGATCTCACCTTTCTGCACGTGATCGGCGCGAATGTTGCCGATCCCGCCCGCCAGCATGATCGGTTTGTGGTAGCCGCGCAGCTCTTCGCCGTTGTGGCTGTCCACTTTCTCTTCATAGGTACGGAAGTAGCCGTTCAGCGCCGGACGACCAAATTCGTTGTTGAACGCCGCGCCGCCCAGCGGGCCTTCGGTCATGATATCCAGCGCGGTCACGATGCGCTCTGGCTTGCCGAAATCTTCTTCCCACGGCTGTTCAAAGCCCGGGATACGCAGGTTGGAAACGGAGAAACCGACCAGACCCGCTTTTGGTTTAGCGCCGCGCCCCGTCGCACCTTCGTCACGGATTTCACCGCCGGAACCGGTCGCCGCACCCGGCCACGGCGAGATTGCCGTCGGGTGGTTGTGGGTTTCCACTTTCATCAGGATATGCGCAGGCTCCTGATGGAAGTCATAGCGCCCCGCTTCGCGATCGGCGAAGAAGCGGCCCACCTCGGAACCTTCCATTACCGCGGCGTTGTCCTTATAGGCAGACAGCACGTGGTCAGGGGTTTGCTCCATGGTGTTTTTGATCATTTTGAACAGCGACTTCGGCTGCTGTTCGCCGTCGATAATCCAGTCGGCGTTGAAAATCTTGTGGCGGCAGTGCTCAGAGTTGGCCTGCGCGAACATATACAGTTCGATGTCGTTCGGGTTGCGGTTCAGCTTAACGAATGCATCCTGAAGGTAGTCAATTTCATCTTCTGCGAGTGCCAGACCCAGACGCAGGTTTGCGTCGATCAGCGCCTGACGCCCCTGCCCCAGCAGGTCTACGCTCTGTACCGGCGCAGGCTGATGGTGGGAAAACAGCTTCTGCGCCTCATCCAGAGAGGCAAACACGCTCTCCATCATGCGGTCGTGCAGCTCTGCCGCAACGGCCTGCCACTGCGCGTCGCTCAGGGTGGACGCTTCCACATAGTACGCCACGCCGCGCTCCAGACGGTTAATCTGGCTCAGGCCGCAGTTGTGGGCGATATCCGTTGCTTTGGAAGACCAGGGGGAGATGGTGCCCGGACGTGGCGTGGCAAGGATCAGTTTGCCGGTCGGCGTATGGCTGCTCAGGCTTGGGCCATATTTAAGCAGGCGTTCCAGCTGGACGCGCTCCTCTGCATTCAAAGGGGCATTCAGGTCAGCAAAATGGACATACTCAGCGTAAATATTGCTTACCGGAAGGTCGGCCGCCTGAAAACGTGCCAGCAGTTTGTTAATACGGAAGGCAGACAGTGCAGGCGAACCACGCAGAATTTCCATCATAAGTCTCTCGTCTTCGAAGCGCCGGGGCGCTTACAGTGTGCGCAAGGGGGAAAACGGGCGTCATTATAGAGAATCCTGAGCGCCGACGAAACCGTTTGCGTCGAAATAAAATCATCCATTATGTTTAACAATAGATGTGACCTGTCTCTCTAATTGGTTGCCAACTGGCGCTACTTTGCGCAAAATGCCGCTCAATCAATGGCAAACCCTATTCATAACATGACTACAGCACACTGAGGCATCCGGCGTCGCAGAGAATTAACTAATTGAAAAAATTAAAGATTAATTATCTGCTCATCGGCATTGTTACGTTGCTGCTGGCAGTGGCCCTCTGGCCTTCTATCCCCTGGTTCGGCAAAGCCGAGAACCGTATCGCCGCCATTCAGGAGCGGGGGGAGCTGCGCGTCAGTACCCTCTCTTCCCCGCTTATTTATGACGATATCAACGGTAAAACCATTGGGCTTGATTACGAACTCGCACAGCTATTTGCAGACTACCTGGGCGTAAAGCTGAAGGTCACCGTGCGACAAAACATTAACCAGCTCTTTGACGACCTGGATCATAACCGCGCCGATATCCTTGCCGCCGGACTGGTGTACAACACCGAGCGGAGCAAAAACTATCAGCCGGGCCCAACCTATTACTCCGTGTCGCAGCAGGTGGTTTACCGTGTGGGTAGCCTGCGCCCGCGCTCGCTGGCCGACATCACCGACCAGCAGTTAACCATCGCCCCCGGCCACGTGGTGATTGACGATCTGCGGGAATTAAAAGAGAAAAAATACCCGAACCTCAGCTGGAAGGTTGACCCGAAACTGGGCACCAACGCATTGCTGGAGCAGGTAAAGGATAAAAAGCTGGCCTATACCATTGCTGATTCGGTAGCGATCAGCCTCTTCCAGCGCGTTCATCCTGAAATCGCCGTGGCGCTGGATGTGACCGACGAACAGCCGGTGACCTGGTTTACCCCGCTAGACGACGATCAGACCGTTTCTGCGGCCATGCTCGATTTTTTTAATTCCATCAATGAAGACGGCACCCTGGCGCGTCTGGAAGAGAAATATCTCGGTCACGGTGACGATTTTGATTACGTGGACACCCGCACCTTCCTGCGCGCCGTGGACAGCGTGCTGCCGGAGCTGCAACCGCTGTTTGAGAAATACGCACAGGAAATTGACTGGAAGCTGCTGGCGGCGATTTCCTACCAGGAATCACACTGGGATGCTCAGGCCACCTCCCCGACGGGCGTGCGCGGGTTGATGATGCTGACCAAAAATACCGCCCAGAGCCTCGGCATCAGCGACCGGACCGATGCGGAACAGAGCATCAGCGGCGGCGCGCAATATTTGCAGGATATGATGGCAAAAGTGCCGGAGACGGTCCCGGAAGGGGAGCGGATCTGGTTTGCGCTGGCCGCCTATAACATGGGCTATGCGCATATGCTCGACGCGCGCGCGCTGACGGCGAAAACAAAAGGTAATCCGGACAGCTGGTCTGATGTAAAACAGCGCCTGCCGCTGCTTAGCCAGAAACAGTGGTATAAAAAACTGACGTACGGCTATGCGCGCGGACATGAAGCGTATGCCTACGTGGAGAATATTCGTAAATATCAGATAAGCCTGGTGGGGTATTTGCTGGAGAAAGAAAAAGAGGCAACCGAGGCCCAACAGCTGGCTGAAAGCTATCCGGTGGTTGCACCGGACGAGCTTAATCACCCTGAGGCTTCAATTCTGCCTTTTGTTGCTTTTTCTGCTGCCGACGCATTCGAAAAAAGTCACTTAACAGACCCGAACATTCTGGTGCAAGTACCCCACCGATAGTTTTCACCTGGTGATTCATCCCCGGATGCCCAAGCACGTCCATCAGCGAGCCGGCAGCGCCCGTCTTTTCATCCCGCGCGCCAAATACCAGCGTGCCGATTCGGCTGTGCACCATTGCCCCGGAGCACATCACGCACGGTTCAAGGGTGACGTACAGGGTGGTATCAAGCAGACGATAGTTTTGCAGCACCAGTCCGCCCTGACGAAGCGCCATGATTTCAGCATGCGCGGTGGGATCGTGGCGGCCAATAGGACGGTTCCACCCTTCTCCAATCACCTGATTGTTATGGACCAGCACCGCGCCCACGGGCACTTCGCCCTCTTCCCAGGCGCGCTGAGCCAGCGCCAGCGCGTGGCGCATCCAGTATTCATGATTGTGTTCAGGGTTGGACAAGGGCTGATACTCCAGTCGAAAAGCGGGCGGCATTATACACAGCCGTTATAGATAAGACTATTCGAGTTGCTGAAGTTCACCCAGAGGCGTGACGCGCCAGCGGTGCTGGCAAAAATAGAGCAGTGGGTTGTCCTGCTTGCTGTCGCTGTAGCCGCTGTACAGACGCAGCGGCGTGCCGATGCGTTTTTCCAGCTGGACCACTTTTTCATGCCCCAGACAGCGCATCGTCAGGACCCAGCCGCCGTAGCCGCGGGAAATTTGCGTAGCGATAAGATTCACGCGCGGCAGCCAGGGGGTATCAAAGTAGACCTGCTCCACCAGCGTCTGCGGGGAGCCGGTAATCAGCCAGATATCGGCGTCGTTGGCGTCGAGGTAGCTGGTAAGGCGCGCCTGTACTACGGGAAACGCGGCCACGTGCCCGCGAAACCAGTGGGCAAAATCCTGCTCAAGCTGCTTAAGACGCGCTTCGCTATGACCAAACGTACATCCCCAGAGCAGCAGGCTCATCGGCCAGCGCGCTGCACGGCCTTTCACCAGCAGCGCGATGCCAATAACGGGTAACAGGGGCAATACCAGCAGCGCGTTAAGGGGCTGGCGCCGCAGCAGGTAGCGCATAAACGTGCCGAACATATCCTGCTGGTGCAGCGTTCCATCCAGATCGAAAAAAACAACGCGACGCTCGTGATTGGCCAAACCTTACTCCTCTGGGTCATTGAATCCTAACAGCCAGGTAAACAGGAACCCGGCGATCACCGCTACCAGATAGCCTAACAGATAGAGCATGACTTTTCCGGTCACGATGGTTAATGCCAGCGGTAAACCGGAGATCCCAAAGGTGATAACGGTCGCCACTTTCCAGTAGCTGATCAGCGCCCCGCCCACCGCACCGCCGAGGCAGGCGGCCAGAAACGGTTTACCCAGCGGCAGCGTAACGCCGAAAATCAGCGGCTCGCCGATACCGAGTAACCCAACCGGCAGCGCCCCTTTAATGACCTTTTTCAGACGTACGTTGCGGGTTTTCATCAGTATCGCGATGGCCGCACCGACCTGCCCAACGCCCGCCATCGACAGGATCGGCAGCAGCGCGTTATAGCCGTGCGCCTGCACCAGTTCGACGTGGATCGGCACCATCCCCTGATGCAGACCGGTCAGGACTAACGGCAGGAAGGTTCCGGACAGCACGGCGCCTACCAGCAACCCGCCGCGATCGATAGCCAGAGACGCGCCGTGGGCGATGGCTTCCGAGATCCAGCCGCCCAGCGGTTGCAGAGCCACAATCGCCACGCTCCCGGTAATCAGCGTGGTCAGCAATGGGTTGAGGATCAGCTCAATCGAGCCGGGCAGTACCGCGCGCAGCTTTTTCTCGATCCAGCACATCAGGATCACCACCAGCAGCACGGCAATCACCCCACCTCGGCCAGGCTGAAGCGCCTCGCCAAACAGCGTAATTTGCGCCAGCTGCGGGCTGGAGAGGATCCCGGCCATCACGCCGCCCATCGCCAGCGAGCCGCCGAACACTTTGGCGGTATTCACCCCCACCAGAATGTTCATGATGGCAAACACCGCGCTGCCGAAAATGGCGAGAATGCCCAGCAGGTTCGGATACTGCGTGGCAAAATCCCCGACAATATCCGGACGCTTAAGGATATTGATAATCCCGGTGATCAGCCCCGACGCGATAAACGCCGGGATCAGCGGAATAAAGACGTTGGCCAGCTGGCGCAGCGCGTCGCTCATAGGGGCTTTATACCTGGCTTTCGCCTGCGCTTTGGTGCGCTCCGCGTCGTCAACGGCGTGAACCGTTTCCCCGCCCGTCATCAGAGCGCGCATGGCGTCAACCACCTGCGCCGCTTTGCCCGGGCCGACAATCAGCTGATGCTGTTGCCCCTGCTTAACGTACCCGCTCACGCCGGGAAGCTGCTTCAGGCGCGTGACATCGAGCTTGTCGTCGTTATGCACCTCGACGCGCACGCGCGTCATGCAGTTTTCCAGACGCTGAATATTGTTTTCCCCACCGATCCCGAGCAGGATGTCGCTGGCGAGCGCTGCTGTTTTGTCCATACACGCCTCTTATTCGTGTTCTAATGCCGCCCGTAAAAACCCGTGATGGGCATCGAGTCTGGCTCTGGCCGCGGCTGCATCCAGCCCGGTTAATATCATCAGAATGGCCGGTTTGACGTCGTGATCGGTCTGCTGAAGCACCCTTTCCGCCTCTTCACGCGCGGCGCCCGTCGCTTCCATCACCATGCGGCACGCTCTGTCCACCAGCTTGACGTTGGTCGCCTGCATGTCCACCATCAGGTTTTGGTAGACCTTGCCGAATTTCACCATCGCGCCGGTGGAGATCATATTGAGCACCAGCTTCTGCGCGGTACCCGACTTCAGACGCGTCGAGCCGGTTAACGCCTCGGGCCCAACGACAGGCGAGATGGCAATGTCCGCTACCTGCGCTATCGGCGAGCCGGGGTTGCAGGAGATGGCGACCGTGGTGCACCCGATCTTCCGGGCATATTCCAGCCCGCCAATGACGTACGGCGTACGCCCGGATGCCGCCAGCCCGACCACCAGATCCTGCGCAGTCAGGTTCAGCGTCCTGAGGTCATCTTCCCCAAGCTGTTGATTATCTTCTGCTCCTTCCACCGCTTTCAGCAGCGCGCCAGGGCCGCCGGCAATCAGGCCCACAACCAGGCCGTGCGGAACGCCAAAGGTCGGCGGACACTCGGAAGCATCCAGCACGCCGAGGCGCCCGCTGGTTCCCGCCCCCATATAAATAATGCGTCCTCCGGCTTTCAGCGCGTCGGCAGCGGCGTCCACGGCTTTTGCTACCTCAGGCAATGTCTCTTTGACTGCCAGCGCGACGAGGGTATCCTGTTGATTAAAGCGGTTTACCAGCTCAAGCGTGGAGAGCGCGTCAAGATCCATGGTTTGCGGGTTACGCGTTTCAGAAACAAGAGAGCCTAGATTCATGTTATGTACCTCTGGAATTTTTAATTCATAATAAACGCACTATAATGGAATATAAAATTCATTCAGGCGAGCAAAATCCGTATTTGCGCAGGCAATCACATTTTCGTCAGGAGATCGTATGAACTGTTTAATTCGCATTCGTCAGCGCTACGCAGGCTTTGCCCAGAGTGACAAAAAGCTCGCGGATTTTTTACTCTCTCAGCCCGATCGCGCGCGGCACCTTAGTTCGCAGCAGCTGGCAGGCGAAGCCGGGGTGAGCCAGTCAAGCGTGGTGAAGTTTGCCCAGAAGATTGGGTTTAAGGGCTTTCCGGCGCTGAAGCTGGCCATCAGCGAAGCGCTGGTGAGCAACCCTAACCCGCAGTCTATGCCGGTGCATAACCAGATCCGCGGCGACGATCCGATGCGTCTGGTCGGTGAAAAGCTGATTAAGGAGAACGTGGCGGCAATGCATGCCACGCTGGACGTGAACACCGAAGAGAAGCTGCTGGAAAGCGTCGCCATGCTTCGCGACGCGCGGCGCATTGTATTGACCGGGATTGGGGCATCCGGGCTGGTGGCGCGTAACTTTGGCTGGAAGCTGACCAAAATCGGCTATAACGCCATCGTTGAGCAGGATATGCACGCGCTGCTGGCAACCGTTCAGGCGATGGATCCTGACGATGTGCTGCTGGCCATCTCCTATTCCGGCGAGCGCCGGGAGATAAATATGGCCACCGACGAGGCCCTGCGCGTGGGGGGGAAAATTTTGGCCATTACCGGCTTTAGCCCCAATGCGCTCCAGCAGCGGGCAACGCGCTGTCTCTATACCATTGCCGAGGAACAGGCCACTCGCAGCGCGGCTATTTCCTCAACAAGTGCGCAAATGATGCTGACGGATCTGCTGTTTATGGCGCTGGTTCAGCAGGATCTGGAGCGAGCGCCAGAGCGAATTCGTCACAGCGAAGAGCTGGTAAAAAAACTGGTCTGAGCACAAAATGCGCGTATAATGCCCGCCCTGTTTGTGATGTTTCTGAGAATTTCCCGATGGCGCTGTTAATCACTAAAAAATGCATCAACTGCGATATGTGCGAACCCGAATGCCCTAATCAGGCGATTTCGATGGGCGACAGCATTTATGAGATTAACAGCGACCGCTGCACCGAGTGCATCGGCCACTATGAAACGCCGACCTGCCAGAAGGTGTGCCCAATCCCCAATACGATCTTAAAAGATCCGGCACACGTCGAGAACGAAGAACAGCTGTGGGATAAGTTTGTCCTGATGCACCATGCGGACAAAATTTAACTCTCGATAATTACCGTTGCACAGGCATAGTGCCGTTCATCTGCCAGCGTTACGTGCATGTGCGCCACGCCCAGCGTTTCCGCCAGCTTAAGCGCCTCGCCCCATAAGCGCAGACGTGGCTTACCCAGCTCATCGTTAAAGACTTCAAACTGGTTAAACGCCAGGCCGTTACGAATGCCCGTGCCGAACGCTTTCGCCGCCGCCTCTTTTACCGCAAAACGCTTTGCCAGAAAGCGCACCGGCTGTTGATGCGCCTCCCAGATGGCCCATTCGTTATCGCTCAGCACGCGTCTTGCCAGGCGATCGCCGCTGCGGGCGATCACCGCTTCGATGCGGGCTATTTCAACGATATCGGTACCTAAGCCCAGAATGGCCATTACTGACGTGCTTCCAGCATCAGGCGCTTCATCTCTGAAACCGCCTCTTTCAGGCCGCTCATTACCGCCCGGCCAATAATCGCGTGGCCGATGTTCAGCTCGTGCATTTCCGGCAGAGCAGCAATGGCCTTCACGTTGTGATAGGTCAGGCCGTGTCCGGCGTTAACCTTCAGGCCCAGACTGGCCGCGTAGGTTGCCGCTTTGGCAATACGCTCCAGCTCTTTAGCCTGTTCAGCGTCATTTTCAGCATCAGCATAGCAGCCGGTGTGAATTTCAATGTACGGCGCGCCCGCGTCGGCAGCGGCTTTAATCTGGGTAAAATCGGCGTCGATAAACAGGGAAACCAGGATACCGGCATCCGCCAGGCGTTTGCAGGCGTCGTGCATTTTGTCGAGCTGCCCCGCCACGTCCAGACCGCCTTCGGTCGTCACTTCCTGACGCTTTTCCGGCACCAGACAGCAAAAGTGCGGCTTCGTATCGCAGGCAATGGTCAGCATCTCTTCCGTTACCGCCATCTCCAGGTTCATGCGGGTATCCAGCGTCTGGCGCAGGATGCGCACGTCACGATCGGTAATGTGGCGACGATCTTCACGCAGGTGGACGGTAATGCCGTCGGCGCCAGCCTGTTCAGCGATAAATGCCGCCTGAACCGGATCCGGATACGCGGTGCCGCGCGCGTTGCGCAGAGTGGCGATGTGGTCGATGTTGACGCCTAACAATAATTCAGCCATGACAATCCTCGGTTTTCTTTCTGATGCTGTGGTCTAACGTTTCGGCATAAACTGCCTGAATAATTCGCGGCTCTTTAAGGGCTTGCCACCAAGATACGGCTTGAGCGCAATCCGGGTAAAGCGTTTTGCGGCGCGCAGGGTGTCGGCGTCCGGGAACTCGCGTTCATACAGTGCTCTGAGCTGGCGTCCGGTAAAGGTGCTGTTATCAACGACGACGCTGGCAATGAAGCCCTTTTCCTCACGATAGCGATAGGTCATGGTATCTTCTACCTCGTCCCCACTCCCCGCACAGTGCAGAAAATCGACGCCGTATCCAAGATGCCCGAGCAGCGCCAGCTCGAAACGACGCAGCGTAGGCTCAGGGGTGCCGGTTGCGCCAGCGAGCGACTGAATACAGTGCAGGTAATCAAAGAAAAGTTCAGAGAAGCGGGTCTCATGTTCAAGCACCCGTGAGATGAGTTCGTTGACGTACAAACCGCTGTAGAGCGTAATGCCAGAAAGCGGAAGCGCGAGGGAAACGGCTTCAGCACTGCGCAGGGTTTTGACTTCCCCTCGCCCGCCAAAGCGAACCAGCAGCGGGGTAAAAGGCTGTAAGGCACCTTTGAGATTAGAACGTTTGGAACGTGCGCCTTTGGCAACAAGGCGCACGCGACCGGACTCTTCCGTGAAGACGTCCAGCATCAGGCTGGTTTCGCTCCAGGGACGACTATGCAGGACAAAGGCGCGCTGCCATCCATCCATATGCTCGCCGTCTTTGTTTACTGGTCTTCGCCGTAACCGAGGCTGCGCAGCGCACGCTCATCATCGGCCCAGCCAGATTTCACTTTCACCCACAGTTCCAGGTGAACCGGTGCTTCAAACATGTCCTGCATGTCTTTACGGGCTTCGATTCCGATAGTTTTGATCTTGGCGCCTTTATTGCCGATCACCATCTTCTTCTGACCTTCACGCTCAACGAGGATCAGACCATTGATGTCGTAACCGCCACGCTCGTTCGACTGGAAACGCTCGATCTCAACCGTGACCGAGTACGGCAGCTCTGCGCCCAGAAAACGCATCAGCTTCTCGCGGATGATTTCAGAGGCCATAAAGCGCTGCGAGCGATCGGTGATGTAATCTTCCGGGAAGTGATGAGTCGCTTCTGGCAAGTGCTTACGTACGATGCCGGCAATGGTATCAACGTTCAGACCGGTTTCCGCAGACAGTGGAACGATGTCCAGGAAGTTCATCTGGCTGCCCAGCCACTGTAGGTGTGGCAGCAGATCGGCTTTTTCCTGCACGTTGTCCACTTTATTGACCGCGAGGATCACCGGCGTTTTGCCGTCGCGCAGCTTGTTCAGGACCATTTCGTCGTCCGGCGTCCAGCGGGTGCCTTCCACAACGAAAATCACCAGCTCTACGTCGCCAATGGAGCTGCTCGCCGCCTTGTTCATCAGACGGTTGATGGCGCGCTTCTCCTCCATGTGCAGGCCCGGGGTATCGACGTAAATCGCCTGATACGCGCCTTCAGTATGGATACCGACGATGCGGTGACGCGTGGTCTGCGCCTTACGCGAGGTAATAGAAATCTTCTGCCCAAGCAGATTATTCAGCAGGGTGGATTTGCCAACGTTCGGACGTCCGACGATGGCAATAAATCCGCAATAGGTTTTGTCGATGCTCATTCCAGCTCCAGCATTTTTAACGCCTGTTCGGCGGCAGCCTGTTCAGCCTTACGACGGCTTGAACCCGTGCCGACCACCGGTTCACTCAGGCCACTGACCTGGCAATGGATAGTAAATTCCTGATCGTGCGCTTCGCCACGCACCTGCACCACCAGATAGGATGGCAGCGGGAGGTGACGACCCTGCAAATATTCTTGCAGACGCGTTTTCGGATCTTTTTGCTTATCGCCCGGGCTGATTTCGTCCAGACGGGTCTGATACCAGTTCAGGATCAGCTTTTCTACGGTCTGGATATCGCTGTCCAGGAACACGCCACCGATTAAGGCCTCGACCGTATCGGCAAGAATGGATTCACGACGGAATCCACCACTTTTCAGCTCACCCGGCCCCAGACGCAGACATTCACCCAGCTCAAACTCGCGTGCGATTTCAGCGAGGGTGTTGCCGCGCACCAGCGTGGCGCGCATGCGGCTCATATCACCTTCGTCCACACGCGGAAAACGATGATAAAGCGCATTCGCAATCACGAAGCTTAAAATAGAGTCGCCTAAAAACTCGAGACGCTCATTATGTTTGCTGCTGGCACTGCGATGGGTTAATGCCTGTTGCAACAACTCCTGATGATGAAAAGTGTAGCCCAGCTTCCGTTGAAGCCGATTAATTACGATGGGGTTCATGCGATACCAATAAATGAATGCGTCAAAAATGCAGCACACGAAACCGACCTGAGAAAACCAACGCGGTTTCGTGTGCCGTGGCACCCTTGCAGGGCCAACCTTAAACTTCGGGGGAATATTCTATACACAACGACAGGGGATGTCGTTAGTTCAAAGAGATTTATCGCTGAAATAATTCACGTAGCGGCTAATAAAAGCCGCTACGCGTTATTTTTCACGAAAATTAATGGATTCCGCCAATACGATTCAGGCGAACGCCGGTCGGCCACTCGCCTTCCTGCTTCTCGAAGCTCATCCAGATAGCGGTTGCTTTACCGACCAGATTCGCTTCCGGCACGAAGCCCCAGTAACGGCTGTCCGCGGAGTTATCGCGGTTATCACCCATCATGAAGTAGTGTCCCGGCGGCACAATCCAGGTCGCCAGCTGCTGGCCCGGCTGCTGGTAGTACATTGCCAGCTGGTCCTGCGCGATTGGTACGGTCAGAATGCGGTGAGTGACATCGCCCAGCGTCTCTTTGCGCTCAACCAGACGAATGCCGTTCTCTTTGGTTTCACCTTTTGGCACCTGGAAGAAACCGCTGGTCGCTTCACCGCCGTTACGACGGGCGAAGGTCTGCACAAAATCACTTGGCTCGACGTTGGAGTAAGTGATTGGCAGCGCATTTTCGCATGCAGTACCAGAGCGACAGCCAGGCTGAACGGTCACCTCTTTCGCCACCGGATCGTAGGTCACTTTATCGCCCGGTAAACCTACCGCGCGCTTAATATAGTCCAGGCGCGGATCGTCGGGATATTTAAACACCACGATATCGCCACGTTTCGGATGACCCGTTTCGATCAGCGTTTTCTGGTAGATCGGATCTTTAATGCCATAGGCAAACTTCTCAACCAGAATAAAATCACCGATCAGCAGCGTTGGCATCATCGATCCTGACGGGATCTGGAACGGTTCATAGATAAATGAACGCACCACCAGAACAATCGCCAGCACCGGGAATACCGATGCTCCCGTTTCCAGCCAGCCCGGTTTAGGGCCAACTTTCTTCAGGGTTTTCGCGTCCAGCGCATCGCCAGTGGCTGCCTGCGCGGCAGCCTGACGTTCACGGCGTTTTGGGGCGAAGATAAACTTATCCAGGCACCACAGCAGGCCTGTCACCAGGGTAGCGATGACCAGGATCAGGGCAAACATGTTCGCCATGCCAACTCCTTAAGGTTATTTACCGTTACCGTCTTTACCAACATGAAGGATGGCAAGGAATGCTTCCTGCGGCAGCTCTACGTTACCGACCTGCTTCATACGCTTCTTACCTTCTTTCTGCTTCTGCAACAGCTTTTTCTTACGGCTGACGTCACCGCCATAGCATTTCGCCAGAACGTTTTTACGCAGCTGCTTCACGGTTGAGCGGGCAATGATGTGGTTACCGATGGCCGCCTGAATCGCAATGTCAAACTGCTGACGCGGGATCAGATCTTTCATCTTCTCAACCAGCTCGCGACCGCGGTACGGTGCGTTATCGTTGTGGGTGATCAGCGCCAGGGCATCAACGCGTTCGCCGTTGATCAGCACGTCCACGCGGACCATGTTCGAGGCCTGGAAGCGTTTGAAGTTGTAGTCCAGCGACGCATAGCCGCGGGAGGTGGACTTCAGACGGTCGAAGAAGTCGAGCACCACTTCCGCCATCGGAATTTCATAGGTCAGCGCCACCTGGTTACCGTGGTAAACCATGTTGGTCTGCACGCCACGCTTCTCAATACACAGGGTGATCACGTTGCCGAGGAACTCCTGCGGCAGCAGCATGTGACACTCCGCGATAGGCTCACGCAGTTCCTGAATGTTATTCAGCGGCGGGAGCTTGGACGGGCTATCAACGTAGATCACCTCTTTCGACGTGGTTTCTACTTCGTAAACAACCGTCGGGGCGGTGGTGATCAGATCCAGATCGTATTCACGCTCCAGACGTTCCTGAATGATCTCCATGTGCAGCAGGCCGAGGAAGCCACAGCGGAAGCCGAAGCCCAGCGCCGTTGAGCTTTCTGGCTCGTAGAACAGGGAGGCATCGTTGAGGCTCAGCTTACCGAGCGCATCGCGGAAGTTTTCGTAATCATCGGAGCTGACCGGGAACAGACCCGCATAAACCTGCGGTTTCACCTTTTTGAAGCCGGGCAGCGCTTTATCTGCCGGGTTACGCGCACCGGTCAGGGTATCCCCCACCGGCGCGCCGAGGATGTCTTTAATGGCACAGACCAGCCAGCCCACTTCGCCGCATTTCAGCTCGGTACGGTCAACCTGTTTTGGCGTGAAGATGCCCAGACGGTCAGCGTTGTAAACCTGTCCGGTGCTCATGACCTTGATTTTATCGCCTTTACGCATGGTGCCGTTTTTAATACGCACCAGCGAGACAACGCCGAGGTAGTTATCAAACCAGGAGTCGATGATCAGCGCCTGTAACGGCGCATCCGGGTCGCCTTCCGGCGGCGGAATGTCACGCACCAGACGTTCCAGTACGTCCGGAACGCCGACGCCGGTTTTTGCCGAGCAACGTACGGCATCGGTCGCATCAATACCGACGATATCTTCAATCTCTTCCGCTACGCGCTCAGGATCGGCGGCTGGCAGGTCGATTTTATTCAGAACCGGCACCACTTCGAGATCCATTTCCATGGCGGTGTAGCAGTTTGCCAGCGTCTGGGCCTCTACGCCCTGCCCGGCATCCACCACCAGCAGCGCGCCTTCGCAGGCCGCCAGCGAGCGTGATACTTCATAAGAGAAGTCAACGTGCCCTGGGGTGTCGATAAAGTTCAGCTGGTAGGTTTCACCATCGGAAGCCTTATAGTCGAGCGTTACGCTCTGCGCTTTGATGGTAATACCGCGTTCGCGTTCCAGGTCCATGGAGTCCAGAACCTGGGCTGCCATTTCACGATCAGACAGGCCACCGCAAATCTGGATAATACGGTCAGACAGCGTCGACTTACCGTGGTCAATGTGAGCTATGATCGAAAAGTTACGTATGTTCTTCATATAGTTAAATAATTATGCCTTACGAATTCCTGGAGGCCGCTGTTCTTAGCCTGACGTTTTTCAGTGCGAAAACGCAGCATTCTACACTACATCCTCGTCTGCTGGAAATGCACTTAGAGCCAGGTATAGCGCGAAGAGTTGGCGTTTTCTTTATTGCGGTGTAAATAATAATAAAGCCCGGCAGATCACCGGGCCTCAGAAGAGAGCGTCTCAACACGAAGTTGGTCGGGTGCCAGCGCAACGCTGAGGATGATGGGCTGCCAGGCTTCCCGGGCGGTAAGTCTCGGGGAGAGGCCTTTAGCAAGCCAGAATCCGCCCACGCCGCCTAAAGCGGCTCCGCACATGGCGGCCAAATCCGTGCCAAACAGCATCTGGAAAACCCCGCCCATCACGAACAAACCTGCCAGCGGAGAAAGGTAAACCAGCATGGCCGAGGTGAGCAGGCTACCTTCAGCGATGCCCAGCTCCACTTTCTGCCCTGCCACCAGCGGCTGGTCACTTGGCACCGCAATAGTATGCGACGTCTGCGGCCCCAGCTTATTCAACACGCGGCTGCCGCAGCCGGCTCGGGAGGCGCAGCTGCTGCATGATGCTTTAACATCACAGCTGACGAGCGCTACGCCATCCTGCCAGGAAACGACCGTGGCCCACTCTTTAATCATTGTGCCGCCCTGAATTTAATGCTGTCTGAAATGCGTTTTGCCGTTGGCGGCGGTAATTCACCGACAATGGTGATTTCTGCGTTATCGCGCACCGTGGTACTAACCGTCCGGCGGCCGGTTCGGAGCATCTGTTCGGAACTGTTCGCCGTTGCGCGATTGATGTTCACAGAGAAGCTAAACAGACCATCGGAGTAGAGTCGTGACTCAACCGGCGTTTCGATGGTAGGCAGTTGGCGACGGCTGCTGGAAACTTCGCTGAACCCTTGCGGGATCCAGGAAGGTACCCAGTTGAAATTAACAGAATCGCCGGCAGGAACGGAAAGCAAAGGCGGCAGACTGGCTTTGGCCAGATTTTGCATGCTGTTGCCAACCTGGCTGTTCACGTCGAAGGAGATCACGCGGAACTGTTCAAGCGTTTCACCGTCGCGATCGAGCAGATCAACGCGCATCGGCAGCTTCGTCTCTGCGTCAATCCAGACGATATAGCTGTAACGTGTGCCATCCCGCGCCACAACGCGGATCACTTCGCACAGTCTGTCGGCAATACGTGTTCGCCCCACCGAGATAAAATCATAGTAGGGAGCGAGACGTTTAAAATCGGTATAAATGAGCGACGGCAGAGAATCAACGATGTAGTCGCCATTAAGCGTAAACGGCTCAAGGCCAGGCTCGAAATAGCTGATTTCGTTCCCACGCTGGACCACTTCCCGTCGCGGGCCATCCATCTGTAAAAGCTGGGCGAGCGGCTGATTATCAAGGCGGGCGTGGCGATAGCGTAACGATTCGACACCCTGCTTATTGATGCTGATAAATGCCAACTCATAATTGAGTGACTGGCTGGCCAGATTCATTTGCTGCAACAACGCCCCGGATGAAACATCAGCCGAGGCGTTAGCAGAGAAGAACAGGCTACCCGCCATCAAAGACATGGCGAACCAAAGTTGCTTCATTACTGCGATTGCGTTCCTAAAGTTTGGTTTCCTGGCACCTGCACAGCAGCCTGCTGGGTTTGGGCCTGCTCAAACTGAAGCTGCTCGGAGTGCAGACGACGCTGCAACTCGTAATCCTGTAACATCGCATTAATGCGACGACGCTGCTCCTGTACCTGCTGTTGCTGTCCGCCGCTTGCGGAGGCATCTGCCGGTACGCCCAGGCTCACCGGGCTGGCTTTACCCATCATCGGCAGCGTATTGAACACTGGCGCTTCAGGCTGCTGGCTGGCTTCAGACTGAGTATTATAGTGCTGGACCCCAACGATAACTGCAAGCGATACGCACGCAGCGACACCCATCTGGGTGAGCTGGCTCGCCCACGGACGCACCTTGTGCCAGAACGGCATTTTCTGCCACTGGTGAGGTGCAGGCTGCGCTTCAGGAATCAGCGGCGTGGTCTGATGAACAGGTTCGTTCTCAATGGCCGCCATAACGCGAGCTGAGATATCGAAATGGAGAACCTCGCTGGTATCACCGCGCATCGTGTCGCGGATGAGGTGATAGTTCTCCCAGATCTGTTGCATTTCGGAAGAATGAGACAGCTCATCAAGCAGCTCACTATCCAGCGTTTCACCATCCATTAAAGCGGAAAGTTTTTCTTTCTGCATGCCTAATACCTTTTCCAGTATCCCGCTATCGTCAACGCCTGATAAGCGGTTGAACTTTATTATCAATGGCTTCTCGCGCACGGAAAATTCGTGAACGAACCGTGCCGACCGGACAATCCATGATGGCGGCTATCTCTTCATAGCTTAGGCCATCCAGCTCCCGTAACGTAATTGCCATGCGTAAATCTTCCGGGAGCGACTCGATCGTGCGAAAAACGATTTGTCTCAGTTCTTCTGACAACATTAAGTTCTCAGGGTTCGAAATTTCTTTCAGCGCGCCGCCACTTTCGAAGTTTTCCGCGTCGATAGCATCGACATCACTTGAAGGCGGACGACGCCCCTGAGCAACCAAATAATTTTTAGCCGTATTGACTGCAATGCGATACAGCCAGGTATAAAAAGCACTATCCCCCCGGAATGAATCCAGCGCGCGATAGGCCTTAATAAAAGACTCTTGTACGACATCAGGCACATCGCCTGACGGTACATAGCGGGAAACCAGACTCGCTACCTTATGCTGGTAGCGCACCACCAGTAGGTTAAAAGCTTTCTGATCTCCCTTCTGGACCCGTTCAACCAGGACCTGGTCCGTTAACTGCTCGCTCATCCGAGGTAATGTCTCCCCAAACCAAATTCCACGCGTTATCGAAACGCCACTCTACCAACATTGCACTTTGAGCAAGCACCGAGTTAGAGCGTCTGTTCTTCAATAAGTTCCGTAACGCCTTTGTTTTTGTTCATCGCGCCGCAGACCGTTCATTTTCTCTCATTATAAGTCTGTTCACGATACGCACCCGCTTTCTGACAAGAATCATCAACTTTATCGTCAGAAGAGTAACGCAACACAGGCTTTATTTCACCACAAAATCTGAAGCTAACGATCTGCTTCGCAAAATATTTCCCGTCATTTAGCGATGATTTAACTTCTGGCCTTTCGTTTAGTCATTGCAACACGCATCAAAAAAAACGTGCGATAACTCGCATCAGAATGCTATTCTCCCGACACCATGTTTAGTAAATTAAACAAACATCATGAACACGACGCCTGAACTTCATTGTGATGTACTGATCATCGGTAGCGGTGCTGCCGGCCTTTCCCTTGCGCTGCGCCTGGCAGAACATCAGAACGTCATCGTGTTGAGTAAAGGGCCGATGAGCGAAGGTTCCACCTTCTATGCACAAGGCGGCATTGCCGCCGTGTTTGATGAAACGGACAGCATTGCCTCACATGTAGAAGATACTCTGATTGCTGGTGCCGGGATCGTGGATGAGCATGCCGCAGAATTTGTCGCCAGCAATGCCCGCCACTGTGTGCAATGGCTTATCGACCAGGGCGTGCTGTTTGATACGCAGATTAAGCCCAATGGTGAAGAGAGTTATCACCTGACCCGTGAGGGCGGGCACAGCCACCGCCGTATTCTGCACGCTGCTGATGCGACCGGAAAGGCGGTTGAAACTACGCTGGTCAGCAAAGCTCTCAGCCATCCCAATATTCAGGTGCTGGAGCGCAGCAACGCCGTCGACCTGATTATTTCCGACAAGATTGGCCTGCCCGGCACGCGCCGCGTTGTCGGCGCATGGGTGTGGAACCGGAATAAAGAGAAGGTGGAAACCTGCCAGGCAAAAGCCGTTGTGCTGGCGACCGGCGGAGCCTCCAAGGTTTACCAGTACACGACGAACCCGGATATCGCGTCCGGAGACGGTATCGCCATGGCCTGGCGCGCCGGCTGCCGCGTGGCGAATCTGGAGTTCAATCAGTTCCATCCCACCGCCCTGTTCCATCCGCAGGCGCGAAACTTTCTGCTGACGGAAGCGCTGCGCGGTGAAGGCGCCTGTCTTAAGCGCCCGGACGGCTCCAGGTTTATGCCGGACTTCGACCCCAGAGGTGAACTGGCGCCGCGGGATATCGTGGCCCGCGCCATCGACCACGAAATGAAGCGGCTTGGCGTGGACTGCATGTATCTGGACATTAGCCATAAGCCGGCAGAATTTATTCGCCAGCACTTCCCGATGATTTACGAAAAGCTGCTGAGTCTGGGTATCGATTTAACCCGCGATCCGGTACCAATTGTGCCTGCCGCCCACTATACCTGTGGAGGCGTGATGGTTGACGATCACGGTCGTACCGACGTGGATGGCCTCTATGCGATCGGCGAGGTCAGTTATACCGGCCTGCATGGCGCCAACCGCATGGCATCAAACTCGCTGCTGGAGTGTCTGGTATACGGGTGGTCTGCTGCGGAAGATATTACCAAACGCATGCCCTATGCGTGTGCGACAGCGTGCCTGCCGGCGTGGGATGAAAGCCGGGTGGATAACCCTGACGAACGGGTGGTTATCCAGCATAACTGGCACGAGCTGCGGCTGCTCATGTGGGATTATGTCGGGATTGTACGCACAACGAAGCGTCTGGAGCGCGCGTTACGCCGCATTATGATGTTGCAGCAGGAAATTGATGAATATTACGCCAACTTCCGCGTTTCCAATAACCTGCTGGAGCTTCGCAACCTGGTGCAGGTTGCCGAGCTGATTGTGCGCTGCGCAATGATGCGCAAAGAGAGTCGTGGTCTGCATTATACGCTGGACTATCCCGACACGCTGGAAACGTCCGGCCCGTCGGTGCTGACGCCGCAGGTTCACATAAACAGGTAAAAGGCCTGGGTCAGGGCAGTGTAATCTTCGGAATAACGCTGGTCTGGCCCGCGAATGACCATCCTGTCGATAAAGCACTCCCCCTCTTTCGGCGAAAGCGCCAGCAGCACGCGATGCGGTAAGCGCCCTTCCGTATCGGAGATATCGGTACGAAGACGCAACTTCCAGCCGATCTCACGAGCGATCTCAATGAAGGTGTTGCCCGTGCTTTCAGGCAGGACCACGCAGAAAAATCCCTCTTCCGAGATGAGTTCCGCCGCACTGGTCAGGAGTGACGGGTGATCGAGCGAACGGGTGTAACGCGCCTGCTCGCGTTCCGGCGTTCCACATTCCACGCCGGGCACGAAATACGGCGGGTTGCTGACGATCAAATCGTAACGCGCGGTCTGCTCTGGTGCCCAGGTCAGGACATCTGCGCATTCCACCCTGACGCGTTCTGCCCACGGGGATTCAGCAGCGTTTTCACGCGCCTGCTGCGCCGCCTGAGGATCAAGCTCAACGGCATCGATCGTGACGTGTTCTTCCGTTCGCTGCGCCAGCATCAGCGCCTGTAGCCCGGTGCCCGTCCCGATATCCAGAATGCGTTTTACACCTGCGACAGGCGCCCATGCACCCAGTAAAATACCGTCTGTACCGACTTTCATCGCACAACGATCGTGCGCCACAAAAAATTGTTTAAACGTAAAACCATCGCGGCGCAGCTGCGCTTTGAGTTGAGACATGTCAGGGCAACCTTCTGTGTGAAACTGGAGTAGCATAGGGGAAAGCGAAGTGGCCGAAAAGCGATATCCATACAAACAGATGAAGATTACAGCCGTAACGTCTATAATCAGCGCCCCACACAGAGGTAGAACATGACTGTAACGACTTTTTCCGAACTTGAACTCGATGAAAGCCTGCTCAATGCTCTTGAGAGCAAAGGCTTTACACGCCCGACCGCCATTCAGGCCGCGGCCATTCCGCCTGCGCTTGAGGGCCGCGATGTGCTCGGTTCTGCGCCAACCGGCACGGGGAAGACAGCAGCCTACTTGCTGCCTGTGTTGCAGCATTTGCTCGATTTTCCGCGTAAAAAATCAGGCCCGCCGCGTATTTTGATCCTGACCCCGACCCGTGAGCTGGCGATGCAGGTTGCCGAACACGCGCGTGAGCTGGCGGCGAACACCCATCTGGATATCGCTACCATCACCGGCGGCGTAGCGTATATGAACCACGCGGAAGTGTTCAGCGAAAACCAGGATATCGTTGTTGCGACGACAGGCCGTCTGCTGCAATACATTAAAGAAGAGAACTTCGACTGCCGCGCGGTGGAAACGCTCATTCTCGATGAAGCTGACCGCATGCTGGACATGGGCTTTGCCCAGGATATCGAACACATCGCGGGTGAAACGCGCTGGCGTAACCAGACCATGCTGTTCTCGGCAACCCTTGAAGGGGATGCCATCAAAGATTTCGCCGAACGTCTGCTGGAAGATCCGGTGGAAGTGTCCGCCACGCCATCCACGCGCGAGCGTAAGAAGATCCACCAGTGGTACTACCGTGCAGATAACCTGGAGCATAAGGTTGAGTTGCTGAAACACCTGCTGAAGCAGGAAGATGCAACCCGTACCATCGTCTTCGTTCGCAAACGCGAGCGCGTGCATGAGCTGGCAGAAATGCTGCGCAACGCCGGCATCAATAACTGCTATCTCGAAGGTGAAATGGCGCAGGTTAAGCGTACCGAAGGGATTAAGCGTCTGACCGATGGCCGCGTAAATGTGCTGGTTGCCACCGACGTTGCCGCGCGCGGGATCGACATCCCTGACGTGAGCCACGTGATCAACTTTGATATGCCACGCAGCGGTGATACTTATCTCCACCGCATTGGTCGTACCGGCCGTGCGGGCCGTAAAGGTATTGCTATCTCTCTGGTGGAAGCGCACGACCATCTGCTGCTTCAGAAAATTGGCCGCTACGTTGATGAGCCACTTAAAGCTCGCGTTATCGACGGACTTCGTCCGACCACACGTGCACCGAGTGAAAAAATGACGGGTAAACCGTCCAAGAAAGCGCTCGCGAAACGTGCCGAGAGAAAAGAGAAAGAAAAAGAGAAACCGCGCGTTAAGCAGCGACACCGCGACACCAAAAACATTGGTAAGCGCCGTAAGCCAAGCTCTGCTGCGCCAGAGACAAAAACTGAAGAGTAAAAAAAAGCCGGGACATTCCCGGCTTTTTTATTCCCCCCCGTGGCTGAAACCTTACAGGCTTTCAGTAAAGGTACGAGCAATAACGTCGCGCTGCTGTTCCGGGGTCAGAGAGTTGAAGCGTACCGCATAGCCAGACACGCGGATGGTCAGCTGCGGGTATTTTTCCGGGTGCTCAACGGCGTCCATCAGGGTTTCGCGACGCAGAACGTTAACGTTCAGGTGCTGACCGCCTTCCACGCGGACTTCTGGCTTCACTTCCATTGGAATTTCACGGTATTCAATTTCGCCCAGCTTGCTCACCGGAACGATTTCGTCTTCCGCAAAACCTGCTTTCGCTACGACACAGCGCGCTTCGTTTTTCTCGCTGTCCAGCAGCCAGAAAGAGTTCAGCAGATCGTCGTTTGCTGCTTTAGTAATCTGGATACCTGTAATCATGTGTTGCCTCCCTTAGGCTACATTAACTGATGCTGGCCTTTCGCGGCCAATTGGTAAAACCATTGTTTCTTGTGTGTATATATAACATTCAGACCCCGGTGATTTATTGATTTAAATCAACAAAACCACTAACCACACAAAGAGTGTGGTCTGGATTTATTGTTTCAGATCAATTTCTTCATCTTACCCATTCAACTTATCCCGCATCT
The DNA here is from genome assembly GCF_014896205.1 of Enterobacter cloacae complex sp. I2. NCBI lineage: Bacteria > Pseudomonadati > Pseudomonadota > Gammaproteobacteria > Enterobacterales > Enterobacteriaceae > Enterobacter > Enterobacter cloacae complex sp. I2. The sequence continues at coordinate 156,682 of NZ_JADBRA010000012.1, forward strand.
TTTCCAAAATAAATTTAACGACTTAGCCCACTTTTCAGCGTGTTATTTTGCTCACCGGGCTTTAACAGGTAAGCTAGGGAGAGAATGAAATTCGCAGGAGAGCGAGATGACGACACCTTTAACCTGGCATGACGTGCTGGCAGAAGAGAAGCAGCAGCCCTACTTTATCAATACCCTCAGCACCGTTGCGGCTGAACGGCAGGCTGGCCAGACGATTTATCCGCCGCAGAAAGATGTGTTTAACGCCTTTCGCTATACCGAACTGAGCGACGTGAAGGTGGTTATTCTGGGGCAGGATCCCTACCACGGCCCTGGTCAGGCTCACGGACTGGCGTTCTCCGTGCGTCCGGGCGTGGCTATCCCCCCTTCTCTGCTAAATATGTATAAAGAGCTTGAAGGAACGATCCCTGGCTTTACTCGCCCTAATCACGGCTATCTGGAAAGCTGGGCGCGCCAGGGCGTGCTGTTGCTGAACACCGTGTTGACGGTTCGTGCAGGCCAGGCGCACTCCCACGCCAGCCTCGGCTGGGAAACCTTTACCGATAAGGTCATCAGCCTGATTAATGAGCACCGTGAAGGCGTCGTATTTTTACTCTGGGGTTCGCATGCACAAAAGAAAGGGGCGATTATCGATCGTCAGCGTCATCACGTACTGAAAGCACCGCACCCGTCGCCGCTGTCTGCTCACCGCGGTTTCTTTGGCAGTAATCATTTTGTTCTGACGAATGAGTGGCTGGAAAAGCGTGGGGAAAAGCCAATTGACTGGATGCCTGTATTACCGGCAGAGAGTGAGTAGTTTGAGCCTGAATGCCCGGTGGACCGGGCATTCAAACGCACAAAGGCTTATGCTTTATTCTGACGCCACCATTCCGCCAGCAGTACGCCGGTCGCAACGGAGACGTTCAGGCTTTCAACGTTGCCTGTACCGTCGATAGAGACGCTCAGGTCAGCGCTGGAGAGTGCCGCATCAGACAGACCATCACGCTCCTGGCCTAACACCAGCACCATTTTGCGTGGCAGCGTCGCTTTGAACAGCGGCGTAGCGGCACGGCTTGAGGTAGTGACAATGGTGTAGCCCGCTTTACGGAACTGCTCAAGGGCTTCCAGCACGCTGTCGCCGGTGATCGGCTGAACGTGCTCTGCACCGCCTTCCGCGGTACGGATTGCCGCACCGGATTCCAGCAGCGCGGCGTCCTGTAACAGCACGCCTTTCACGCCAAAGTGCGCGCAGCTACGCATCATCGCACCCAGATTATGCGGGTTACCCACATCTTCCAGCGCCAGCACGCAGTCATCGGCATCCGCCTGGCTGACCCACTGCTGCACGGTAGTGCCGTTACGTTTTTTGATCAGGAAGCAGACGCCGCCGTGGTGTTCAGTACCGGACGCTTTAGTCAGCTCGGCATCGTCAACCACGTGGTAGGCTTTGCGGTTCGCCGCCATCCAGCGCAGCGCTTCTTTAAAGCGCGGGGTCACGCTCTGGATAAACCATGCGCGAACGATACACTCCGGCCGGCTCTGGAACAGCGCCTGACAGGCGTTCTCGCCGTATACACGGGTCTCTTCCGCACGCTGACGACGCAGCACTTCCGGATCGATAAAGCTTTTTCCGCTGATACCGCCGTGATCGGCCTTTTCAGTCGCCTCTTCACCCGGCGCGCGCGAAACGGTACGCCATGGCGATCCACCGTCGCGGACAACATCGTCGCGTTTGCGATCGTCACGCTTACGGTCATCACGTTTGCGGTCATCGCCGCGGTTATTTCTGTCATCGCGGGCGGGGCGACGGCCACCGTCTGCACGAGAAGACGCTGGACGCCCGCCACCCTTTCCGGTACGCGGATTTTGGGTGCGTTTATCAGAGTCATCATCACTGCGGACATACATCACTTTGACCTTGCCGCTTTTGTTTTTCATTTCGTCGTTCATGCTTTTCTCCACCAGCGCTGCGCGAAGCGCGCAGATTACCCGATGTGCAAGCTCATAGCCATAATTTCGTACAAAAGCCTGTGACTATTGTTCCCATTGAATAAAACGCGTTGTCGTTTCATACAGGCTCACTGATAATATGTAACATATCAGAAACATTATCGGCGTTCTGCCGTTGTTCCACGGCTCTATCAGAGGTTAGTTATGAATACCGTATGTGCCAACTGTCAGGCTTTAAACCGCATTCCGGACGATCGGATGGATGACGGTGCGAAATGCGGGCGTTGTGGCCACGAATTATTTAATGGCGATGTCATTAACGCGACGGGTGCTACGCTGGACAAACTCCTCAAGGACGATCTGCCTGTTGTGGTCGATTTCTGGGCGCCGTGGTGCGGCCCTTGCCGTAACTTTGCGCCAATTTTCGAAGACGTGGCGGAAGAGCGCAGCGGGAAAATGCGTTTTGTGAAAGTGAATACCGAAGCCGAACGTGAGCTCAGCGCCCGTTTTCGCATCCGCAGCATTCCCACCATTATGATTTTCAAAAATGGTGAAGTGATCGACATGCTCAACGGTGCCGTGCCAAAAGCGCCTTTCGACAGCTGGTTAAACGAATCCCTGTAACATTCACGGGGCACATCTTGTGCCCCGTTCTCTCCTCTGCGAAAATGGGGTTTTTCCTGCCTTTTCGCCCATGACTGTTAACGCTGTACTTCAATTACGCGCCGAGCGCCTTGCTCGCGCCACCCGCCCTTTTCTGGCCCGAGGCAATCGTATTCGCCGCTGCCAGCGCTGCCTTTTACCGCTGAAGGTGTGCCTGTGCGAAACGCTTGCGCCGAGCGAGGCGAAAAGCCGCTTTTGTCTGGTCATGTTTGATACCGAACCGATGAAGCCCAGCAATACGGGGCGCCTGATCGCCGATATTCTGCCAGACACAGCGGCGTTTCAGTGGTCGCGCACTGAGCCACCTCAGGCACTGCTCGACCTGGTGGCAAGCCCGGAATATCAGCCAATGGTCGTTTTCCCTGCATCGTATGCAGGCGAACATCGTCAGGTGCTTTCGGCGCCGCCATCCGGTCAACCGCCGCTGTTTATTATGCTTGACGGCACCTGGACGGAAGCGAGAAAGATGTTTCGCAAAAGCCCGTATCTTGATGCGCTGCCGGTAATTTCCGTCGATCTGTCGCGCGTTTCGGCCTATCGCCTGCGCGAAGCCCATGCCGACGGCCAGTACTGCACTGCGGAGGTCGCGATTGCGCTACTGGATCTGGCAGGCGATACCCAGGCAGCCAGCGCGCTGGGCAGTCACTTCTCCTGCTTCCGCGAACGTTATCTTGCGGGAAAAACCGTTCATAAGGGTAGCGTCACAGCAACTGAGACAGAAAGCGTTTAAAATCATCAGGTCGCTTGCATTCACGGGAGGCCTGCATGAGCCAGAGAGGGTTAGAAGCGCTACTTCGTCCGAAATCCATTGCCGTTATTGGCGCCTCAATGAAACCGGACCGCGCAGGGTATCTGATGATGCGCAATCTGCTGGCTGGCGGGTTTAATGGCCCGGTCATGCCCGTTACGCCCGCCTATAAGGCAGTTCAGGGGGTGCTGGCGTGGCCGGACGTGCAAAGTTTACCGTTCATTCCCGACCTCGCCGTGCTCTGTACGCATGCGAAACGAAACCTCGAACTGCTTGAGTCGCTCGGCCAGAAAGGCTGTAAAACCTGCATTATTCTCTCGTCGCCTCCTGAGCAGCAGCCTGAGCTGCTGGCCTGTGCCAGCCGCTACCAGATGCGTATTCTTGGTCCAAACAGCCTGGGTCTGCTTGCCCCCTGGCAAGGGCTGAATGCCAGCTTCTCCCCGGTTCCGATCCGTAAAGGTAAGCTGGCCTTTATTTCGCAGTCGGCTGCGGTATCCAATACGATCCTCGACTGGGCACAACAGCGTGAGATGGGCTTCTCCTACTTCATCGCCCTGGGTGACAGCCTGGACATTGACGTTGATGAACTGCTGGATTTCCTGGCGCGTGACAGCAAAACCAGCGCGATCCTGCTCTATCTTGAACACCTGAGCGACGCCCGTCGTTTTGTGTCGGCGTCGCGTAGCGCATCGCGTAATAAACCGATTCTGGTCATCAAAAGCGGGCGCAGCCCGGCGGCGCAGCGCCTGCTGCATTCCCATTCCGGGATGGATCCCGCCTGGGATGCCGCGATCCAGCGCGCCGGTCTGCTGCGGGTTCAGGATACGCACGAGCTTTTTTCTGCCGTCGAAACGTTAAGCCACATGCGCCCCCTGCGCGGTGAAAAGCTGATGATCGTCAGCAACGGCGCCGCTCCCGCCGCACTGGCGCTGGACGAACTGTGGCTGCGCAACGGCAAGCTGGCAACGCTGGGCGAAGCGACGCTTCAGCGCCTGCGGGAGGTGCTGCCGGGCAGCGTTACTCCCGGTAATCCGCTCGATTTACGCGATGATGCCACAAGCGATCGCTACATCAGGGCGATCTCCCTCCTGCTCGACAGTCAGGATTTCGATGCGCTGATGATCATTCATTCACCCAGCGCCGCTGCGCCCGGCAGTGAAAGCGCACGCGCGCTGATTGAGACTGTCCGAAACCATCCGCGCGGCAAATACGTCACCCTGCTGACCAACTGGTGCGGCGAGTTCTCCTCACAGGAAGCGCGGCGTCTGTTCAGTGAAGCCGGGCTGCCAACCTACCGCACGCCGGAGGGCACCATTACCGCGTTTATGCATATGGTTGAATACCGCCGCAACCAGAAGCAGCTGCGTGAAACACCTGCCCTGCCGGGCAACCTCACAGCAAATTCGGTGGACGTGCACAGGCTATTGCAGCAGGCCATCGAAGAGGGCGCCACGTCGCTTGATACGCATGAAGTGCAACCCATTCTTGGCAGCTATGGGATACAAACGCTGCCCACCTGGATTGCCGGCGACAGCGCCGAGGCGGTACATATCGCTGAGCAGATTGGCTATCCGGTCGCGCTAAAGCTGCGCTCACCCGATATTCCGCACAAATCAGATGTGCAGGGCGTCATGCTGTATCTGCGCACCGCGACAGAAGTGCAACAGGCCGCGGATGCCATTATCGATCGCGTGAAAATGACGTGGCCACAGGCCAGGATCCACGGCCTGCTGGTGCAGAGCATGGCTAACCGTGCGGGCGCGCAGGAGCTGCGCGTGGTAGTCGAACACGATCCGGTTTTTGGTCCGCTCATTATGCTGGGTGAAGGCGGCGTTGAATGGCGGCCTGAAGAACAGGCGGCTGTCGCGCTTCCACCACTAAACATGAACCTGGCGCGTTATTTAATTATTCAGGCCATTAAAAGTAAAAAAATCCGCGGGAGAAGCGCTCTGAGGCCGCTTGATATCGCCGGATTAAGCCAGTTTCTGGTGAAGGTCTCTAACCTCATTGTTGACTGTGCGGAGATCCAGCGCCTGGATATCCACCCGCTCCTCGCTTCCGGAAATGAATTTACGGCCCTCGACGTGACGCTGGAAATTGCGTCATTTGTTGGTGACCGGGAAAGCCGTCTCGCCATTCGTCCTTATCCGCTTCATCTGGAAGAGTGGGTGGAGATGAAAAATGGAGAGCGGGCGCTGTTTCGCCCTATCCTGCCGGAAGACGAGCCGCTGCTGCGAGCGTTCATTTCGCAGGTGACGAAGGAAGACTTATACTATCGCTATTTCAGCGAAATCAACGAATTTACCCACGACGATTTAGCCAATATGACCCAGATCGACTACGATCGAGAAATGGCGATTGTGGCGGTTCGCCGTTCCGGAGAGGGAGAGGAGATCCTCGGCGTGACGCGCGCCATTTCCGACCCGGATAACGTAGATGCGGAGTTTGCCGTGCTGGTGCGTTCCGATCTTAAAGGTTTGGGGTTGGGCAGAAGGCTGCTCGAAAAACTCATTGGATATACGCGCGATCACGGATTGTCACGCCTGAACGGCATTACTATGCCAAATAATCGGGGTATGGTGACCCTGGCGCGGAAGCTCGGTTTTGACGTTGATATCCAGCTGGATGAAGGCATTGTCTCCCTGTCCCTCAGCCTGACATCAACGGATAAACACGAGTAAGCTTCTGGAAATGTTACCCACTTTTCGCATCACTGGGGTATCATTGTCCGCTTATGTTGTTTGCCTGGTACAGACAACCCTTCAATGAACAGAGAAGAAACGCACTGTGATGTTGTCAAAATTTAAGCGTAATAAACATCAACAACACCTTGCTCAACTACCGAAGATTTCTCAGTCAGTTGATGATGTAGAGTTCTTTTATGCTCCCGCTCGTTTCCGGGAGACGCTTCTGGAAAAGATTGCCAGCGCGACGCGACGTATCTGCATTGTGGCGCTCTATCTTGAACAGGATGAAGGTGGGCGTGCTGTCCTGAACGCGCTCTATGAAGCGAAACGTCAACGTCCGGAATTGGACGTTCGTGTGCTGGTTGACTGGCACCGCGCGCAGCGTGGCCGTATTGGCGCGGCCGCCTCGAACACTAACGCTGACTGGTATTGCCGCACGGCCCAGGAGAACCCGGGGATCGATATTCCGGTGTATGGTGTGCCCGTGAATACCCGTGAAGCGCTTGGCGTTCTTCATTTCAAAGGATTTATCATTGATGACAGCGTTCTTTACAGCGGCGCCAGCCTGAATGATGTTTATCTCCATCAGCTCGATAAATACCGTTACGATCGCTACCATCTGATCCGCAATCCACAGATGGCCGACATCATGTTCAACTGGGTAGATAAAAACCTGGTTCATGGTCGGGGTGTCCACCGTCTTGACGATCCTCATCGCCCGAAAAGCCCGGAAATCAAAAACGACGTTCGCTCCTTCCGCCAGGAGTTGCGCGATGCGGTTTATCGTTTACAGGGGGACGCCAGTAATGACGAGCTGTCCGTTACGCCGCTGGTAGGCCTGGGAAAAACCAGCCTGCTGAACAAGACGATTTTCCATTTGATGCCGTGCGCGGAGCATAAGCTCACTATCTGCACCCCATACTTCAACCTTCCCGCCGTTCTGGTGCGCAATATTATTCAGCTGCTGCGTGAGGGTAAAAAGGTGGAAATCATCGTCGGGGATAAAACGGCAAACGACTTTTTCATTCCGGAAGATCAGCCTTTCAAGATCATCGGCGCACTGCCTTATCTTTATGAGATTAACCTGCGTCGCTTCCTGAGCCGTTTACAGTACTACGTGAACACGGACCAGCTGGTCGTGCGTCTCTGGAAAGATGAAGATAACAGCTATCATCTCAAAGGGATGTGGGTCGATGATGAGTGGATGCTGTTGACCGGTAATAACCTGAACCCGCGCGCCTGGCGTCTGGATCTGGAGAATGCCATCCTGATTCACGATCCTCAGCATGCGTTAGCCGCGAAACGCGATCGTGAGCTGGAGCTTATACGCACGCATACCACAGTGGTTCGTCATTACCGCGATCTGCAAAGCATCGCGGATTATCCGGTGAAAGTTCGCAAGCTGATTCGCCGTCTACGTCGGATCCGTATCGATCGCCTCATTAGCCGTATTCTGTAATTCCCGGGCCCTGTCACTGACGGGGCTTTTTTATGGAGCCTGTTAATGCGTACCCCTTTCCTGATAATCCCTCTTTTCCTGACCGGTTGCAGCCATATGGCGAATGATAGCTGGTCGGGTCAGGACAAAGCTCAACACTTTCTGGCGTCTGCAATGTTGTCCGCTGCGGGCAATGAGTATGCGCTGCACCAGGGATATAGCCGGGATCGAAGTGCCACAATGGGCCTGATGTTCTCCATAAGCCTGGGGGCATCGAAAGAGCTTTGGGATAGCCGCCCCTCAGGAAGCGGCTGGAGCTGGAAAGATTTTGCGTGGGACGTAGCCGGCGCAACAACTGGCTACGCCGTCTGGCAGATGGCACATTATTAAAGGCGGATACCTTTTCCTTTGCGATGCAGCATCAGCGAGACAATAAACGCCAGCGCTCCCATTACGGTGACATACCAGAAGAAGGTCGTTTCACTGCCCCACGACTTAAGCGATAGCGCGACATACTCCGCCGAACCGCCGAACAGGGCATTCGCGACCGCATAAGAGAGGCCTACACCCAGCGCCCTCACCTGTGCGGGAAACATTTCCGCCTTCAAAATGCCGCTGATTGCCGTGTAAAAACTGATAATGATGAGTGCCACCATGATCAGCGCAAAAGCGGCATACGGCGACGTTGTCTGCTGTAGCGCAGTCAAAAGCGGAACGGTACCCAGGGTGAGCATGCCGCCAAAGATCAGCATGGAGGTGCGGCGACCTATTTTGTCCGACAGCGCGCCGACAATCGGCTGGATAAGCATAAAGACCAGTAACGCCACCGTCATGACGACACTCGCAACGTTTGCATGCATGCCCGTGGTGTTAACCAGATATTTTTGCATGTAGGTGGTGAAGGTATAGAAACTTAGCGAGCCCGCGGCGGTAAAACCTAACACCATCAAAAATGCTTTGCGGTTTCGCCAGAGCCCCTTCATTGAGCCCGCCTCCTTCAGCGCCCTGACCTCCTGTTGAGAGGTTTCATCAAGCTGACGGCGTAGCCACAGGGCGACAACCGCCAGGGCAGCGCCCATAGCAAACGGGATGCGCCAGCCCCAGGCGCGCAAATCTTCATCGCTAAGGATTTGTTGCAGGATCACTACAACCAGCAACGCCAGCAGCTGTCCGCCAATGAGGGTCACATACTGGAATGATGCATAGAAACCTTTTCGGCCTTCAACCGCCACTTCGCTCATGTATGTCGCACTGGTGCCGTATTCGCCACCGACTGACAGCCCCTGGAACAGACGAGCCAGCAGCAGCAATGCGGGTGCCCATGTTCCGATAGTGTCATATCCAGGCAGGCAGGCAATCACCAGAGAGCCGACGCACATCATGCATACGGAGATGAGCATGGAGGTCTTGCGCCCTTTTCTGTCTGCGATCCTGCCGAATAGCCATCCACCGATAGGGCGCATCAGGAACCCGGCGGCAAAAACGCCTGCGGTTTGCAAAAGCTGAGTGGTGGTATTCCCTGACGGGAAAAAGATATGGGCAAAATAGAGTGAACAGAATGAATAGACGTAAAAGTCAAACCACTCTACGAGGTTTCCCGAGGAGGCCCCAACGATTGCCCAAACCCGACGACGGGTATCCTTATTTGCCAAATTGGTGTTATCCGTATCTGCACTGGCTACGGTTTCTGTCATTTTAAAATCCCCTGTCTCACATTGCGGGCCATTGCCCACAAACAGTAAAACCGGATTTAAAACGAATCGTTAGGTAAATAAAATGTTTCTAATATGTTTCATTGCGTTTTGTGAACTCGATCAGGTATCGAATTATTAGCGGACGTAGTAATTATCCCCACTTCTGCTGATGCGCCTTTTTTCGCTGCAAATAATCTTCATCTGCACGAATTTTATCCCACCACTTTTTGAAGACCGCGGCGGCTTCTGCTTTTACGGGATCGCAATCCAGCGGTTTGACCTGGCGCTTCTCATCGTACTTTTTACCGCCTTTATGATTGGCGTATCGCCTGGCGCGGGTATAGCCCATCTGAATGAATTTACGCGCCATATCCATACCCACAAAGTCGTTTTGCTGACGATATTCTTCAAACAGGGCGTATATTTCTTTTGCCGATCGCGCTGCAACTTCAGCATTTTTGTATCGCCAGTGCGGTAGGATCTCGCTTTTGTAAGGTTCCACCATGAGCACACCCTGCTCTCCCCGCCCCACCTGATACAGCTCTGGATGGTCACGGAAATTAATGTTGGCAAAATCTTGTTGGTAATCAAAGGGACGTATCAAAGCAGCACCATTGTTAAAAGCGTTTTAACAATTGTAGGCACGGTCAGGCGGTGCCGCCACCCGGTATTTTCTGGCGCACAAAGCAAAAAACCCCGCACCTTACGGTACGGGGTTTCTTTAATTTGATGCCTGGCAGTTCCCTACTCTCACATGGGGAGACCCCACACTACCATCGGCGCTACGGCGTTTCACTTCTG